>DASPLD010000130.1:0-9251 GCA_035627755.1 Caulobacter sp. | reverse complement strand
TGGTGGTGTGGTCCTCCCCGCGCACCACGTGAGTGATGCCCATGTCGATGTCGTCCACCACCGAGGGCAGGGTGTAGAGGAAGGCGCCGTCCTCCCGGATCAGCACCGGGTCGGACATCGAGGCGGTGTCGACGTCGCACTCCCCGCGCACCAGGTCGGTCCACTTCACCCGCTTGCCGTCGAGCTTGAACCGCCAGTGCGGCCTGCGGCCCTCGGCCTCGTAGGCGGCGACCTCCGCGGGCGTCAGCTTCAGGGCCGCGCGGTCGTAGATGGGCGGCTGGCCGCGCGACAGCTGCACCTTGCGGCGGCGGTCGAGTTCTTCCTGGGTCTCGTAGCAGGGGTAGAGCCGGCCGGCGGCCTTCAGGGTCTCCATCGCCCGGTGGTAGAGGTCGAACCGCCTGGACTGGTTGTAGCGCTCGTCCCAGGTCAGGCCGAGCCAGGTCAGGTCGGCCTCGATGCCGTCCTCGTATTCCTTGGTCGACCGCGCCAGGTCGGTGTCGTCGATGCGCAGCACGAACCTGCCGCCCTTCCCCCGGGCGAACAGCCAGTTGACGATGGCGGCGCGGATGTTTCCGACGTGGATGCGACCCGTCGGCGACGGGGCAAAGCGGACCTTGACGGTCATTTAGTCTTATCCCTGAAGAAGCCGGGGTAGGTCGTCCTTCAGGGCCTGGAAGTCAAGCTTTCAGCAGGCTGTCGATATAGGGCTGGTCGGCGTCGAGCACCCAGCATTCCAGCATCTTCTCTCCGTCGGTTCTGTAGATGAGGACCCGCTCCACCTCGCGCCCGGCCAGGCTTTCGCGGGCGATCATGATCCCCTTGTCGGCGTCGGCCATGATGTTGGTCACCGAAACCAGCCTGCGGTCGGTCCGGCGGGTGAATTCCATCAGTGCGCCGACGGCGGCGGCCTTGCCGACGTGAGTCCCCGCGAGGGGGTTGTCGCCGTTCCAGTGCAGGATGAAGTCGTCGGCGTAGAGGCCGATCAGGCCGGCGAAGTCGCCGCCCGTCCAGGCGTCGCGATAGCGTTCGAGGACGGCCAGGTGGCCCTGTCGTCGGGCTTCGTCGGACATGCGGAGCTCCCAAGTTGCGGAAGCCTGTCGAAGCGAAACCGCCGGGTCAATGACCCGGCGGGTAATGGCTAGTCGTCCCGGTGGACCCGTTCGCGGCGCTCGTGCCGCTCCTGGGCCTCCAGGCTGAGGGTGGCGACCGGACGGGCGTCGAGACGCGCCAGTCCGATGGGTTCGCCGGTTTCCTCGCAGTAGCCGTAGGAGCCGTCCTCGATGCGACGAAGGGCTTCGTCGATCTTGGAAATCAGCTTCCGCTGGCGATCCCGCGTACGCAACTCAAGAGCCCGATCCGTTTCCGAGGTGGCGCGATCGGCCAGGTCGGGATGGTTTTCGGTCTCCTTCTGGAGAATGGCCACCGTCTCGCGAGATTCGCGGAGGATGTCCTCTTTCCAGGCGAGCAGCTTGTTGCGGAAATACTCGAGCTGACGCTCGTTCATGAACTCCTCATCCTCGGAAGGACGGTAGTCCTCTCTCACTTTTAGAACCGTAGCCGTCTGCATTGACGCCTCACGCCCCACTACCCCGCTCACAGCGAGCGAGGCCTTATAGCAAAAGCGGTACGGCAAACAATGAAGCTCGCGTTCAACGCGCGTTCATGCCGCAATCTTCGCTCGTTCCAGCTTGGCCAGCTCGACCGCCGCCCTCGTCTCGATCTCGTCCAGCAGCGCTTCCAGGCGCGCGTCCTCGGTCCCCTGGCGCTGGTCTCGGACCGCGCGCAGCAGCCTGTCGAGGTGGCCGCCGCTGACCTCACCGTCCAGCACTGCCAGCTTGAGGTCGTCCAGGACGTCGAGGATCCGGCCGGCCCGGCCGACCGCCCGGCGGCGGCGCTCCAGCGGCCCCTCCGCCGCCTGCAGGGCCAGCAGGGCGTCGAGCGAGGCGACGCCGGTCATGCCCTGGGCGCGGGCCGCCGCGGAGGCGGCGCCGGCTTGGCCGGCGCCTGGCAGGCTGAAGCCGCCCCCGGAGGCGGCGCGCGTACGCCCCGTCCCCCCGTTCGGCGTCACCCCGCTGGAACCCCCGACCTTCATCGACAACCCTTCCGATGCTTCGCGACCGAATCTCGGGCCACAGCTTTGCGGTATGGTTAATGCCGGGCAATTTCTGCCGCGACCTGACCGCGCGCACCTCTATTTTATTGATTTCATTTAACAAAGCATTCTGGCCCGGTTCTCGCACGCCCCTGGGCGAATTGCGCACCGGGTGGAGTTTCATGCAGCGTCCGATTTCCTCAGCGATCCTGGCCCTGGCCCTGGCCTTCGCCCCGCTCCTCGGCGGCGAGGCCCTTGCCGGTTCGCGCATCAAGGACATCGTCGAGGTCGAGGGGGTGCGCGAGAACGCCCTGGTCGGCTACGGCCTGGTGGTCGGCCTCAACGGCACCGGCGACAATCTGCGCAACACGCCCCAGGCCCGGCAGAGCCAGGAGGCGATGCTGGAGCGGCTCGGCGTCAATATCCGCGACGCCAACCTCAACTCCAAGAACGTGGCGGCGGTGATGGTCACCGCCAAGCTGCCGCCCTTCGCCGCGGCGGGCACCCCGATCGACGTGACGGTCAGCTCCATGGGCGACGCCAAGAGCCTGATGGGCGGCACCTTGCTCGTCACCACCCTGATGGGGGCCGACGGCCAGGCCTACGCCGTCGCCCAGGGCACGGTGCAGACCGGCTCCATCTCGGCGTCGGGGGCCTCGGGCTCGTCGGTGACCAAGGGCGTGCCGACCGCCGGCCGCATCGCCGGCGGGGCTGTCATCGAGCGGGAGCTCGGCTTCAGGATGGCCGACATGGGCCAGGTCCGCCTGACCCTGCGCAATCCGGACTTCACCACCGCCCGGCGGATCGCCGACGTGATCAACGCCAAGTACCCGGGAACCGCCTACGCCGACAACCCGACCATCGTCACCCTGCGCCCGCCGCAGGGCGCGTCGATCATGGCCTTCGTCACCGCCGTAGAGGGGATGGTCGTCGAGCCCGACTACGGGGCCAAGGTGGTCATCGACGAGGTGGCCGGGGTCATCGTCATGGGGGAGAACGTCAAGATCTCCACCGTGGCCATCGCGCAGGGCAACCTGACCATCTCGGTGCAGGAGACCCCCGCCGTCAGCCAACTGGCCCCATTCAGCCGCGGCCAGACCACCACCGTCCCGCAGTCGAGCGTGGACGTGGAGGAGGAGAAGGGCCGGCGGCTGATAACCCTCAAGAGCGGCGCGTCGCTGTCCAGCCTGGTAGCCGGCCTCAATGCCCTTGGGGTCACCCCGCGCGACATGATCTCCATCCTGCAGGCGATCAAGGCGGCGGGCGCGCTGCAGGCTGACATCGAGGTGATGTGATGGGTGTGACCGCCGCCATCGCCCCGCCCGTCGACGTGCTGCTGGCCCAGGGCCAGGCCAGGACACTGGCGCGCGCCAAGGTCAAGGAGACCGCCCAGGCCTACGAGGCCAGCTTCCTGTCGGTGATGCTGGCCCAGATGTTCAAGGACGTGGGCGCCGAGGCCCCGTTCGGCGGCGGCGAGGGAGAGGCGATGTTCAAATCGTTCTTCACCGACGCCGTCGCCAAGCAGGTGTCGCGCGCCGGAGGGATCGGCCTGGCCGGCCCGGTGGAGCGCGAGATGCTGAAACTCCAGGGATTGCAGGAAGAGGTTCCCCATGGCGCTTGACGCCCGCGACGCGGCCGACCGGGTCGACCAGCTGATCATCCTCACCGAACGGCTGACTGACCTGATTGCCGACCAGGCCAACGCCTTCGAGCGCCGCCGGCCGCAGGACGCCGCCGGCCAGCTGGAGGAGACCTCCCGCCTGGCCAACCTCTACCGCCACGAGTCGGCCCGCATCCGGGCGCGGCCGGCGCTGATCGAGGGGGCGGCCCTGGACCGGCGCGTGGCGCTGATGCGGGCGACCGAGGCTTTCGATGCGGTGCTGGCCCGACAGGGCCGGGCCTTGGAGGCCGCCAAGACGGTAACCGAGGGCCTGGTCAAGGCGATCGCCGAAGAGGTGGTCAGCCAGCGCGGCGCCGGAACCGGCTATGGGCCGGGCGCGACGGCAGTCGGGGCCGATGCGCGGGCGGTGACGCTGAACAGGAGCGCCTAGTCCCGTCTCCGTCACCGGTACGGTCCGCGGTCGAGCCGGCGCCCAGGAAGGGTTCGAAGCCGGTCGGCGTCAGACCGCCACTTCCACCATGGTCGGCGCCGGCCACAGCTGCTCCTCCACCGCCCGCCAGAGGCCGGCGATCTCCTGGGCCGCGGCGCTGCCGGGGGCGGCTTCCTGGACGGATAGGCCCTGGGCCAGCGCCTGCTGGTAGGCGATGCGGGCGCGCAGGCCAATGGGCAGGACGGGACGGCCCATGCCGGTCAGTTGAGCCACCGTGTCGCCGACACAGGCCATTTCGCGGCCGGCCCGGCGCGGCGGGGCCTGGTTGATCACGAACGCCCCCGGCTTGCCGAAGCGGGTGACCAGCTCGGCGGTCTCGCGCACCGCCCGCACGTCGAGGAAGCTCGGCCGGAGCACGATCAGGCAGAAGTCGGCGCAGCGGACCGCGTCGGCCAGCTCCTCGCTGCCGCTGGGGCTGGTGTCGATGATCATCAGGTCGCGGCCCGCCCGCCGAGCGGCCTGCTGGGTGGCGAACAGGGCGGCCGACTTGGCGCCGAACACCACCGGGCCGCCGATCCGCCGCTCCCGCCGCCATTCGGCGGCCGAGCCCTGGCGGTCGCAGTCGGCCAGCAGGACCCCGCGCCCGCCCAGCCAGGCCGCGACGGCCAGGTGCAGGGACACCGTGGTCTTGCCGGTGCCGCCCTTGCGGGAGAGGAGCGCCAAGGTCTTCATCGAGCTAGCGTCCGGTCTCCCCCGGGAATGGCGAAACGCGATCAACGACAGTCAACTCGAGCCCCCTGGCTGGCGGATTCGGCCCCGAACCTGGCGCCGTCCTGTGGCAGCGATGCGGCAGGGCTTCCGCGGGCGAATCCCCGCCCGCTTCGCCCGTCCCCGGCGTCGCGTAACACGGGCCGGCGAGGGGCGACAGAGCATGCGCGCCGGCGGCGAGGCGCGGCGGCGATTTGCCCGTCAGCCGGGTGGCGCCAGCTCCACCCGGCCGTCGAGCCCGACCGCGTCCAGGAAGGCCTCGTCGTGGCTGACCAGCAGCAGGGCCCCGTCGTAGCCGGCCAAGGCCGCCTCGATGGCCTGGACCGAGGCCAGGTCGAGATGGTTGGTGGGCTCGTCGAGGATCAGCAGCTGTGGCGGTCGGTCGCCGGCCAGCACGCAGGCCAGCGCCGCCCGCAGGCGCTCGCCGCCGCTGAGGGAGCCCACCGTCTGGTCGGCGGCGGTGTTGCGGAACAGGAAGCGGGCCAGGGCGGCCTGGGCGCGGTTGCGGTCCGAGGCGGGATTCAGACGGCGGAAATTCTCCAGGATGGTCGCCTCGTCGCGCAGGACGGCCGCCCGCTGGTCGAGCATTACGGCCGGAACGCCGCGGCGGACGGTTCCGGCCGAGGGTTCCAGCTCGCCGGCGGCGATGCGGATCAGTGTGGACTTGCCCGAGCCGTTGGGACCGGTGACGGCGATCCGCTGCGGACCGGCGATGCGCAGGGCGACATGCTCGAACAGCGGCGGCTGCCCAGGCCAGGCGAAGGCGGCATCGTCCACTTCGAGCACCAGACGGCCGGCGGGCAGGCCGCTGGGCGGCAGGTCGAAGGCGAGGGCGCGGGTGCGTTCGACTCGCGCCTCGGCCTCCGACAGCAGCTCGCCAGCGGCTTCGCGCCGACGCTCGGCGAGGCGGTCGCCGCGGCCGCCGCTGTTCTCGGCGCGCTCGGCCATGGCCCCGAGCAGGATCTTGGGCTCGCTCTTCCTGGCGGCGAACCTGCGGCCGGCGGCGTCGCGCCGGTCCTGGCGTTCACGGGCGGCCTGGACCTCGCGCTGGACGCGCTGGGTCTCGCGCTGGGCGGCGGCGAGGTCGCGCTCGGCGGCGGCGGCATCCTGGGCCTTGCGCTCGGCGAAGAGAGACCAGCCGCCGCCGTAGACCTCGGCGCCGAGGCTGGAGAGCTCGACGATCCGATCCATGGTTTCCAGCAACGCCCGGTCGTGGCTGACCACCACCGCCCCGCCGCGCCAGCGCCGCAAGACCTCGGCGACCAGGCCCCGGGCCCCGGCATCCAGGTTGTTGGTCGGCTCGTCCAGCAGGATGACGTCCGGCTGGGCCAGCAGCAGGGCGGCCAGGGCGGCGCGGGTCGCCTGGCCGCCGCTCAGCGAGATTGCCGGTCGTTCCGGGTCGAGCCCGTCGAGCCCGACCTCGGTGAGGGCGGCTTCCAGGCGGGCCGGCAAGGCCCAGTCGGCGTTGGCGAAGTCGTCGTCGCGCCCCTCCCCGCGCTCGATACGCGCCAGCCGGTCGAGTTCGGGACCGACGCCGAGCAGCTCGGCCAGGCGATCACCGGGGGTCCGGACGGGGTCCTGGCGCAGGGTGGCGACGCGGCCGCGGATGGTCACCTCGCCGGCGCGCGGAGCCGCCTCGCCGGCCAGCAGACGCAGCAGGGTGGTCTTGCCGACCCCGTTGCGCCCGATCAGGCCGGTGCGTTCGTGCCCGATGGCCAGGGTGAGATTTTCGAAGAGGACGCGGCCGTCAGGGGTGGCGGCGGAAACGGAATCCAGGGTGATCAGGGCGGGCATGGGAGCTCACGGCGGAGGAGACGCTGGGGGCGAAGCGGGGATCCGTCGCGATGATCAAGGCGCTCTCCATGGCCTGCGGCCCGATGCCGGCTGTGGCGGCGATATAGGGTCGGCGAGCGGCGGGCGCAAACGATTGCCAAGCAAGCGCCGGAGTTTCGGCGGCCGCTAGCGGGGGCAACCAGGGCGTCGAACGCTTCAAGGAGACCCGCCATGTCCTTTCGAGTCACCGGCCTGTCCGCCGAGCTCTTCAGCCCCCTGTTCGGCCTCCCCGACGAGGTGCTGGCCGCCCGGGGCGTGGTCCGCCACACCGTCGAGACCCGGCCTGCCGCCCCCTGCCGCATCACCCTCGACGACGCCGAGGTGGGGGAGACGGTGCTGCTGCTCAACTACGAGCACCAGGACGCCGACACCCCCTATCGCTCTCGCCACGCCATCTTCGTGCGCGAGGCCGCTGGAGAGGCGGCGGTGTTCGAGAATGAGATGCCGCCGGCCCTGGCGCGGCGGCTGCTCTCGGTTCGGGCCTTCGACGCCGACCACATGATGATCGACGCGGAGGTGGTGGAAGGCGCCGAGGCCGAGCCGCTGATCGATCGGCTGCTGGCGGACGACCGCTGCGCCTACCTGCACGCCCATTTCGCCCGCCGGGGTTGCTTCGCGGCCCGGATCGACCGGCGCTAGTCCATCAGGGCGGCGAGCGCCTCGCCGGTCTCCAGGATCGGGGCGTCGGCGCGCTCGGCCCGGGCCAGCACAAGCGCGCCTTCCATGGCCGTCACCGACAGCAGGGCCAGGCGGTCAGCCGACCCGGCATCGCGTCCGGCCGCGCGCAGATGATCGGCGAGCACCGCGCGCCAGGCGGCGAAGGCCGCCCGGGCCGCCCCCGCGATGGCGTCGTCATCCGCCGCCTCCTCCAGCACCGTCGCGGCGATGGGGCAGCCGTCCCGATAGCCGGAGGCCCGCATCCAACCGGCCATCAGCCGGGCGTACTCCCGCTGGAAGTCGCCGGGGCGCTCGCCGCGCGGCAGGGCGGCGATGGTGGTCGCCACCTTCTTCCCGGCCGCCTGGATGGCCGCCGCCCCGATCGCCGCCTTGCCGGCCGGGAAGTAATGGTAGAGCGAGCCCTTCGGCGCCCCGCTCGCCTCGACGATCTGGGCCAGGCCGGTGGCGGCGAAGCCCTGGCGGCGGAAGAGCCGTACGGCGGCGGCGACGATCGCCTCGCGATGTTTGGGCCTGGCGGACATGACTTGCGATTCCAAGCGTTCTTCGAAACTATATAGACCGGTCTAAATGAAAGCTGAACCGATGCAACCGCCCGAAGGCTTCCTGCCCCATTTTAGAAAAAGCGGCCTGACCGATCCCTGGGAGCCGATCTTCAGCCGACGCATCCCCGGCGAGGCGGTGATCCTCGGCCTGTGGGTCGGGGAGGCGCATGTGAACAGCCGCGGGCTGGCGCATGGCGGGCTGATCGCCGCCCTGGCCGACAACGCCATGGGCCTGTCCTGCGTCGAGCAGGCCGGCGAGGGGGCGCTGTCGGGCCTGCTGACCGCGAGCATGACCACCGACTACGTCGGCGTGGCCCGGCAGGGGCAGTGGCTGGCGTTCGAGACCGGTTTCGTGAAGGTCGGCAAGTCGATCTGCTTCGCCCAATGCTTCGTCACCGCCGACGGCAAGCCCTGCGCGCGCGCCAACGCCACCTTTTCGGTGGTGCGGGCGGCCTGATCGGCGAGACCCCTGCTGCCACGGGTTGGCAACAAGTCACGCCCGCGAGGTTTGTTCTCATCTTGTTCTTGTGTTATCCGGGTCGCTGAGCACTACATATTGCCGTTCGCGCCGTGACCCTCGGGCCGGCCTCAAGCGTTCTCGGGACATCATGGCTGAACAGCTCAACTTCATCCGCGTGCGCGGCGCGCGGGAACACAATCTGAAGGACGTCAACGTCGACATCCCGCGTGGCGAGCTGGTGGTGATCACCGGCCTGTCGGGCTCGGGCAAGAGCTCGCTGGCGTTCGACACCATCTACGCCGAGGGCCAGCGCCGCTACGTCGAGAGCCTGTCGGCCTACGCCCGGCAGTTCCTCGAGCTGATGAGCAAGCCGGACGTGGACTTGATCGAGGGCCTGTCGCCGGCCATCTCCATCGAGCAGAAGACCACCAGCCGCAATCCGCGGTCGACCGTCGGCACGGTGACCGAGATCCACGACTACATGCGCCTGCTGTGGGCGCGGGTCGGCGTCCCCTATTCGCCGGCCACGGGCCTGCCCATCGAGAGCCAGACCGTCAGCCAGATGGTCGACAAGCTGACCGCCCTGCCCGAGGGGGAGCGGATCTACCTGCTGGCGCCGGTGGTCCGCGACCGCAAGGGCGAGTACCGCAAGGAAATCGCCGAGTGGCGCAAGCAGGGCTACCAGCGGCTGAAGATCGACGGGACGCTGTACCCGATCGAGGATGCGCCGGAACTCGACAAGAAGTTCAAGCACGACATCGACGTCGTTGTGGACCGGCTGGTCACCAAGGAAGGGCTGGAGCAGCGCTACGCCGACAGCCTTGAAC
>DASPLD010000129.1:0-3320 GCA_035627755.1 Caulobacter sp. | reverse complement strand
TGATCTCGGCCCGCCCGCCGCCGCCGACCGCCCGGCGCCGCCGGATGCCTGGGACTTCGCTACCGTCCTCGACTGGCTCCAGGCGCAGCGCAACGACCTGCAGACCGCGGCCGTCCGCTGCGCTCCTGCCGTGGCAGACGTTCTGGCCGCCGCGTCGTCGCTTCCAGAGGTCCGGATCGTCCGCATGTCCGGTTCGGGCGCCACCGTTTTCGCCCTGTTCGAAACGCCCGACGCCGCCATTGCTGCGGGCCGCCGCCTCGCCGAAACGCACCCCCGGTGGTGGATCGCCCCGACGAATCTGGGTTAGTTCCGCCTCGCCAGCTTTATGGCCAGATATCGGCGCCATTGTGCGGTCCATCCCGGAATGGCCTTGAGATGACCTCGAGACGCGGGATGTTTCGCCGCAGCCTGTCGCCAATATGGAACTCAGAAACCCGCGCTCGCTTTTGCCGGGACGGATTTCATCATCATGGCCGCGCTCCTGTTCGCCTTGCGGTCTCTTGACGAAGAAGAGGGATACTCATGATTCGCAATACACTGTTCACCGCTGTCGCCGCGACTGCTCTGATGGCCGCTCCGGCCGCCTTCGCCCAGACTGCGCCCGAAGCCGCCGCGCCGGCCGCTCCCGCCGCCCAGACTCCGGCGGCGACCGGCAACGTCATCGACGTGCTGAAAGAGCGTGGCCAGTTCACCACCCTGCTGCAGGCGCTGGATCAGGCCCAGCTGACGGAAACGCTCGCCACCCGTCCGGCCATCACCATCTTCGCTCCGACGGATGAGGCCTTCGCGGCTCTGCCCGAAGCCGAACGCACCCGTCTGCTCGATCCGGCCAACGCCCAGGAACTGCGCAATCTGATGCTTTACCATGTGCTCGTCACCGAGGTGAGGACCGACCAGATCAAGGGCGCGCGCGGTCCGATCTCCACCGCGGGCGGCGTCGACATCACCCTCGATGGCACCGGTGACGCGATCATGGTCGGCGGGGCCACCGTCACCCAGGCCGAGATCGACGCCTCCAACGGCGGCGTCTTCGTCCTCGACAAGGTGTTGAACCCCGAAGCCGCCGCCCAGGGCGATGCCGAGGACGCCGCTACCACGGCGCCGGCCACCGGCGTCAACGCTCCGAATGGCCAACCCGCGGCCGCGGTGACCACCACCGCCTCGCCGCCGGTCCAGAACCCGACCGATGGCCAGGTCGACCAGACCGAGGATCCGGCCAATCCGGCCCCGACCCCGAACTGATCGGCCTCGATTGATCTGAAGGCGGCGGGCTCCAGGTCCGCCGCCTTTTTCTTGTCCGTCGCCTTTAACGGTCGGCCAACCGCTGTTCAGTATCCTGGCGGCATGGACATCCTGACCCCCGCTCACATCGCCGCTTTCGAGGCCGTGCTGGCCCGGGTCACGCCCGACGACCGGTCCCGTCTCCACGCCGTCAAGGACGTCGCGGCCGACGCGGCCGCCGCCTCCGCCGCGCACTGGGATTTCGACCAGCCCGGCCACCGCGCCGGTGAAGCCATGCAGGCCGCCTTCGGCCCCGACCTGACCGACGCCCACCGCCGCGCCCTCGTCGCCATCTGGGCGCTGGAGATGCCGGCCCGCGTCCCCGCCGCTGACATGCCGACGGCCGTGCTGGAGCTCTATCCGGAATGGATCGGTCGCCTCGCCGATTTCCTGACCGCCGGCGCCGACCCCTACGACCGCGACTTCTGGGCCAAGGACGTGCGCATCTCACTGGTGCTCAGCGTCCCCGGCGCCCGCACCCAGATGATCGACCTCAGCTCGCCCATGGGGCCCGGACAGGTGCTGCGCCACGCACGCGAGGGCTGGGGCTGGTCCGTCATCCCCGCCTACGCCGCCGCCCAGGCCTGGAAGCCATGGCTGGAGGTGCATACCGAGAGCCGCGAACTCGGCGACTTCAACGAAGCCGGCTGGGACCGCGCCTGGGCCACTGCCGCCGAAATCCTGAAGCGCCGTCCCGAGATGGCCGGCATGCTCGGCTCGTCGTGGTTCTACGATCCGCCGCTGGAGACCATCAGCCCGCGCCTCGCCTATCTGCGGACCAACCCGCTGAAGCACGGCGCCTTCATGGTCCACCAGGGCCCGGGCGAGATCCACACCCGGCGCGCCGCGACCAGCTCCCCGACCCGCGCTGCCATGATCGAGAAGGGCGAATACATCGCGCGCTCCTGGATCGTGGCCTGGCCACGCGCCGCCCTGATCCGCTGGGCCGATGCGCGCAAGACGGAGATGATGAGCGAAGCGGCCTAGGCGCGCACCATTTCCCACGCCGCCGCCACCGGCAGCACCTCCAGTCCCGCCGCCTTGGCCAGCCGCAGCACCCGATCCAGATCGTCCGGGGTGCAGCCGTAATCCGTCGGCCGGTCCGACACGTCGTGCCCATAGGCCGTAAGCCAGCCGCGCCGCGCCGCCGTCTCCGCCACCAGCGCTTCGAGATCGTAGCCCGGCAACCGCCGGCTCTCCAATCCGATGCTCTTGATCAGCGCCCGGTCTTCACGCCCCGCGTTGACCCCGTCGCGCACGCCCCGCGCCAGATCGAACCGCCCGCGCACCAATCCCTTGGCCCCGACCGACGCGTCCCCGAATGGCCAGGCGAAGGTCGTCATCCGATGCCCCTCCAGCCGCTCCGCCACCCAGGCCGCGTTGGCGTCGAGGCTCAGCCGCAGCGCCTCCCGGTCCATCCGCAGCGCGCTGGTGTGCCCGAAGGTATGGCACCCCACCTCGTGCCCCGCGGCGTGCAGCGCCTGCAGCTGCTCCACCCGGAACTGGTCCCGGTCCATGTTCACGCCGCCGCACAGACCGCCGCAGACATAGTAGGTCGCCTTGACCCCATGCTCGGCCAGGATGGGTCCGGCCTCGGTCCAGGCGCTGGCCGGAAAATCGTCGAAGCTGAGCGAGAACACTCCCGTCGCCGGCGCGATCTCGACCGCCTCCACGTCGAGATACCGCGCGGCCCGCCGACGCATCTGGTCGATCTGCTTCATGGGGAGGACGATGCACGGTCGCCCTTAAAATTCCTTCCCCCCTTGCGGGGGAAGGTGGCTCGCGGAGCGAGACGGATGGGGGTGAAACGCCGGCCCGTCCGGTTGGCTCGTCTTTGGCCAGACCATCGGCGGAACCAGCCCCCCCATCCGACCGGCTCCCCCGACTCCCTTCCCCCGCGAAGAGGGAAGGGAGTCGGGGCTTCCCCGCTCAAGCCTGTCCGTCTAGGGTCCGCCGCCTTCTCCCCGGGACGAAAAAAGCCGACCGTGACCACCGAACCGCTCGCCTTCCAGGACCTCATCCTGACGCTCCACAAATAC
>DASPLD010000128.1:0-2562 GCA_035627755.1 Caulobacter sp. | reverse complement strand
CCTCACCTCGCTCGGCTTCACCACCGAAATCCAGCGCGAGGCCGTGCTGCGCGGCGAGGATGGCGAGTTCTCGGGCGCGAACGTCGAGAACATCGTCGCCGTCCTGCCTGGGCGGGACCGGTCGCTCCCGGCCGTCGCCATGATGGCCCACTACGACAGCGTCACCGGTTCGCCCGGCGCGGCCGACGATGGCGTCGGCATCGCCTCGATCCTGGAGGCCGCGCGTGCGATCCGGGCGCGCGGACCAGCCCTGCGCGACCTCGTGGTGGTGATCACCGACGGGGAGGAGATCGGCCTCTTCGGCGCAACCGCCTTTTTCGAACGCCACCCGCTGGCCAGGCGCATCGGCCTGGTGGTCAACCTCGAGGCGCGCGGCAGCGCCGGGCCTGCCTTCATGTTCGAGACCGGACCCGAGAACGCCGGGCTCATGGCGCTCTACGGCCGCGTGGTGCCGCGGCCGGAGGCCAGCTCGCTGATGGGCTGGGTCTACGACCGCATGCCCAACGGCACCGACTTCACCATCCCCAAGGACAAGGGCGTGGCGGGGCTGAACATCGCCTTGATCGGCCGGCCGTTCGACTATCACTCGGCGACCTCCACGCCCGCCAACCTCGACCGCGGCAGCCTGCAGCACATGGGCGACCAGGCGCTGTCGACCGTCGACGCCCTGCTGCGCGCGCCCGAACTGCCGGCGAAGGGCGCGGACGTGGTCTACGCCGATCTGTTCGGCCGCCTGTTCGTGGCCTATCCGGCCTGGGCTGGCTGGCTCCTGCTGATCCCCGCAGCAGGCCTGGCGGCCTTCGCCATAGGCCGCGCCGGGCCGACGCTGGGCGAGGTGGCCCGCAGCGGCGCCGGCTTCGTGCTGGTGCTCGCCTTCTCAGGCCTGATCATGCGCCTGGTATACCACCTCCAGCCGGTGGGGCCGGACTTCTACCAGGACCCGCTGGTGGCCAGGTACGGCCTGTTCTTCGCCGGCATGGCCCTGTTCGGGGCAAGCGCCGCCATGGCAGACGTCCGCGACCTGCTGCGCGGCCGCAAGCGCTGGGTCGTGGCTCTGGTCGCCGTCGCCGCGGGCGTGCTGTGCTCGGTGCTTGGCGGCTTCGATATCCCCGGAACGGTCCTGGCCGGACTGGCCGCGGTGTTCGCCTTCCTCGCACTCGGCCGTCCGCTGGAGCCGCGGGGCCTGTGGAGCGGTTTTCTGGCCGCAGGCCTCGTAGTCTCCCTGGCGCTGCAGGCGCTGGCGCCGGAGGCGGCCTTCCTGGTGATGTGGCCGACCTTGGCCGCCGCCGCCTTGGCCGCGGTGCTGGCGGTCCGCCGCGGGCCTGAGCTCGTCCGTACCGTGGTGGCCGGATTGATTGCCGCCATCGGGCTCGGCTGGACCTTGCGCATGGCCGTGCCCCTGTTCGACGGCCTCGGCCTGACCAACCCGGAGCTGCTGGCCCCCTTCGCCGCCCTTGCCGCCATGCTCGCGGCCCCCTTCGCCGCCGAGGCCCTACGCGGCCGAGCGGGACTGGTCGCCGCGGCCGGCGCGGCCGTTGTCGGCGCGGGCGTCCTGCTCGTGGCCCTGATCCAGCCCTGGTCGGCGCGCACGCCAGAACCCAGCCATGTGCTCTACGTGGCGGACCAGACGACCGGACGGGCTAGCCTGATCAGTCTCAAATCTGAGCCTGACGATTGGAGCCTGTCGGTCCTGCAGCTTTACGGACGGCCAACTCGGACATCGGCTCCACGTCTGTTCGCGACTGATGCTCACAGGGTGGACCTCGGCCCTGCTCCCCGCGACCTGCTGACATCGGGCTCGGTCGCGTGGACCTATCCCAGCCACAGTACCGCGGCGGCCGGAGGCTCCCGCGGGTCGGCGTCGTCCGATGAGCGCATCCAGCTCAATCGCGGGCTTCTCGGAAGCTTCCCGCCGGGCCTTATGATCCTGCCCCCCGCGGGTGCCCGCGAGTTGCGCTTAACTCTGACCTTCTCCCAGCCGGTGGAGATCGTTGAGCCTGAAACCGGCTTCACCATCCGGGTCTCAGCCGGCAGGCCTCACCGCATCCGCTGGTCCGCTCCGGACGAAGTCTTCTACCTGGCGCTGAAGTCCTTGCCGCGTTCGCCGGGAAGCGTTCGGGTGGCATGGGCGGCGATTGTCGACGGCTGGCCGGCGGCGGCGCGGCCGCTGCCCAGACGCCCCGGTGAGGTTATGCCCTCCGGCTCCTCGGACTCCACCGTAATCGAGGGCGAGAGCCTGCTGCGCTGGTGATCCTTGACCCCGGCGCCCGGACCAGGGCGCCATTGGGTGTCGGCGCGCGGCTCCCCAATCGGGCTTCCCGGCGCTTTGCGGAAGGAAGCAATCGACGTGTTTCGGAGCACAAATTCCCTGTTATGGGCGCCGGAATTCCCTGTTCCGAATTCCCTGTTATTCCCTGTTATGAGGACTCGTCCGACCTTCGCAAAGTCAACTGCCGCAACGAGTTGCGGGCGTCATTCGGAAGTCCGCCTGTTACGGGAACAGGGCAGGCCACGCCCGACGGGGCGGCCCAAGCGGCGCAGACGGCGCACGCGGCTCTGCGG
>DASPLD010000127.1:0-13718 GCA_035627755.1 Caulobacter sp. | reverse complement strand
TTCATCGACCTGGCCGCCCAGCAGCGGCGCATCCGCGAGCGCATCGACGCCGCCATCGCCCGGGTGCTCGACCACGGCGGCTATGTCATGGGTCCGGAGGTGCGGTGGTGGTCTCGTGGGCCAGCGGGTTGGCCGGGTTCTCGAACTGGTTGACGTACAGCGAGCCGGGGATGCCCTGGGCGATGGTCTGGGCCATGTCCTGGTAGTATTCGGGATGGCCCTTGCCCACGTCCGAGCGGGTGATCCGCACGTCGACGCCCATGGCCCGCAGGTGCAGGATCTTCTCCCGCGCCATCTTGTCCGGCACGATCAGGATCAGCTTGTAGCCCTTCAGGGTGGCCACCTGGGCCAGGCCCAGGCCCGTGTTGCCCGCCGTCGCCTCGATGATGGTTCCGCCAGGCTTGAGCGTTCCGTCCTTCTCGGCCGCCTCGATCATCGAGCGGGCGATGCGGTCCTTGATCGAGCCGCCGGGGTTCTGGTTCTCAAGCTTGAGGAACAGCCGGCAGAGGCCGGTGTCGATCTTGGTCACCTCGACCATCGGGGTGGCGCCGATCAGGTCGAGCGCCGAGCCGGAGGCGGCGGGCAGGTCGGTCATACGGATGTCCTAAGGGGTCGCCCGGCGTCCGGGCACGAATTGGCCCCTGACTAACGCGGAACGGGGCATGGCGGAAGCACACTGCTGCGTTACAGCGGCAGACCCGTGCGCGAGGCGGCGTCCAGCAGGAAGTCCTCGAGGTCGCCTTCCTCGTAGAGGTAGCCGTCGACGCCCGCCGCCTGGGCGGCCTGCACGTCGGCCGGCTTGTCGCCGATCATCAATGCCCTCTTCGGATCGACGCCGAAGTCCTTCAACGCCCGCAGGATCATGCCGGGGTTGGGCTTGCGGTCGGGATGGTCGGCCTGTCGGTAGCGTTCGTCCGCCGCCTCCTCGTGGAAGGGACAGAAGTAGATCCCGTCGATCCGCCCGCCTTCGGCCGCCAGCTGCCGGCGCATCTCGGCATGGAAGCCGTGCATCTGCTCTTCGCTGTAGTAGCCGCGACCGATCCCCGACTGGTTGGTGGCGATCAGCACCAGGCCTCCGGCCTCGTTGACCCGCCGGATCGCCCCCTTGGCCCCGGGGATCCAGACCAGCTTCTCCGGCTCATAGGCGTAGCCGTAGTCCTCGTTGAGGACGCCGTCGCGGTCGAAGATCACGGCGAAGGGGGCGGGCATGGCCCGTATGTAGGGCGCGCGGGAGATTCGGGCCACGGGGCGCGCTTCGCGGTTTTGCCTCAATTGCATGCCGCTGTTCGCCAAACGGAGGACTTTCCATGCGCGCACTGCTTCTGCTTCCCCTGCTGGCCCTGGCGGCCTGCGCCGACCAGGGCGGCGCGCCGCGGCTGAAGGGCGAGGAGGTGCTGCTGCAGGTCACCGCCAGCGGCCGGGCCGAGACCCGGCCCGACGAGGCGCGGGTGACCGTCGGGGTCAACAACACCGCCCCGACGGCGGCGGCGGCCAGCGAGGCCAACGCCCGCATCATGCAGCGGCTGACCGAGGCCCTGGGCCCGCTGGGGGTCAAGGCCGACGACCTGCAGACCCGCAACCTCTCGGTCCAGCGCATCGACTGGGGTCCCCAGCGCGGCCAGTTCCGGGCCGAAAACCTGATCGAGGTCAAGGTGCGGGACGTGTCCCGCGCCGGGGCCGTGGTCGCGGCGGTGACGCAGGTGGGCGGCAATGTGGTGGCCGGGCCCGAACTGCGGATCGGCGACCCGGAGAAAGGCGACAACGCCGCCTACGCCGCCGCCTTCAAGGCCGCCCGCGCGAGGGCCGACGCCTATGCCGGGGCGGCGGGGCTGAAGGTCGGTCGGGTCCTCGCCATCCGCGACGGCGGCGTCTACGGCCCGCCCATGCCCTACGAGCAGGACGGCCACATGGCCATGCGGGCCAACGCCGAGGCGGTCCAGGCCGCCCCGCCTGTCCATGCCGGGGTCGACACCCGGCAGGTCTCGATCCGCGTCGACTTCGCCCTCACCCGATGACGGCCTGGGCTCCTCGCATGAGCTTGATGTTCACCAAGCGGCTGCGTGAGCCGATCCGGCGGGGCGAGATCGACTGCACCGTGCGCTTCTGGCAGTCGCCGCGGGTCAAAGTCGGCAATCGCTACGCCATGGAAGGCGGGGCAGTGGAGGTGACCGCCGTCCGCCGGATCGAGCTGGCCGACGTTACCCCCGCCCTGGCCCGGCGGTCCGGGTTCGCCGGCGTCGTCGACCTGCTGAAGGTCGCCAAGCATGGACCGGGAGAGCAGATCTATCTGATCGACTTTGTCTTCCACCCGGCGGATTGAGCGTCAGGCGTCCAGCACCGCCCGCACCTTTCGCGCCAGTTCCTGGAAGGTGAACGGCTTGCCGATCAGCTGCACCCCCGGATCCAGCCGGCCGTTGTGGACGATGGCGTTGCGGGTGTAGCCGGTGGTGTACAGCACCTTGATCCCGGGACGCCGGCGCAGGGCCTCGTCGGCCAGTTGCCGCCCGTCCAGGCCGGCGGGCATCACCACGTCGGTGAACAGCAGGTCGATGTCGTTCTGCGACTGCAGCACCGCCAGCGCGCCCCGCCCGTCCCCGGCCTCCAGCACGCGGTAGCCCAGTTCCCGCAGGACTCCGGCGGCGTAGGTCCGCAGGTCCTCGTGGTCCTCGACGACCAGGATGGTCTCGCTGCCCCCGTGCACGGGGGCCTCCGGCTTCACCTGGACGGTCTCGCCGACCGGCCCGGTCATCCGCGGCAGGTAGAGCTTCACCGAAGTGCCGACTCCCGGCTCGCTGTAGAGCCGCACATGGCCGCCGCTCTGGCGCACGAAGCCGTACACCTGGCTGAGGCCGAGGCCCGTGCCCTTGCCGACCGCCTTGGTGGTGAAGAAGGGCTCGAAGACCCGCTGCGCCGTCTCGGCGTCCATTCCGGTCCCGGTGTCGCTGACCGTGATCTGCACGTACTGGCCGGCCGGGACGGGTTCGGGGATGTCGTCGACATAGGCCTCGTCGAGGTAGGCGTTGCTGGTCTCCAGGGTCAGCCGCCCGCCGCCCGGCATCGCGTCGCGCGCGTTGACGGCCAGGTTGACCAGGGCGTTCTCCAGCTCGGCCGGGTCGACGCTGGTCATCCACAGCCCGGCGCCGCTGACCGTCTCGAGGGTCACGGTCTCCCCCAGGGTGCGCTCCAGCAGGTCGGCGAGGCCGGTGATCAGGCGGCCGGCGTCCACCGGCTTGGGATCGAGGGGTTGGCGCCGGGCGAAGGCCAGAAGCCGGGCGGTCAGGGTGGCGGCGCGCTGGGCGCCGTGGGTCGCCATGGCCACGGCCCGGGCGATGCGCTGCAGCTTCTCCGGGCCCGGATCGGCGTCCAGCTGCCGGGAAATGGTCTCCAGCCCGCCGAGGATGACGGTCAGGAGGTTGTTGAAGTCGTGGGCCACGCCGCCGGTGAGCTGGCCTACGGCCTCCAGCTTCTGCAGCTGGCGCACCGCCTCCTCGGCCTGCATGCGCTCGGCGACCTCCTCGGCCACCCGCGCCTCCAGGGTCTGGTTCAGCGCCTGCAGCTGCGCCGCCGCGTCTTCCGCCGCCCGGCGCGCCTCCAGCAGCTCCCGCTCGTAGCGGCGGCGGTCGGAGGCGTTGAACAGGGTGATGCGGATGAAGGGCTGGCCGTCCTCGGCCGCCCGGCGCTCCACAGCGTTGACGAGCACCGGCAGCGGCGCCTGCCCCGGACGCGCCAGGTCCAGCGCCACCTCGTTGAAGAATCCCTGCATCTTCAGCAGCGGCGCGAAGTGGGTCTCGTAATAGATCTTGCCGGCGATGTTCAGCAGGTCGGAGAAGCGCCGGCCGACCAGGTCTTCCGGCTTCCGCTCCAGCCAGGTCGCCAGGGCGCCGTTGGCCCGCAGGATCCGTCCCGACGGGTCGGCGATCAGGTATCCGCAGGGGGCGTTCTCGAAGAGGTCTTCCAGATCCGCCGCCGCCCCGCCGATACCGCCGGGGGAAGACTCAGACAAAGGCCCGGATCGCCCGGATGGTTTCGTCCGGCGCGCTCAGGTTGGGGCAGTGGCCCGTGGCCTCCATCAGCACAAGTTCGCTGTTTGGCAGCACCCGGTGCAGGTATTGGCCGACCGCCTGGGGTGCGATCACGTCCTCCGCGCACTGCAGGATCAGGGTGCGGGTCTCGAACCCTGCCAGGTCGGCGCGGTTGTCGGAGGTGAAGGTGGCCCGCGCGAACCGCTTGGCGATGTCCGGATCGGTGCGGCAGAAGCTGTTGGTCAGCTCCTCGGCCAGCTCGGGCCGGTCGGCATTGTCCATGATGGTCGGGGCCATCGCCTGGGACCAGCCCATGTGGTTCTGATCGAGGAAGTCGAGCAGCTCTTCGATCTGGGCGGCGCTGAAGCCGCCGACGTAGCCCGCCGCCTCGTCGTCGATGTAGCGGGGCGAGGGACCGACCATCACCAGGTCGCTGAACAGATGCGGCGCCTTGCGGATGGCCAGCAGGCCGATCATCGCGCTGACCGAATGCCCGACGAAGACCCCGTCACGCACCCCCAGGGCCTCGGCGAGCTCGACCACGTCCTCGGCGTAGCCCTCCAGGCGCGAATACTTCTCGGGGTCGTAGGCCGAAAGGTCCGACCCGCCGGCCCCGATCAGGTCGAACTGGATGACCCTGAAGTCTTCCTCGAAGGCCGGGGCCACGAAGCGCCACATATTCTGGTCGCAGCCGAACCCGTGGGCCAGCATCATCGGGCGGGGGCCGGCGCCGCTGATGTGCACGTTGTGCTGGTCGATGACAGTCACAAATCCTCCTGTCCCCCACGCGGGCTCTAGCACCCGGATCAGGTAGAACGCCAGAGAGACGGCGGCGGGAGGCCGCGCCCCGGAACGGTGTTCGGCCTCGACGGCGACCGCAATTCATTTTAAGCTTAAAGCATGTCGCGGCCGTCGCAGGTTCGGAGCATCGCCGTCGTCGGGGCCGGCCCCGGGGGGCTGTATCTCGCCATCTCCCTGAAGCTGCGCGACCCGTCCCTTTCGGTGGTCGTGCATGAGCGCAACCGGCCGGACGACACCTTCGGCTGGGGGGTGGTGTTCTCGGACCAGACCCTGGCCAACCTGAAGGCCAACGATCCGGAGACCGCCTCCGTTATCGAGGCGGCGTTCGTCCACTGGGACGACATCGACGTCCACATCCATGGCCGGACGATCCGATCGGGCGGCCACGGCTTCGCCGGTATCGGCCGCCAGAGGCTGCTGAACATCCTGCATGAACGTGCGCGCGCGCTGGGCGTCGACCTTCGGTTCGAGAGCGAGGTCGATCCCGCCACCCTCGAGGCCGACCTGGTGGTGGCGGCCGACGGGCTGAACAGCCGGGCGCGCAACGAGCGGCCGGAGGTGTTCGGGGTCGATGTCGACGTACGGGCCAACAAATACATCTGGCTGGGCACGACCAGGGCCTTCGAGGCCTTCACCTTCGCCTTCGTGGAGACCCCGCACGGCTGGATCTGGGCCCATGCCTACCGGTTCGAGGAGGGGGGCTCGACCTTCATCGTCGAATGCTCGGAAGCGACCTGGCGCGGCCTCGGTTTCGACGCCATGGACCAGGACGAGGCCTGCCGGGCGGCCGAGGCGCTGTTTGCCCAATGGCTGGACGGCCATCCGCTGATGAGCAATGCGCGGCATCTGCGCGGCTCGGCCTGGCTCAACTTCCCGCGGGTGGCCTGTTCCAACTGGCGGGACGGCAGGCTCGTGCTGCTCGGCGACGCGGCTCACACCGCCCACTTCTCGATCGGCTCGGGCACCAAGCTGGCCTTCGAGGACGCCATCCGCCTGGCCGAGGCGGTCACCGGGGGCGAGGACCTGGACGCCGCCCTGGCCGCCTACGAGGCCGACCGCCGGGTCGAGGTGCTGAAGCTGCAGAGCGCGGCCCGCAACTCCACCGAATGGTTCGAGACCCTGGAACGCTACACCGGCCTCGATCCGCTGCAGTTCGCCTACAGCCTGCTGACCCGCAGCCAGCGGGTCAGCCATGAGAACCTGCGGCTGCGCGACGCCGACTTCCTGTCCGGCCTGGAGCGCTGGTTCGCAACCCAAGCCGGCGCCCCGCCGAGCCGCAAGCCGCCGCCGCCGATGTTCACGCCGCTGCGCCTGCGCGGCCTGACCCTGCCCAACCGCGTGGTGGTCTCCCCGATGTGCATGTACTCGGCCGAGGACGGGCTGGTCGGCGACTTCCACCTCGTCCACCTGGGGGGCCGGGCGCTGGGTGGGGCGGGGCTGGTGTTCACCGAGATGACCGACGTCAGCGCCGACGGGCGGATCACCCCGGGCTGCGCGGGCATGTACCGCGAGGAGCATCGCGACGCCTGGTGCCGGATCGTCGATTTCGTCCACGCCCAGGGCTCGCGGATCTGCCTCCAGCTGGCCCATGCCGGCCGCAAGGGCTCGGTGGAGCGGCCGTGGGGACCCCGCGCCGACCTGCCGCTGGAAGAGGGCGGCTGGGAGCTGATCGCACCCTCGGCCATCCCCTGGTCCGAGCGCGACCGGGTCCCGCGCGAGATGACCCGGGCGGACATGGACCGGGTCACCGCCGACTTCGTCCGCGCCGTGAAGCTCGCCGACGAGGCCGGCTTCGACATGGTCGAGCTGCACTGCGCCCACGGCTACCTGCTGTCGTCCTTCCTGACGCCAGTCTCCAACCGGCGGACCGACGCCTACGGCGGCAGCCTGGAGAACCGGCTGCGCTTTCCGCTGGAGGTGTTCGCCGCCCTGCGCGCGGCATGGCCGGACGAGAAGCCGATGTCGGTGCGGCTGTCGGCCACCGACTGGACGCCGGACGGCATTACCCCGGAAGAGTCGGTCGCCATCGCAAGGGCGTTCGCCGACGCGGGCTGCGACCTGATCGACGTGTCGGCCGGCCAGACCAGCGAGGCGGCCGAGCCGGTCTATGGCCGCATGTTCCAGACCCCGTTCAGCGACCGCATCCGCAACGAGGCGGGGGTGGCGACCATGGCGGTGGGCAACATCTACGAGACCGACCACGTCAACTCGATCCTGGCCGCCGGCCGGGCCGACCTCTGCGCCCTGGCCCGGCCGCACCTGGCCGATCCGAACTGGACCCTGCGCGCCGCCGCCGAGCAGGGCTGGTTCTCAGCGGCGCCGCCGGTGCAGTACCTGGCCGGCTTCAGCCAGCTGGCCCGCAATCTCGAACGCGAGCGTCAGGCGGGCCCGGTATGAGCAGCGCGCGCCACGCCGTCGTGACGGGCGCCGGCTCCGGCATCGGGCGGGCCTGCGCTGTCGCCCTGGCCGCCGGGGGGCATCGCCTGACCCTGGTCGGCCGCGACACAGCCCGGCTGGAAGCGACCGCCGCCCTCCTCCCCGAGGCCCAGGTCGCCCCGGCCGACGTCACCGATGCCGCCGCCCTGACCGCGGCCCTCGAGCGCGGAAGGACCCGGTTCGGCCCTGTGGACATCCTGGTCAACAACGCCGGGGGGACCCGTTCCGCCCCCTTCCTGAAGACCAGCGCCGCCGACCTGCGCGCCCTGCTGGCCCTCAACCTGGAAGCGCCGGCCGAGGCCTGCCGCCAGGTCCTGCCCGCCATGCTGGAGCGGGGCTGGGGGCGGATCGTCAACATCGCCTCGACGGCCGGACTGAAGGGCTATCCCTATGTCTCCGCCTATGTGGCCGCCAAGCACGGCCTGGTCGGCCAGACCCGGGCGCTGGCCCTGGAGGTCGCGGCCAAGGGGATCACCGTCAACGCCGTCTGCCCCGGCTTCACCGACACCGACCTCGTCGCCCGCTCGGTGGAGACCATCGTCGCCAAGACCGGCCGGGACGCGGCGCAGGCCCGCGCCGCCCTGGCCGCGTCCAACCCCCAGGGGCGGCTGATCGCGCCGGAGGAGGTGGCCGCCCTGGTCGCCTGGCTGTGCAGCGAGGACGCGGCCGGCGTCAACGGCGCGGCCCTGCCCGTGGCCGGAGGCGAGCTGTGAGTCCGCTGCCAGACCGCCTGGGCGGGGCGCCGGCCGGCAAGCGCAGCCTTCGCCTGTGGCTGCGGCTGCTGACCTGTTCGACGGCCATCGAGCAGGCCATCTCCCAGCGGCTGCGGGATGCGTTCGGCTCCACCCTGCCGCGTTTCGACATGCTCTCGGCCCTTGACCGGGCCGGTCCCGAAGGCCTGACGATGGGCGAGGTCTCGCGGATGCTGATGGTCAGCAACGGCAACGTCACCGGCCTCGCCGCCCGGCTGAGGGCCGACGGGCTGATCGAGGGGATGGAGGGCGCCGACCGCCGGGCGCGGCGCGTGCGGCTGACCCCGCTCGGCCAGGCGCGGTTCGATGCGATGGCCGCCGCCCACGAACATTGGATCGAGACCCTGCTCGGCGGCCTGACCGCCGGGGAGGCCGAGGAGCTGACCCGCCTGCTGGAGCGAACCAAGGCGTCGCTGCGGGCCAAACCGCTGGAGGAAACGGCATGAAGGCGAGCGCGTACCAGGCCCGGCATTTCCTGTGGTCGGTGGAGGACAGGGTCGCGACCCTGACCCTCAACCGCCCGGAGCGGAAGAACCCCCTGACCTTCGAGTCCTACGCCGAGATGCGCGACCTGTTCCGCGGCCTCAGCCACGCCGAGGACTGCAAGGCGGTGGTGATCACCGGGGCCGGCGGCAACTTCTCCTCCGGCGGCGACGTGCATGAGATCATCGGGCCGTTGACCAGGATGAGCATGCCCGAGCTGCTCGCCTTCACCCACATGACCGGCGACCTGGTCAAGGCGATGCGCGCCTGCCCCCAGCCGTTGATCGCCGCCATCGACGGGGTCTGCGCCGGGGCCGGCGCCATCATGGCCATGGCCAGCGACATGCGGATCGCCACCCCGAACGCCAAGACCGCCTTCCTGTTCACCCGCGTCGGCCTGGCCGGCTGCGACATGGGCGCCTGCGCCATCCTGCCCCGGCTGATCGGCCAGGGTCGGGCCTCGGAGCTCTTGTTCACCGGCCGGGCGATGACTGCCGAGGAGGGCGAGCGCTGGGGCTTCCACAATCGCCTGGTCGAGCCCGAGGCCCTGTTGGGCGCCGCGCTCGAGCTGGCCCGGAGCCTGGCCAACGGGCCGACCTTCGCCCACGGCATGACCAAGACCCAGCTCAACGTCGAATGGGACATGGGGCTGGATGCGGCCATCGAGGCCGAGGCCCAGGCCCAGGCCATCTGCATGCAGACCGCCGACTTCCGCCGCGCCTACGAGGCCTTCGCCGCCAAGCGCCAGCCGGTGTTCGAGGGGAACTGACCGGTGGCCGGGAGCGCGCACCTCGACCGCTTCGTCCTCGACAACCTGCCGCCGGAGGATCAGCGGCCGGTCCTGCTGCTGGACGGGCTGGACTATCCGTCCCGCCTGAACGCCGCTGCCGAGCTGCTGCGCCGGGCGAAGGCTGCGGCCGGCCCGGATGGCCCGGCCCTCAAATGGAAGACCGGCGCCCTGACCTGGGCTGAGCTCGACGCCGCCTCGGACCGGATGGCGCGGGTGCTGGTCGAGGATCTGGGCGTCGTCCCGGGTAGCCGGGTGCTGCTGCACGGCCCCAACGTCGCCTGGGTGCTGACCGCCTGGTTCGCCATCCTCAAGGCCGGCGCCGTGGTGGTCGCCACCATGCCCCTGCTGCGGCCGGGCGAACTGGCGACGGTGGTGGAGAAGGCGCGGGTCGGCATCGGGCTGGTCGACACCGCCCTGGTTGAGGCCGCCGCCGAAGCGCGGGCCGCCGCGCCGGTGCTGAGCAAGGTCATGGACTCCGCCGTCCTGCAGGCCGCCGCCGATGCCAAGCCTGCGGATTTCGAGGCCGTGGCGACCGCCGCCGAGGACCCCGCCCTGATCGCCTTCACCAGCGGCACGACGGGCAGGCCCAAGGGCTGCGTCCACCTGCACCGGGACATCCTCAGCCTGGCCGACACCTTCGCCCGCCACATCCTGCGGCTGGCTCCCGGCGACGTCGCGGTCGGCACCCCGCCGATCGCCTTCACCTTCGGCCTTGGGGGGCTGGTGGTGTTTCCCGCCGCCGCCGGCGCGGCCACGGCCCTGTGCGACCGCCCGGGCTTCGAGGCCCTGGCCGAGACCATCGCCGCCCACAGGGCCAGCGTCCTCTTCACCGCCCCGACCGGCTATCGCCACCTCCTCAAGCTGGCCGCCGACCACGACCTGTCATCCCTGAAGACCTGCGTCTCGGCCGGCGAGCCCCTGCCGGCCGCCACCTCCGACGCTTGGCATGAGGCCACCGGAATCCGGATCATCGACGGGATCGGCTCTACCGAGATGTTCCACATCTTCATCTCGGCCCGGGGCGAGGACATCCGACCGGGGGCGACGGGAAAGGCGGTGCCGGGCTTCGAGGCCCGCATCCAGGACGACGCCGGCCGTCCCCTGCCGCCCGGCGAGACCGGCCGGCTGGCCGTGCGCGGCCCGACCGGCTGCCGCTACCTGGCCGACGAGCGCCAGCGATCCTACGTCCAGGCCGGCTGGAACCTGACCGGCGACATCTACCGGCTCGACGAGGACGGCTACTTCTGGTTCGTCGCCCGGGCCGACGACATGATCATCTCGTCTGGCTACAACATCGGGGCGCCGGAGGTGGAGAACGCCCTGCTGCGCCATCCCGCGGTGGCGGAAGCCGCGGTGATCGGAGTCCCGGATCCCGAGCGCGGCCAGATCTGCAAGGCCTTCGTGGTGGTCAATCCCGGCTTCGAGGCCGGCGAGGCCCTGAAGGCCGAACTGCAGGCGCATGTGAAGAGCGTCATCGCCCCCTACAAATACCCCCGCGCCCTGGAGTTCCGGGACGCCCTGCCCAAGACCCAGACCGGCAAGCTGCAGCGCTTCCGGCTCAAGGAGACCCCATGAACCGCGTCCTGCTCCCCGACGGCTGGCCGCGGCCCAAGGGCTATTCCAACGGCGTCGCCGCCGAGGGCCGGATGGTCTTCGTCGCCGGCCAGGTCGGCTGGGATGAAACCGGCGCCTTCCCGGACGGCTTCGCCGCGCAGGTCCGCCAGGTGCTGGCCAACACCCTGGCGGTGCTGGCCGAAGCCCAGGCCGGCCCCGAGCACATCGTCCGCATGACCTGGTACGTGGTCGACAAGACCGAATACCTGGCCAGCCTGCGCGAGATCGGCGCCGCCTGGCGCGAGCTGATCGGCCCCCATTACCCGGCCATGGCCGTGGTCGAGGTCAAGGGCCTGGTCGAGGACGCCGCCCGGGTGGAGATCGAGACGACAGCGGTGGTCTAAGCCACCTGCCGCCCGCCCGCGAGGAAGTCCATCTTCCCCAGCGGCGCGCCTTCCTTGCGAAGCAGGCCGTAGGCCGTGACCACATGGAAATAGAAGTTCGGCAGGGAGAAGTTGAACAGGAAGTCGCGGGCCGTGAAGGTCATCGCGCCCTGCGGAAACTTCAGCTCGATGGTCTCGCCCTCCCGGCCATTGACCATCTCCGGCGTGATCGTCTCGACGAAGGCGATGGTGCGGGCCAGCCGTTCGCGCAGCTGCGCGAAGGTCGTTTCCGTATCGGGCATGGAGGGGGGCTCGATCCCGGCGAGGCGGGCGGCGCCGCCCTTGGCCGCGTCGCTGACCATCTGGATCTGGCGGGTCAGGGGCAGCATGTCGGGGGCCAGCCGCGCCTCCAGCCAGCTGGCGATGTTGTCGCCGGCGTGGCCATGGGCCTTGTCGAGGATGGCCACCAGATTGCGCAGGCCGTTGAGATAGACCGGGATCGAGACGTCGTGGAGGGACAGGGGCAAGGGATTCTCCTGAATGCAGCCTTGCCCAGCAGATGGGCGCGCCAAGGCCCTTCGCCAAGGCCCCGCGGTTGAGCCGGCCGCCGCCGCGCCTTAAGAACATCCCGTGCCCGCGCCCGCCGACATCCTCGCCCTGCGCGACCGCCTGAAAGGCTGGCTGTTCGAGGCGGCCCTGCCGCTGTGGTGGGAGGCCGGGACCGACCATGTGAACGGCGGCTTCTTCGAGAAGCTCGGACTCGACGGGGAGCCCGTGGCGGCCCCCCGGCGGACCCGGGTGGCGGCGCGGCAGATCTATGTCTTCGCCGAGGCCGGGCGGATGGGCTGGACCGGGCCCTGGCCCGACGCCCTGCGGCACGGGCTGGCGGCCCTGGACCGGCATGTGCGCCCCGAGGGCCTGTTCCGCTTCTCGGTGGACGAGACCGGCCGGCCCGTCGACGACAGCGCCCAGCCCTATGAGCAGGCGTTCGGCCTGCTGGCCCTGGCCGCCGCCCGCCGGACGCTCGGTCCCGGCCACGGCCTGGAGTCGGCCGCCCAGCGGGCCCGGGCCGCGCTCAGCCAGACCCTGGGAAGGCCGGACGGCGGGGTGCACGACGACGCCTCGCGGACCGCGCCCCTGCGCGCCAACCCGCTGATGCACCTGTTCGAGGCGGCCCTGGCCTGGCGCCAGGCCGGGGACGACGGCGGCTGGGCCGATCTCTCCAACCGCATCGCCCGACTGGCCCGCGAGCGCCTGATCCAGCCGGCGACCGGCGCATTGCCCGAACTGTTCGACCTCCACTGGAGCCCGATGCGAGAGGCCGAGGTCGAGCCGGGGCACCAGTTCGAATGGGGCTTCCTGCTGCTGCGCCATGCGGCCCTGACCGACAACCGGGCCTCCGCCGAGGCCGGCCGAGGCCTGATCGCCCTGGCCGAGAAGACCGGCATCGGCGAGCGCGGCGTGGCCATCGCCAGCCTGGGCCAGGACCTTGAGCCGCGCGATCGCACCGCCCGGCTGTGGCCGCAGACCGAGCGGACCCGCGCCGGCGCCGAGCTGGCGCTCACCCATCCCGACGAGGGCTGGCCGATCGCCCGGCGGGCCGCGGCCGGCCTGCTGCCCTATCTCGAGACGCCCCGGCGCGGGCTGTGGCATGAGCACCTGGAGGCGAACGGCGGCTGGCGGACCGAGCCCTCGCCGGCGTCGAGCCTCTACCACCTGGTCGGCGCCATCCAGGCCCTGGATGAAGCTTGTCTGAAGGCGCCATCATGATCCGTGTCTTGCGCCCGCCCGCCTGGCTGCGTAAGCCCGCGCTCGCCTTCGCGTCCTGGACCCCTCGATGACCCTTCCGTCCGACCGCCTGACCCATCTCCAGCGTCTGGAAGCCGAGAGCATCCACATCATGCGGGAGGTGGTCTCCGAGGCCGAGCGGCCGGTCATGCTCTACTCGATCGGCAAGGACAGCGCGGTGATGCTGCACCTCGCCGCCAAGGCCTTCTTCCCGTCCAAGCCGCCGTTCCCCCTGCTGCACGTCGACACCACCTGGAAGTTCCAGGCCATGTACGAGATGCGCGAGCGGATGGCCCGGGAACTGGGCTTCGAGCTCCTGGTCCACAAGAACCCCGAGGCCGAGGCGGCCGGCATCAACCCCTTCGACCACGGCGCCGCCCACACCGACCTGTGGAAGACCGAGGGCCTGAAGCAGGCCCTCGACAAGTACGGCTTCGACGCGGCCTTCGGCGGCGCCCGCCGCGACGAGGAGAAGAGCCGGGCCAAGGAGCGGGTGTTCAGCTTCCGCTCGGCCGGCCACCGCTGGGACCCCAAGAACCAGCGTCCCGAACTGTGGAAGCTCTACAACGCCCGCAAGCAGCCGGGCGAGAGCATCCGGGTGTTCCCGATCTCCAACTGGACCGAGCTGGACATCTGGCAATACATCCACCTGGAGAGCATCCCCATCGTGCCGCTCTACTTCTCCGCCGAGCGGCCGGTGGTCGAGCGC
>DASPLD010000126.1:0-6751 GCA_035627755.1 Caulobacter sp. | reverse complement strand
ACGTATTGGAGGCGAGGATGGCGTCGGGCTTCGCGATCTTGTCGAGGTCGGCGAAGATTTCCTTCTTGATCGCCATGTCCTCGAAGATGGCTTCGATGATGAGGTCGCAATCGGCGAGATCGGCGCGGTTAAGCGTGCCTTTCAGCAGGCCCATGCGGACGCCGACTTCCTCTTGGGGAAAACGGCCCTTGTCGGCGGAGTTCTGGTAGTTCTTGCGGATGACGCCGAGGCCGCGGTCCAGCGCCTCCTGCCTGGTCTCGACGATCTTCACCGGGATGCCGACATTGAGGAAGTTCATCGAGATGCCGCCGCCCATGGTGCCGGCCCCGATGACGCCCACCGACTTGACCGGCAGCACCTCCACGTCGTCGCCCACGTCGGGGATCTTGTTGGCGGCCCGCTCGGCGAAGAAGACGTAGCGCTGGGCGGCGGACTGCGGCCCGGTCATCAGTTCCATGAACAGCTTGCGCTCGACCGCCAGGCCTTCCTCGAAGGGCAGGTTCACCGCCGCCTCGATGCACTGGATGTTGGCTTCGGGGGCCTTGAAGCCGCGGAACTTGCGGGCGTTGGCCTTGCGGAAGTCGGCGAACACCTGCGGGTCGGCCTTGACCTCCCGGTCGCGAACCTTCTTCAGCGGCCAGTTCTCGGCCACCACCTTCTTCGCGAAGGCGATGGCGCCCTCGCGCAGCTTGCCCTCCTCGACCAGCTCGTCGACCAGGCCCATGGCGTTGGCGGCCTTGGCGGGCACGTGGCTGCCGCTGGTCATCATCTCCAGGGCCTTCTCGGCGCCGACGATGCGGGGCAGGCGCTGGGTGCCGCCGGCGCCGGGCAGCAGGCCGAGGTTCACCTCCGGCAGGCCGAGCTTGGCCGAGGGCACGGCCACGCGGTAGTGGGCGACCAGGGCCACTTCCAGACCGCCGCCCAGGGCCGTGCCGTGGATCGCGGCGACCACCGGCTTGGGCGAGTTCTCCATCATGCTCTGGACGTCGAACAGGCTGGCGCCCTTCTGGGCTCCGCCGAACTCGCTGATGTCGGCGCCGGCGATGAAGGTGCGGCCGTCGCAGATCAGCACGATCGACTTGACGCTGTCGTCGGCGATGGCCGCCTTGAACCCGTCGTGCAGCCCGTCGCGGACGTTGGCCGACAGGGCGTTCACCGGCGGCGAATTCAGGGTAATGACGGCGACGTCGCCTTCGTTGGTCAGGTCGGTGACGGAATTGATTGCGGCCATGGCGCCTCTGCCCTTATCGTCGTTGAAACAGTTGTTTGACGGCAAACTGCCGAGCCGGACCTAGAGAGTCCAGCCCGCAAACATGGGAGCGCCAGATGGACCTCGATTTTCTCCCCGAGCATGCTGAATTCCGCAAGGAAGTGCGGGCCTGGATCGAGGAAAACTTCCCCAAGGAGATCCGCGCCAAGCAGGCGACGGGGGAGCATCTCAGCAAGGAAGAAATCCTCTCCTGGCACAGGATCCTGTACAGGAAGGGCTGGTTGACCCCCGGCTGGCCGGTGGAGTACGGCGGCACGGGCTGGGACCCGGTGCGGCGCTACATCTGGTCCGAGGAACTGGCCCGGGCCAACACCAGCCAGCCCTCGTTCGGCCTGGGGATGATCGGGCCGGTGCTCTACACCTTCGGCACGCCGGAGCAGAAGGAGAACCTGCTGAAGCCGACCCTGGCCGGCGACATCTGGTGGTGCCAGGGCTACAGCGAGCCCGGCGCGGGCTCGGACCTGGCGGGCCTCTCGACCAAGGCCGAGCGGTTCACCGGGGACGACGGCAAGGAATACTATCGGGTCAACGGCCAGAAGACCTGGACCACCCAGGGCCATTTCGCCGACTGGGGCTTCTTCCTGGTCCGCACCGACCCCACGGCCAAGAAGCAGGAGGGCATCACCTTCCTGCTGATCGACATGAAGACCCCGGGCATCAGCGTGCGGCCGATCATCACCATCGACGGCGGCCATGAGGTCAACGACACCTTCCTCGAGGATGTCATCGTGCCGGTCGAGAACCGGATCGGCGAGGAGAACAAGGGCTGGACGGTGGCCAAGTACCTGCTCGGCCACGAGCGCACGGGCATCGCCGGGGTGGCCCGCTCCAAGCGCGGCATCGAGCGGCTGCGGGAGATCGCCGCCGGACAGCTGGCCGACGACGGCTCGCCGCTGATCGAGGACGCCGACTTCCGCCGCAAGGTGGCCGAGCTGGAGGTCGACCTGCAGGCCCTGGAATACACCGAACTGCGCACCCTGGCGGGCGAGAGCAGCGGCAAGGGGCCGGGGCCGGAAGCTTCGCTGCTCAAGGTCAAGGGCACGGAGGTCGGCCAGCGGCTCACCGAGCTGACCCTGGAGGCCGCCGACCACTATGGCGCCCCCTACTTCCGCGGCTTTCCGAAGGAGGGCGGCAACGCCCTGCCGATCGGCCCGGACTTCGCGTTCAAGGCGGGCCCCAACTACTTCAACATGCGCAAGACCTCGATCTTCGGCGGCTCGAACGAGATCCAGCGCAACATCATGGCCAAGGCGGTGCTGGGGCTCTGACGCGCCTGACGACGGGCCTTCAGTCTGGCTCCTGAGCGCCATGCCGGATGCGGATGATGCCTACCTGGTCGTCCTTGACCCGATACCGGATGATGTATGGATAGATGACGACCAGCTCTCGGATACCAGGCGCCACTGGCCGCCCTCGGTCCGGAAATGAACTCAGGCTGTCGCCCGCGGCCTTGAGCCGGACGGCCATACGTTGCGCCGCCAGCGGACTGAATTGGTCGATGTAGGCCCGAATGGCGGCAAGTTCGGCGAGCGCCCGCCGCGACCAGACTACCTGAACCAAGACTTTGGCGGCGGCTTCTCGCCGGTCGTGCCCCAGGTCTCCAGCCAAGCCGCGACTTCTTCGTGCGGAACACTCCGGCCGCTGTCGAGATCAGCCAGCCCCTCGGCGTCCGCCGAGGCGTCGGCCTCGGCGAATTCGTCGAATATCGTGCCTTTTGGTTCGGCCATGTTCTGACCATACCACCGTCCGGCTCTCCTGTCGCATGTTCGGTCAAGCCGTCAGAATCCGCTGCCGGTCGTTCCAGCCTCGACGCCCCACCCCTGGGCGCACCCGCCTTGCTTTGTTACAACTTCTCCCATGGGGGACAACGGGGACGACGACCGCACCGGGTTCGAGAGCCTGACGGCGCGCGAGCGCGAGTGCCTGCGGCTGGTGGCGCGGCATCACCAGTCCAAGGAGATCGCCCGTCTCCTGAACATCTCCAAGTCCACGGTCGACAAGCATATCGATCGCGCCCGCGAGCGCCTTGGCGCCGCGGACCGGCGCGCCGCCGCCCTGGCCCTGGCGACCCACGAAATGAGCATGGGTATCGGCTACCCATCCGATCCGGCCCCCATATCTCCGGCCGCCGACATCGGCTCCGCTGGCGTCCTGTTCGAGGGGGCAGCGGGGCGGGACGATGAAGCGGACGACAACGGGCGACGAGGGACGGACCAGCGCCGCCCCGGTGTTCCTGGTCAGCTGGACGGCCCTGGAATCGGCGCTGAGCCTGCTGGCCAGCCCGGACAAGGCGGACAACATCCCGACGGTGGTCTCGGCGCTGCGCAAGACGCAGGGATCGGCGGCGCCGGACAAGCTGCTGCTGCAGATCCTCAGCGCCACGGCCTGGCTGACCTCGGACGAGTCCTGCCCGCCAGCAGGGGAGGCGTCCATGACCTGACCCCCCTGCGTCTGCTGGCCCTGGTCGCCGCTGTGGCGATCCTGGGCAGCCTGTTGCTGGGCGGCGTGCTGATGGGCGCCCATGAGGTGGCCCTGCTCGTCCAGCGCATCATCGACGGGATCTGGCCGCGCGGCGGCTGACACGACCGGCACTTCCGACAACCGAAACCCCAACGCCGCGCGGACCCTGTCCGCCCGCACAGGAGACCTGCGCCATGAAACGCAAGATCGTCGCCCACAAGGTGGCCGACCAGCTGTTCGCCGCTGAACTCGCCATCGACCGGGCGCTCAGCGAGACCGCCCGCCTGACCAGCCTGCTCAGCGATTCGCGGGTCGAGGCAGGCCTCTCCGCCGTCGTCGGTCAGTCGGTCATGGACCGCACCTGCGCCTCCATCGTTTCCCTGGCCAAGGGGCGGCGCGAGCTGGTCGAGGCTCACGACGCCCTGGCCGTGGTCAAGGACCAGATCGGCCTGCGCACGGTCGCCATCGGCGGCATGGAGAAGCCCGAGGAGAACGCCCGCCGGCCCGAAGGCCACATCCGACGCATCGCCTGATCCCAATAGCTCCGGGAGACATCGGGGGCCGGGCGATTTCCGTCCGGCCCCTTTTGGCGCACAGTGGGCGGACGAGGCCGTATCGGGAGCCGCCGCCATCTGGTCCACGCTGTTCATGCTGGTCGGCATGCTGGCCATGGCTCTGGCCTGCGGCTACGCCCTGTGGAAGGGCGACAAGCCTGTCCGCTGGTGCGGCGGCCTGATCGCCGCGGCCTGGGTCGGCTCCTGGCTGCTGCAGGATCGCGCCAACATCCTCAGCCCCCAGTACGCGGTCGCGGCCCTCGACGTGGTCCTGGTCCTGGCTTTCGTGGGCCTGATGCTCCGGTTCCGCCGCCCCTGGCTTGTGGTCGCCAGCGCCAGCCAGCTGCTGACTGCCGCCACCCACTGGGCCTTCGTGCTCGATCCGCGCATCGCGGCGCTCGGATTCATGACGGCCTACTACGCCTGGAGTTATGCTACCCTGCTCGCGCTGGTCTGGGGGACGCGCCAAGCGATCCTGGCGCGTCGCCAGGATTAGAAACACTCGCGAAACCCAGGTCGGTTATCCGACCTGAAATTCGCGTTTCAGGGAGAGCGCCCATGCCGCCCGATGGGCCCGCTGAAGTCGATCTGCACGTCGGCCGTCGCATCCGTCAGCGCCGCAAGGCCCTGAACGTCACCCAGGAGGCGCTGGCCGACGCCCTGGGCCTGACCTTCCAGCAGATCCAGAAGTACGAGCGTGGCGCCAACCGCGTCTCCGCCTCCAAGCTCTACCAGATCGCCGCCACCCTGCAGACGCCGGTCGACTATTTCTTCGACGGCCTGGCCGACCCGGCCGCCGAGACCCCTGTCGGCGAGACGGGCTTTGACCGGGCGATCAACGACTTCCTGATGAGCCAGGAGGGCCTGGAGATGGCCGCCCTGTTCGTCCGCATCGAAAAGCCGGCCCTGCGGCGCCAGCTGGTCCAGCTGATGCGGGCCATGGTCGACCAGCCGGAAGAGTAGCCTCACCGCTTGAAGGTATCCCCCACCTCGCGGGCGTCGGGACCGTCCGGGCCGGCGGCCTCGCGGGAGCGTTCCGCGGTTTTCGCCTGGTCCTTCTCGGACTTGAGCCCCGGCAGATGGCCGGGCGGCTCGGCGTCGTTGGCCTTGCGGCCGTCGTTGTTGGGCGGGTTGCGGTCGGTCATCTCGTCCTCCTCACCGGACAAGGCCTGAGGGGCGAAGCCGTTCCCTGGCCCCTCGAAAGGCGCTAACCGGGAGCCATGACCCCAGATCCGTTCCGCGCCATCGAGATCAGCCGCCTGGCCCACCGGATGAAGGCCGAGGGAGCTCCGGTGATCCACATGGAGTTCGGACAGCCTTCCACCGGCGCCCCGGCCAGGGCCATCGCCGCCGCCCACCGGGTGCTGGACGCCGACGCCATGGGCTACTGGGAGAGCGCCCCGCTGTGCGCCGCCCTGGCCGAGCGCTACCGCCGCCTGCATGGGGTGGAGATCGAGCCTGGCCGCATCATCCTGACCTGCGGCGCCTCGCCGGCCCTGGTGCTGGCCCTTTCGGCGGCCTTCCAGCCCGGCGACCGCATCGCCCTGGCGAGGCCCGGCTACGTCGCCTACCGCGGTACGCTCAAGGCGCTGAACATGCAGGCCGTGGAACTGGCCTGCGGGCCTGACACCCGCTTCCAGCTGACCGCCGCCATGATCGAGGCCCTCGATCCGGCCCCCGCCGGCCTGATCATCGCCAGCCCCGCCAACCCTACGGGTTCGATCCTGCCGCCCGAGGAGCTCGCGGCCATCGCCGAGGTCTGCCGGCGGCGGGGCGTCCGCATCGTCTCTGACGAGATCTACCACGGCCTCTCCTATGTCGGCCCTGTCCCGTCGATGCTGGAGTTCGAGCCCGGCGCCCTGGTGGTCAACAGCTTCTCGAAATACTTCAGCATGGCCGGCTGGCGGCTTGGCTGGCTGGTCGCGCCGGAGGCGTTGCGTGAGGCCGCGCGGGCCTATGTCGGCAACCTGTTCCTGACCGCGCCTTCGCTCAGCCAGCACGCCGGCCTCGCCGCCATGGACTGCATCGAGGAACTGGAGGCTCACGTCGCCGTCTACCGCCGCAACCGGGAACTGCTGCTCGACGCCCTCCCGGAATTGGGCCTGACCAGCATCGCCCCGCCGGACGGGGCCTTCTACATTTGGGCCGACATCGGCCACCTGACCGACGACAGCATGGCCTTCTGCAAGCGCCTGCTGCGCCAGACGGCGGTGGCCACCGCGCCGGGCGTCGACTTCGACCCGATCAATGGCCGCCGCTTCATGCGGTTCAGCTTCGCCGTCTCCACCCCGGAGGTGGAGGAGGCGCTGAAGCGGATGACGCCCTGGTTCGCCATCCAGGGCGCCGAAACGGCTCCGGTCTAGGCCGTGGGCTGCGCGCCGTTCAGCGTCGTGGTCTGAGCGGGCGGTAGGCCCGGACCTTCAGCCTGGGCCTGCAATTCCTCCCTGCGGGCCATCATCCGCTCGCC
>DASPLD010000125.1:0-3218 GCA_035627755.1 Caulobacter sp. | reverse complement strand
CGTCACATCTTTGAAACGGTTGTGACATTTGAAGCCCGTGGCAGGTTGCCGCACGACGTTGACGTTCGCGGAACGTCGGTCAGTCAGTTTTCGAAAAGTACGGACGCTCCCGTGTCGGCGGCGCCGGCCAGGCTCCGCAGGGAGGCGAACAGCTCCCGGCCATGTCCAGGACCCATGACCGGGGCGGCGGCTGGGGGCCGGGCTGAGAGTTCGGCCTCGTCGACGGCGATGGTCAAGATCCCGGCCTCGGCGTCGACGGTGATCAGGTCGCCGCTCCGGACCCGGGCCAAGGGCCCTCCGGTCAAGGCTTCGGGCGTGACATGGATGGCGGCCGGGACCTTGCCCGAGGCGCCCGACATCCGTCCGTCGGTGACCAGCGCGACCTTGCGGCCGCGGTCCTGCAACACCGACAGGGGCGGGGTGAGGCTGTGCAGCTCGGGCATGCCGTTGGCGCGCGGGCCCTGGAAGCGAACCACGGCGATGCAGTCTCGGTCCAGCTCGCCCCGCTTGAAGGCGGCAAGGTAGTCGTCCTGGCTGTCGAACACCACGGCGGGCGCGGTCACCGTGCGGTGCTCGGGCTTGACCGCACTGACCTTGATCACCGCCCGTCCCAGGGGCCCGTTGAGGAGCCGCAGCCCCCCCTCCGGTTCGAACGGGTCGGATGCCGGGCGCAGGATGTCCAGGTCGAGGCTCTCGGCTCGGCCCTCGCGCCACACCAGCTCACCGTCCGCCAGCGCCGGCTCCCGGGTGTAACGGGACAGGCCCGGGCCCATCACGGTCAGGACGTCCTCGTGCAGCAGCCCGGCCGCAAGCAGCTCGCGGGCCACGAAGGCCAGACCGCCGGCCGCCTCGAAATGGTTCACGTCAGCCGTGCCGTTGGGATAGACCCGGGCCATCAGCGGGGTCACCCGGCTGAGCGCGTCCATGTCCTCCAGGGTCAGCTTGATCCCGGCGGCGGCGGCCATGGCCGGAAGGTGCAGGCAGTGGTTGGTCGAGCCGCCGGTGGCCATCAGCCCGACCACGCCGTTGACCACCGACTTTTCGTCGACGACGTGGCCGATCGGGATCCATTCGTTGGCCTTGTGGCCGATGGCGGCCAGCCGCACCGCGGCGGCGGCGACCAGCGCCTCCCGCAGCGGCGTCCCCGGGGTGACGAAGGCCGAGCCCGGAATGTGCAGCCCCATCAGCTCCATCAGCATCTGGTTGGAGTTGGCGGTGCCGTAGAAGGTGCAGGTGCCCGGGCCGTGGTAGCTGGCCTGCTCCGCGGCCAGCAGCTGGTCGCGGCCGACCTTGCCCTCGGCGTACAGGGCGCGGATGCGGGCCTTCTCGGTGTTGGGCAGGCCGCTGGTCATCGGCCCGGCCGGCATCAGGATGGCCGGCAGCCAGCCGTAGGCCAGGGCCCCGATCACCAGACCCGGCACGATCTTGTCGCAGGTGCCCAGCATGATGACCCCGTCGAAGGCGTCATGGCTGAGCGCCACCCCGGTCGCCAGGGCGATGACGTCCCGCGAGAACAGCGACAGCTCCATGCCGGGCCGCCCTTGCGTGACGCCATCGCACATGGCCGGCACCCCGCCGGCGAACTGGGCAGTGGCCCCCGCGGTGCGCGCCGCCGCCTTGATGATGGCCGGATAGTGCTCCAGCGGCTGGTGGGCCGAGAGCATGTCGTTGTAGGCCGAGACGATGCCGAGGTTGGGGGCCTTGGGATCCAGGGCCCGCATCCGGTCCTCGCCCGGAGAGGCGGCGAAGGCGTGAGCCCAGTTCGCGCAGCTGAGCTTGCCCCGCCCGGGCCCCTCCTCACGCATGGCCTCGATGCGGGCGAGGTAGCGGGCGCGGCTGTCCCTGCTGCGCTCCACGATGGCGGCGGTGACCTCGGCGACGACGGGGTGCATTTCTGCCTCCTTGGGGGGCATGCCGCTAGGCCGACCAGAGAAGGCGGACGTCGCCCCGGTTGGCGGCGCGGATCAGATGGTGGACAGGCTCGTCGCCGTCCCGCTCGAGGATGGCTCGCTTGGCCTCGCCCCGCACCAGGATGACGATCAGTTCGGCGTACATCAGCGCCGGCAGGGTGAGGCTGATGCGGGCCTGCGCCGGCGCAGGATCACGCGCCGGAACCGGCAGGACGAGGCGTGGGCCGGCCGGGTCGAGACCCTGCTCAAGCATCGGGTTGCCGGGAAACAGGGAGGCGATGTGGCCGTCCTCGCCCATGCCCAGCAGCACGGCGTCGAAGGGGACCAGCGGCGCGATCGCCAGTTCGGCGGTCCAGGCCTCGTGGTCGGGCTCGCCGCCCTCGCCGCGGAGGGGCTTGAATCGGGCGGCGGCGGCCTTGCCCGTAAGCAGCCGCTCGCGCACCAGCCGGGCGTTGGACCAGTCGGAGGTCTCCGGCACACAGCGCTCGTCCGACAGGGTGAGGGCGACATGCCGCCAGTCGAGGTCGACATCCTTGAGCAGGTCGTAGACCGGGCCCGGCGAGGTTCCGCCGGTGACGCAGAGGTGGGCCTCGCCGCGGCTGACCAGCGCCCCGTGCAGGCGCTGGACGATGGCGGCCGCCGCCGCGGCGGCCGCGTCCTGGGCGCTGTCGAAAACCTCCAGAGCCGGTCGTTCAGTCATGCCACTGCCGCTTGCTGCGTTCGATCAGCCCCGACACCCCGGCCGGACCCGCCGTGCCCGCCGCGTAGGGGCGCGGCTCGACGCCGGCCTGGGCCCAGGCGTCGGCCACCCCATCGACGAACCGCCAGGCCTCCTCCACCTCGTCCCGCCGCACGAACAGCGTCGGGTCCCCGCGCATCACGTCGAGCAGCAGCCGCTCGTAGGCGATCCGCCGCCGGCCGCCCTCCTCGCCCAGCGCCCGGGCCAGGCTCAGCGACAGCGGCAGGGGCTGCAGGCGCATGTGCTCGCCGTTGAGGCCGGGGCGCTTGTTCATGATGGTGAGGGAAATGTCTTCGTCGGGCTGGAGTTCGATCACAAGCCGGTTGGCCTGGATGTCGCGGTCGCCGAATGGGCCGAAGATCGAGTGGGGCACCGGCTTGAACTGGATGGCGATCTGGGTGCGGCGGTCGGGCAGCCGTTTGCCCGTCCGAAGGAAGAATGGCACCCCAGCCCAGCGCCAGTTGTCGATGTCGGCCCGGAGCGCCACGAAGGTCTCGGTGCCGGAGGCCTGGCCGCACTCGGCCTCGTAGGCCGCGGCTTCTTTCCCGCCCACCACGCCCGCCGTGTAC
>DASPLD010000124.1:0-2832 GCA_035627755.1 Caulobacter sp. | reverse complement strand
GACCTCGAAGAACAGGTCCGGGCCACTTTCGAATCGCTGGCCGAGGGCAAGTTCGAGGATTGCTCCCGGGCGACGCCGCGGCTCGCACGTCTCGCCCACAACCCAGCGTTCGGCGAGACCGACGTCGAGCTCCGCCAGCTGGCCAGCCGCCGCGCCATCCTGTCGCGCCCAGCGGTGGTCGCCGCCATCGACAGGACCGGCCGCCGCGTCACCACCCCCTTCGCCGGCCGCTACTACCCGGAATAGCCCTATGCGGCGATGGTCGCGTCCCGGCGATCGACCTACTGCTTCTCGAGCGCGAACTGGGTGCAACCCGAGCCGATGATATCGCCGAACAGCACCGGCGGGCCGCCGGCGGTCTTGGGGTTGAGATAGCCCTTCCCATGCAGCCCTACCATGCCGTAGCCGGCGGGCTGCTGGATCCACTGCACCCCCTTCAGCCTGAACTTCCCGTCGGCGCCGATCGACCCCGCCACCCGGTAGCTGCCGGAGGCGACGTTGGGATTGCCCCTCGTCGGGCCGAAGGCGAAGGTTCCCGTGATCTGGCCGCTGGCGTCGCCATCCAGGGTCAGGGACAGGCTGGTGGACCCCTGGCCGCATTCGTAGAACCCCGTCCAGGTTCCGTCGTACGGGTTGGCGTCGACCGCCCGCGCCGAGACCGGCAGGGCGCTGACCGCCGCGGCGGCGAGAAGGATGGCGAATTGGCGCATGGAATCTCCTTGTCGCCACAAAGCACGACCTCGGCCTCCCGAGCATCCCTCGATTGGGGGCCTATTGCCGGGTCACGACAAACCCGCTGCAGCCCTCGGCGACCACCTCGCCCTCCAGGGTGTCCGGCAGGCCCTCGTCGCGCCGGTTGAAGCCTTGCCCGGCCAGCCCCACCATGTCCCAGCCCTCGGGCCGGGTGATCCAGAGGTGCGGCTCGAGCGTCAGCTCGCCCGCCTCGGTGAACGCCCCCTTCATCCGGAAGCTGCCGTAGATGTCGTCCTGGTAGAACTGGAACGACGCCCAGAGCACCCCGTCCGGATGCGCCTTCAAGGTCAGCGTCACCTCCGTCGGCCCCTGCGCGCACTCGTAGTTCCCCTTCCACACCCCCTCGATCCACGGCGCCGCCCAGGCGGGCAGCGGCAGCAGGACGAGGATTGCGGCGGCGACGGCGGCAAGGCGCATGGCGGGGCTCCAGAGACAGCTCCACCCTTCCCGTCCCGCCCGGCCGGGTCATCCCCGCAAAGGGGGGAACGGTCGGCGGCCCCGGCCGCTTCACTGCTGCCAGCCCCTGTCACCAGCCCCCCTGGCCCCCCGCCCGCGCGAGTCCTACATTCCGCCCCATGCCCGCTTCCGGTGTTTCCGACGTCTCCGCCAGCTTCGTCCACGACCTCGCGGACGCGCACGCCCCCATGCTGTGGAAGCCGCACCGCCCCTCGCGCCCGGAGAAGTCCGAGGGCGGCCGCAGGTTCAAGCTGGTCGCCGACTACGAGCCGGCCGGCGACCAGCCCACCGCCATCCGCGAGCTCGTCCAGGGCATCCGCGACCGCGAGCACGACCAGGTCCTGCTCGGCGTCACCGGCAGCGGCAAGACCTTCACCATGGCCAGCATCATCGCCGAGACCCAGCGCCCGGCCCTGATCCTCGCCCCCAACAAGACCCTCGCCGCCCAGCTCTACAGCGAGTTCAAGTCCTTCTTCCCGGAGAACGCGGTCGAGTATTTCGTCTCCTACTACGACTACTACCAGCCGGAAGCCTACGTGGCCCGCACCGACACCTACATCGAGAAGGACTCAAGCCGGAACGAACAGATCGACCGCATGCGCCACAGCGCCACCCGGGCGATCCTGGAGCGGGACGACGTCATCGTGGTGGCCTCGGTCAGCTGCATCTACGGCATCGGCTCGGTCGAGACCTACACCGCCATGACCTTCTCCCTGTCGGTCGGCGACCGCATCGACGAGAAGCAGCTGATGGCCGACCTCGTCGCCCAGCAGTACAAGCGCAACGACCAGGCCTTCGAGCGCGGCATGTTCCGCCGCCGCGGCGACACCATCGAGATCTTCCCCGCCCACTACGAGGACCGCGCCTGGCGCATCGGCCTGTTCGGCGACGAGATCGAGGCCATCCAGGAGTTCGACCCCCTGACCGGCAAGCGCACCGCCGACCTGGAGACGGTGAAGATCTACGCCAACAGCCACTACGTCACCCCGCGCCCGACGCTCCGCCAGGCGGTCAACGAGATCAAGAAGGAGCTGAAGGAGCGCCTCGACTGGATGGTCGCCAACGGCAAGCTGCTGGAGGCCCAGCGGCTGGAGCAGCGCACCACCTTCGACATCGAGATGATCGAGGCCACCGGCAGCTGCGCCGGCATCGAGAACTACAGCCGCTACCTCACCGGCCGCCGCCCGGGCGAGCCGCCGCCGACCTTCTTCGAATACATCCCCGACAACGCCCTGCTCTTCACCGACGAGAGCCACCAGACCATCCCCCAGATCGGGGCGATGTACAAAGGCGACTACAACAGGAAATGGAACCTGGCCGAGTACGGCTTCCGCCTGCCCAGCTGCATCGACAACCGCCCGCTGAAGTTCGAGGAATGGGAGGCCATGCGGCCCCAGACCATCCACGTCTCGGCCACCCCGGGCAGCTGGGAGATGGAGAAGACCGGCGGCGTCTTCGCCGAGCAGGTGATCCGCCCCACCGGCCTGATCGACCCGCCGGTCGAGGTCCGCCCCGTCACCGGCGCCACCCGCAACCAGGTCGACGACGTCGTCTACGAGATCAAAGCGGCGGCGAAGAACGGCTACCGCTCCCTCGTCACCGTCCTCACCAAGAAGATGGCCG
>DASPLD010000123.1:0-37840 GCA_035627755.1 Caulobacter sp. | reverse complement strand
GGCCGCGGCTCGCAGGTGGTCAACACCGGCGGCGAGAAGGTCTTCCCCGAGGAGGTCGAGGAGGCGCTGAAGACGCACCCGGACGTGAGGGACGCGGTGGTGGTGGGCATTCCTGACGCGCGGTTCGGGGAGAAGGTCTGCGCGGTCGTGGATGTCCGCGAGGGAGCCGAGCCGACCCTGGCGGACTTCGCGGCGCACCTGAAGGGCCGGCTCGCCGACTACAAGACGCCGCGGGCGCTGGTGCTGGCGCCGGTGGTCCGGGCGCCCAACGGCAAGGTCGACTACAAGGGCGTGCGGGCGCAGGCGCTGGAGGCGCTGGGGGTGAGGGCTTAGGCGTTTGAAGATTGCGCCTCGGGGCGCCCTTCTCCCCTCGCGGGAGAAGGTGGCGCGAAGCGCCGGATGAGGGGGCGATAGGTCTTCGAGCTGCGATGTGTCGGTGGCGACAGGCTGGGTCGGGGGCCGGTGCGACCCCTCATCCGTCGCCTACGGCGACACCTTCTCCCACAAGGGGAGAAGGACACCTGCTTGCGGCTACTCACCAATCGATAGCGGTTCGTCCGGAATCTCGCCGTCGAGCAACCGCCCCAGATGCTCCGCCAATCTCCCCGGGTAGATCGCCTCCCTGCTGGCCGCGATCTCCTCGACCGTCCACCAGCGCATGGCCTTGACCACCCGCCGCTCCTCCGCCGTCCATCCGTGGTCCGAGAGGTCCTCACCCGCCGCCCGCACGAGGAAGTAGTGCTCCACCAGCCGCCGCTCCTCGCCCTCCACGATCATGTCGTGCCGGCGCCGCCAGACCACCGGCCCGAAATCGGCCTCGGCATGCCCGGTCTCCTCCAGCAGCTCGCGCCGGGCCGCCTCGATCAGGCTCTCGCCCGGATCGACCCCGCCGCCGGCCGTGCACCAGCCGCTGTAACGCCCGTCGTCGAAATGCATCAGCAGCAGCCGGTCCGCCGGCGAGAGCAGCACCAGCCGGACGGTCGGCCGCTCGCGCGGGGAGTCCTTGCTGGTCGGATTTTCTTCACGCGAACCGGCGACCACTTCGCTCGGAAATCCTCCTACACCGTCCGCTTGGCCCGGTCCTTCTCGTTGGTCGCCCGGATCGCCGCCGTCGCCTGCGCCCATTGCTCGTCACCCCACTCGGTCATCCGCGCGAAGTTGCCGCCCGACGCGTTGTAGGCGGCCCCGTCGATCGCGATGGTCTGGCCGTTCACATAGGTGGACAGCGGGTGCAACAGATAGACGGCCAGGTTGGCCAGTTCGCGCATCTCCCCGACCCGGCCCAGCGGATTGCCCTTCATGTCGCCATAGGCGCTCTGGCCGGGGTTCAGCCGGGCGCTCATCCCCTCGGTGGGGAAGGGACCCGGGGCGATGGCGTTGAACCGGATGCCCTTGGGGCCCCATTCGACGGCCAGAGACTGGGTCATCACGTTCAGCCCCGCCTTCGACATGGCGCTGGGCACCGTGAACGGACCGCCGTTCCACACCCAGGTGGTCAGGATGGAGATCACCGAGGCCGAAAGGCCCTCCTTGATCCACCGCTTGCCGCAGGATTGGGTGACGAAGAAGCTGCCCCGGAAGACGATGTTGGCGATGGCGTCGAAGCCGCGGGGCGAGAGGTCCTCCGTGCGGCTGATGAAGTTGCCGGCGGCGTTGTTGACCAGGCCGGTCAGCGGACCCTCGGCCCAGATGGTGTCGATCATCTCCTCGATGGCTTCCGGCACGCGGATGTCGCAGGCGATGCCCGTCACCTTGCCGCCATCCGGATGGGCGGCCATCAGTTCCTTGGCCGCCTCCTCCAGCACGCCGCCGCGCCGGCCGCAGATGTAGACGTCCGCCCCCAGCATCATGCAGCCTTCGGCCATCACCTTGCCCAGGCCCGTTCCCCCGCCGGTGATCAGGATCCGCTGGCCCTTCATCAGGCCGGGGCGGAACATCAGGTCGTCAGCGGCGAAGGACATGGCGGCTCTCCGAGATCGTTTCGAAGAGAGGGGAGGGGCTGACCTTGGGTCGGTCAACCCCTTACCCAACCCGTCATCCCGGCCGGAGCGCGCAGCGCGGAGAGCCGGGACCCAGGGGTGCATGATCTGGCTCCCGGACGCCGCGGCACGGCCGGTGCGTTGCAGCCCCTGGGTCCCGGATCAGCCCTGCGGGCTGTCCGGGATGACGGAGAAGAGGGGTCATCCCCCGTACGACCGGCCGCCGCTGCTGTAGGACCGGCCGCCGCCGCCGAAGCCGCCGCGGGAGACCACGGTGCTGCGGGTCTGGACCTTGACCGGGGCCTGGCGCACGGCGGCCGGCGGGTCGATGCCCTGGCGGCCGACCATGGTTCGGCCGGTGGCGTAGTTGTGGTTCACCGCCCCGCCCCAGCCGGTGTAGTAGCCGCCGTCACGGCGGTAGAGGCTGGTGCCGCGGTAATAGCTTCTGCCGCCGCCGTCGAGCATCTGGCCGATCACGAAGCCGGCCAGCAGCGGGGTGAAGAAGCTGCCGCCGTTGTGGCTGCGCGGCACGCACTGGCCGGCCCCGTAGACCTCCTCGCAGGTGGCCTGCTTGTCGTAGCGGGGCGCGCTGGCGGCGTCGTCCTTGAGCGCCGCCTGGTAGGCGGTGTCGCACTCGGCGTCGCTGACCTTGTCGGCCGCCTTGCACTGGTCGAGGCTGGCGTAGGCGAAGGCCTCCACCGGGTCCTTGTTGGCCGCCGCCTCCTGCTGGGTCAGCTGCGGGGTTCCGTCGCAGGCGCCGATGCTGAGGCTGGCGCCGCACATCAGGCCGGTCAGGGTCAGGGATTTGGAACGCATCATGACGGCGTTCCCCTCACGACGTCATGCTGGCGGCGTTGATCAGGCCGACCGCGACGTTGATGCTGGCCAGGTAGACCGCCGGGGCCAGTTCGCCGGCCTCGATGCGGGCCTTGACGTCCTTGAGGAACAGCATCCGCACGATGGTGAAGGCGACCACCTGGATGACGCCGGCCAGGATGGCCCAGGCGGCCAGCTCCGGCAGGCTGGTGGTGTGGCTGAGCGCCGAGGCCAGGGCCAGGCAGTAGCCGATCATCGCCCCGCCGAGGGTGACCGCGGCGGGCACGTTGCCCTGCCTGATCAGCTCGGTCTCCTTGTAGGGCGTCACCCACTGGTAGAGGACCTTGAAGGCCAGGGCGAAGACGCAGGCGGCGGCGAAGGCGACGACGAAGTATGCCGCCCCGATCTTGAACTGCAGAAAGTCGAACTCGATCATGCGGGCTCCCTCCCGTTGAAACTATCCGGCGGTCACGCCGAGAATTCTCCGACCGACAGCGGCACGCCGACCATGATCTCGTGGGTCAGCTCGCCGCCCTCCGGCTCCATGGAAATGGCCAGCAGCAGTTCGCGGCCCTCCTCGCCGAGCTCGCGGCTGTAGAGCATGCAGGTCTGGAAGATGCGGCTGTAGGGGCGGACCGCCGTGCGGTCGTCCCAGATGTCCTCCCAGAAGCTGACCGGCGGCTGGCGGCCCTCGTCCTCGCTGAACCAGAAGCGGTGGAACGGCGGCAGGTCGTCCTCCAGCCACACCGGGTCCTGCAGCCGGTCGTTCCAGATCCGCTTTTCCTGGCCGCTGGCCGGATAGAGGCTGCGCCAGGGCACGAACAGGGTGAAGTCGTTGGCCTCGAAGCCCGCGCGGTCGTCGCTGACCGCCTGAAACATCAGGTGGTCGTCGGTGTAGAAGCGGTGGACCCAGCCCCCGGCGTCGAGCTTCACCAGCCCCTGGGCGGTGATCTCCAGGATGTCGCGGTCCATCTTGAAGCTGGCCTCGGTCCCCAGCCGCCGCCAGGCCAGCGGGTCGAGCACCACCGAGCGGCCGATGGTGATGTTGCGCACAACGGCCAGCCGGTTGGCGGCCGGGACGGTCTCTTCCTTGCGGCCGAACAGCTTGCCGAACATCAGCGGGTCCTCGACGCGAACGGACTTTGGCCGAACAGAACCGGCACTGTCGCGCCGACCGCCTCGCGGGGCAATCTCGGAACTGTGTGCGGAAACCGTCGCGACGGTCTGCTAGCCAAGGGCCGGCGCCTCCTTAGCGCCGGGCTTATGCAACGATGTTCGCCAGCCCTTGTCAAGCGTTCATGGTACGCATAACATGAACAGATGCCCAAGACTTCCACCCGAGCGGACAAGGCCGTAAGCCGGACCCGCGAATGGCGCGAGGCCCGCAAGCGCGCGGGCTTCGTGAAGCTGGAGATCTGGGCCCCGAAGGCCTGCCGGGAGGACATCCTGTCCGCCGCGCGGTCCATCGTGGTCGATTCAACCCGCGGCCCGGTTCCCGCCGGCTCCGCCCCGAGAGAAGCAAGGCCCATGGATCAGGTGATAGACACGGCGTGGACCATCCACGCCCTCAAGCGGGAGCTGGACGCCAGCGGACTGGTGCGCGAGGGCGAGATGAAGTTCCAGGTGATCGAGGGCGCCGACCCGGTGCTGCTGGTCACCATGTGCGAATACGGCGACCTGCCCATCTACGTCAGCGCCGGCCCTCTGCAGATCGTGGTTTCGGTCGTGCTGTGGCCGGTGGACGAGCAGGAGGACCAGGCCGAGTTCAACCTGTTCCTGCTGAAGGCCCAGAAGCTGGTGCCGCTGTCCAACTTCGGGGTCACCACCATCGAAGGCCGCGACTACTACGAGCTGTTCGGCGAGATCAGCGCCAAGACCAGCCTGCAGACCATCATCATCGAGCTGCGCACCCTGGCCGAGAACGCGATCGACGCGGCCTCGGACCTGCGCTCCTCGTTCAAAGCCGCCAAGTAGGAGCGCCCGACATGTCCATCTGGAGCAAGCTTTCCGCCCTCTTCCGCGGCACGGCCCACGAGGGGGCGCAGAAGGTGATCGACGCCAACGCCCTGCGCATCCTCGACCAGGAAATCCGCGACGCCGACACCGCCCAGGCCAAGGCCCGCGACGACATGGCGGGCCTGGTCGCCCGCCGCCGCATGCTGGAGACCGAGGGCGCCCAGCTCGCCCAGCAGGCCCAGAAGTACGAGGCCTCGGCCCGCGCCGCCCTGGCCAAGGGCGATGAGGCCCTGGCCCTGGAGGTCGCCCAGCGGATCGCCGACCTGGAGCGCGACTCGACCCAGAAGCTCGAGCAGGTCGCCCAGCTGAAGGAGGCCGAGGCCAAGCTGCGAACCATCATCGCCCAGACCGACAGCAAGATCGAAGCCCTGCGCCGCGAGATCGAGGTGGTGAAGGTCAACGACAGCGTCCAGCGCGCCCAGTCGGCCATCGTCGCCCGCAGCGGCAGCGCCAGTTCGACCGTGGGCTCGGCCGCCGACAGCCTCAAGCGCATCAAGGAGCGCCAGGCGATCAACGAGGAACGCTTCCGCGCCGCCGGCGAACTGGAAGACCGCCGCACCGGGGCCGACCTGGACGCCAAGCTTCGTGACGCCGGCATCCTGCCCGGCCATATCGGCGCCCAGGAGGTGCTGGCCCGGCTCAGCGCCCCCAAGGCCGAGGCCATGCCGGCCCTGGAGGCTCCGCGTCTCAAAATCGAGGGGCCTGAGAAGGTCCCGGTCAGGAAAGACGAAGCTTGATCCGTCATCAGGTCCAGCCGCGCCCGGACTGGAAGGCGGAGGCCGACCGCGTCGGCTTCACCTTCCACCACATGGACGGCCAGCAGTACTGGGACGAAAGCGCCTGGTACCAGTTCACCCTCGCCCAGGCCGAGGAGATCGAGGCCGCCGCCGAGGGCCTGCACGCCCTGTGCCTCGACTTCGTCGCCGAGGCGGTGAAGAGCGAGCGGATCATGGAGCGGCTGGCCATCCCGGCCGAGCACCGCGACTACGTCGCCGAGACCTGGAGCCGCGGCGATCCCAGCCTCTACGGCCGGTTCGACTTCGCCTACGACGGCAAGGGCCCGCCGAAGCTGTACGAGTACAACGCCGACACCCCGACCAGCATCTTCGAGACGGCGGTGTTCCAGTGGCTGTGGCTGGAGGGGCGGATCAAGGACGGCACGTTGCCGGCGGGCGCCGACCAGTTCAACAGCCTGTTCGAGAAGCTGCGGGACCGGTTCGGCGCCATCTTCCCGAATGGGGGCTTCGTCCACTTCTCCAGCGACGCCGAACACGTCGAGGACCGCCAGACGGTGAAGTTCCTCGAGGACCTGGCCGTGCAGGCGGGCCTCGATCCGAAGTTCGTGGCCATCGACAGGATCGGCCTCGACGCCGACGGCCGCTTCGTCGACGAGGAGAACCTGATCATCCAGGCGATCTTCAAGCTCTATCCCTGGGAGTTCATGTTCCGCGAGGACTACGCCCCCAACATCGCCGCCTCCAAGACCCAGTTCCTGGAGCCCGCCTGGAAGAGCCTGCTCTCGAACAAGGGCCTGCTGCCGATGCTGTGGGAGCGCCACGCCGGTCATCCCAACCTGCTGGAAGCCTGGTTCGAGGACGACGCCGGCGTCGCGGGGCTGGGCGACAGCTATGTGCGCAAGCCGCTGTTCTCCCGCGAGGGCGCCAACATCGAGCTGGTCGAGGCGGGGCGGTCCGAACCGGTGCTGGACCAGGGCTACGGCGCCGAGGGCTGGATCCGCCAGGCCCTGTGCAAGCCGCCGGCGTTCGATGGCAGCTACCCGGTCATCGGCGCCTGGATCGTCGGCGAGGAGGCCGCCGGCATGGGCATCCGCGAGGACAGCGGCCCGGTGACCAAGAACATGAGCCGCTACCTGCCCCACGCCATCGTCGACTGAGGCCGCAAGAACCGGAGCGGCGGGGCCGGCGGGAGGCCGCAGAAGGGGGAAACCTCTTCGCAAAGGACTTCCCCATGCCCCAGCTCACCGACAAGGTCGCCCTCGTCACCGGCGCCAGTTCCGGAATCGGCCTCGCCATCGCCCGGCTGTTCGCCGCCGAGGGGGCCAGGGTCGTCCTCTCGGGCCGGCGGGCGGGGCCGCTCGAGGCCGCGGCCGAGGACATCCGCCAGGCGGGCGGCGAGGCGGCCGTGATCGCCGGCGATGTCGCGGAGGAGCACGTGGCCCGCGCGCTGGTCGAGGAGGCCCTGCGGCGGTTCGGCGGTCTCGATGTCGCGGTCAACAACGCCGGGACGGCGGGGCCGGCCGCGCCGCTGGCCGAGACCTCGCTCGAGGACTGGCGGCGGGTGATCGACGTCAACCTCACCGGGGCCTTCCTCGGCGCCCGGCACCAGATCCCGGCCATGCTGCGGCGGGGCGGCGGGGCGATCGTCTTCATCTCCAGCTTCGTGGGGACCAGCGTCGGCATCCCGGGCATGGGCGCCTACGGGGCCTCGAAGGCCGGGCTGATGGGGCTGGTGAAGGGCATCGCCGCCGACTACGGCGCCGCCGGCATCCGGTCCAACGCCCTGTTGCCGGGCGGGGTCGACACGCCGATGGCCGGGGACGCGGCGCAGAAGCAATGGGCCGCCGGCTTGCACGCCATGAAACGGATCGCCCGGCCGGAGGAGATCGCGGACGCGGCGCTGTTCCTGGCCGGACCGATGTCGAGCTTCGTCACCGGCTCGGCCCTCTACGCCGACGGCGGCAACGCGGCGGTCAAGTAGCGGCCAGTTCCTCCTCGACCTGGCCCAGGCGCTCCTTGCCGAAGAAGATCTCCTCGCCCACGAAGAAGGTCGGGATGCCGAAGGCGCCGCGGTCGGCGGCCGTCTCGGTGTTGGACATCAGGATGGACTTGACCTCCTGGGTCTGGGCCCGCTCGAGCAGGGCGGGCGCGTCGAGGCCCGCGTCGGTCAGGACCTTCGCCACCACCTCCGGGTCGCCCATGTTCTGGCCGTCCTCCCACATGGCCTTGAGCACCGCCTCCATGTAGCGCTCGCCGACGCCCTCGAGTCCCGCGGCGACGAAGGCGCGCATGATCAGCAGGGTGTTGATCGGGAAGTGCGGGTTCATCCGGAACTTGGTCAGGCCGTGCCTGGCCACGAACCGCCGGCTTTCCAGCATCTCATAGTCCATCTTGCCCTTGATGGCGCCGAAGGCGGTGAAGGGCGCCTGGTTGCCGGTGGCCTTGAACAGGCCGCCCAGCAGGCAGGGGATGACGTTCAGGGTCGCGCCGGTCCGTTCCAGGATGCCGGGGATGACCATGGCCGCCATGTAGGCGTTGGGGCTGGCGAAATCGAAGATGAAGTCGAGTTGCCGGTTCTTGGCTTGGGGGGGCATCACCAGGTCTCCGTCCAGGGCCGCAGGTCCATCTCGAAGGTCCAGGCCGAGCGGCCCTGGTTGTGCAGCCAGACATAGTTGCGGGCGATCTCGTCGGGGTCGAGGATCTCGCCGCGCGCCAGCCTGTCCTCGGCGCCGGCCTCGCCCATCCGCTCGCGGGTGAACACCCCGTCGATGGCCCCGTCGCAGATCACATGGGCCACATGCACGCCCTGGGGCCCCAGTTCCCGGGCCATGCTCTGGGCGAGGGCGCGCAGGGCGTGCTTTGCCCCGGCGAAGGCCGAGAAGCCCTCGCGTCCTCGCACGCTGGCCGTGGCTCCGGTGAACAGGATGGTTCCCCGCCCGCGCGGAACCATCACCCGCGCCGCCTCCCGCCCGGTCAGGAAGCCGGCCAGGGCGGCCATCTCCCAGACCTTGGAATAGACCCGGGTGGTGGTCTCGCGGACGTTGAAGTGGACGTTGGCCCCGATGTTGAAGACCACCACCTCCAGCGGGCCGACGTCCCGCTCGATGCGGTCGAAGAGGGCGGTCATCTCCTCCTCCGAGCGGGCGTCGACTCCCATGGCATGGGCCTGGCCGCCCGCGGCGCGGATCTCCGCCGCCATCTCCTCGAGCTGATCGAGGTTGCGGGGCCGCCGGGTCATGCAGACTGTCAGCCCCTCGCGGGCGAAGGCCCGGGCGACCGACCCGCCGACCCCCGCGCCAGCGCCGACGACGAGACAGACCTTGGGTGGCGACATCGGCGGACTCCGGCTCTGGACGAACCGGTAAGTTCATATTCAAAACTTACTGTGTCAACCCTTCAGGGCTCGACATAGCCCTTGGCCCGCAGGGTCAGCCCGCCTCCAGCCGGATCGTCCCGGAAGAACAGCCCGCCCTCTCGGCTGGACCGCTCGGGCACATAGTCGAAGGTCGCCTCGCTGGTCTCCGGCTCCTGGCCAGGCCGCGCCAGCTCGCCTTCCACCACGACCTGGGCGGCGGAATTGCCACCCGTGTTGGCCACCTTGATCCGGACGAGGTAGCCGCCAGGAACCGCCTGGGTCCCGACCTGCTCCACCACGATGGCCGGGGGCGAGGTATCGCCGACCAGGGCCTCCCGGCCGATGACGCCCAGCACCGCCAGCAGCATCAAGAGGCCGATGCCGCCGGCGATCCATTCCAGCAGCGAGGTGGTGTCGGTCGTGGCGGTCTGCTTGCGGGGAGGCGGGGCGGCGGGTCTGCGGGCCATCAGATCACCAGCCTGGCGGTGGCCGCCCCGAGGGCGGCCGGGAAGCCGAGGACGACGGTCATCTGGGCGCCCTCCTGGAGCGAGGTCCCCTCCAGCCGGCCGAAGGTCCACAGGCAGAACAGGCTGATGGCCAGCGCGATGGCGTAACCGGGAACGGAGGAGGTCAGGAAGCTGTGCGCCGGGTGGCGATCGCCCCGCCGCTCGGCCTGGCCCGGGAAGCCCAGGGTATAGAGGAAGCCGTGCAGCAGCAGCAGGCTGGCCGCCATCAGGGCCAGGCCATGCCAAGGGCTCATCATGTAGGCGATCAGCGCCATCTCCTCGGTCGGGGCGACGTTGAAGGCCAGGAAGATGGCGCCGACCGCCATTACGAACAATCGGCCCGCAAAGCCCATGTGCGCCTTCTGCCGCCGGCCGGCGTCGCCCTTCTCGCCGCCGAACGCCTTGCCGGCGACCAGCGCTCCGATGCTGGCCGGGATGGCGCAGACGGTCAGCTTCCCGACCATCTCGCCGACCGTCATGCCGGGGCCCAGCTGTCCGAGCACCGTCAAGGCGAGCGCGGCCAGCACCATGCCGACCGCGAAGGCGGCCAGGGCGTCCAGCACCTCGTCGATCAACCGGAAGGCCGGTTCGAACCCGGCGTAGTAGGAGAGGCCGAGCAGCATCGGTAGCGCCGCCAGCAGGAAGACCAGCAGACGCGACCGCTCCATCGAGTGGCCCAGCCACCACATCTCCATGGTCATCAGCAGCGGAAAGGCGAACAGCAGGGCGCCGCCGAACGCCAGCGCCAGGCTGGCGGCGAATTTCAGGTTGGCCTCGGGCGCCAGCAGCCCGCTCATCGCTTCTACCCCTGGTCCCGCGATGGAAGGACCGGGACCACCGGTTGGTTCCCACCGGGCGGCGGGCCGCGCCAGCGGGCGATGGTCGCCTCGATCGACCGGCGCCAGCGGGCGCGCAGGATCGACGGCCGTTCCGGGTAGCGCTCCTCCAGGAACGCCGCCTCGACGATGCGGTCGGTGCGGAAGTTGCGGAAGTCGGCCCGCAGTTCGCACCAGGCGATCAGGTTGCGGGTGGTGTCGCGGTAGCCGATGGCGATCGGCCAGACCAGGCGGCGGCTCTGGCGGCCCTGCTCGTCGGCATAGCTGAGCTCGACCTTGCGTCCCCCGTGGATGGCGGCGCGAAGCTGGGCCATGTCCAGCCCGTCGGCGGCGTTCTGCCAGTTCCTCGGCGCCCGGATCGCCGGGTCGAGCAGCAGCGGCCGCAGGTGCTCAGGGACCGTGGCGGCGATCTTGGCGACCAGGTCCTGCGCCGCCCGGGCCAGGGCCGGATCCCCCCGGCTGGCCACCCACTGGGCGCCGAGCACCGCCGCCTCAACCTCGTCGGCGGTGAGCATCAGCGGCGGCATGTCGAAGCCCGCGTCCAGCACATAGCCGATCCCCGCCTCGCCGCGGATCGGGGCCCGCTGGCCCATCAGGGCGGCGATGTCGCGGTAGACGCTGCGCTTGGAGGTCTCCAGCTCCTCGGCCATCTGCTGGGCGGTCACCGGCCCGGACGCCCGGCGCAGGATCTGGATGATCTGGAACAGGCGGTCGGCGCGGCGCATCGGTTCTCCTGATGCTGACAGCAGGCTGTCAGTAGGAGGGCAGTATCCATGACGGCGTTCGACAAGCCAACAGGAGACGCGCCATGATCACCCTCTTCAGCGCCGGCGAAGGCTTCGGCCTTCCGGAATTCAGCCCCTACGGCATGAAGACCGAGGTGCAGCTGCAGCTCGCCGACCTGCCCTACATCAAGGTCAGCGCCCCGCCCCACGCCTCGCCAAAGGGCCAGCTGCCCTGGATCGACGACGAGGGCGAACTGGTCGCCGATTCCACCTTCATCCGGGCCCATATCGAGGGGAAGTACGGCGTCGACATCGATGCGGGCCTGACGCTGGAACAGCGCGCCCAGGCCTGGGCCTTCGAGCGAATGGTCGAGAACCATCTCGGCTGGGCCAGCGCCTGCTCGCGCTTCCTGATCCCCGAGAACTTCGAGAAGGGGCCCGGCCGCTGGTTCGACGCCGCGCCGGCGCAGATGCGCGAAGGGCTCCGCGTCGGCCTGCTCGAGGCGGTGCGCGCCAACCTCATGGCGGTCGGGATGCTGCGCCACAGCGACGAGGAGATCGTCTGGCTGGCCGAGCGGTCGCTGACCGCCATCGCCGTCCAGCTGGGCGACAAGCCCTTCCTCTATGGCGAGCGGCCGGTCGGCTCCGAGGCGGTCGTCTACGCCATGCTGGCCGGGATCCTGACCCCGTTCTTCGACTCCCCGCTGCGCCGCAAGGCCGAGGCCATGTCCAGCCTGGTCGCCTACGTCGAGCGGATGAACCAGCGCTTCTACCCGGAGGCCGCCGAGCTGGCGGCCTGATCGGCTTTGCCAACCTGGGGGCGGCGCGGTATCAGCGCCGCCCATGACCGCCGCCCCCACCCACGCCGTCTACGGATCGCCGCCGCTGGCCCTAGCCGACGTTCCGACGGGCGCGGTCCAGGTCTCGCCGCTGGTCCCCGGGGCGATGGCGCTGGAGGACCTGGCGGACGCTTCGCTGGACGAGGTCATTGCCCTGGCCCCGCCTGGCACGGTCGAGCGGCGCGGCGTCATCGCCCAACTCCTGCGGGCCCTGAAGCCCGATGGCCGGCTCATCGTCATGGCCCCCAAGGACAAGGGCGGCTCGCGCCTGGCCGGCGACCTGCAGGCCTTCGGCGCCCCCTTCGCCGAAAGCGCCAAGCGCCACCACCGCATCTGCCAGGTCCGCCGGCCCGCCGACCTCGCCGCCGTCTCCGCGGCCATCGAGGCGGCGGCTCCGCGCGAAATCGAGAGCCTGGGCTGGACCCAGCCCGGGGTGTTCAGCTGGGACCGGGTCGACGCCGGCACGGCGCTGCTGATCAGGACCTTGCCGGCCCTTTCCGGGCGCGGCGCTGACCTTGGCGCCGGCATCGGCGTCCTCGCCCAGGCCGTGCTGCGAAGCCCGTCGGTCGCGGCCCTGGCCCTCGTCGACCTCGACCGCCGGGCCATCGCCTGCGCCCGCCGCAATGTCAGCGATCCGCGCGCCGCCTTCCACTGGGCCGACCTGCGCGGGGCCGAGCCGGCCCTGGCCGACCTCGACTTCGTGGTGATGAACCCGCCGTTCCACGACGCCGGGGCCGAGGACCGGGCGCTCGGCCAGGTCTTCATCCGCCGCGCCGCCGGCGCCCTGCGCAAGGGGGGAACCTGCTGGCTGGTCGCCAACCGCCACCTTCCGTACGAGTCCGTATTGAGCGAGCACTTCGCCAGGGTGACGCCGCATGGCGAGGCCGGCGGCTACAAGGTGTTCGAGGCCCGCAAGTGACCGCTTCGCTGCGGCTCGACCGGCTGCTGGCCAACCTCGGCTACGGCAGCCGCAAGGAGATCGCCGCCCTGACGGCCGCCGGCCAGGTCGTGCTCGACGGCCAGCCGCTCCGCAAGGCCGACCAGAAGATCGAGCTGGCCCGCGACCTGCCCAAGCGGATGACCATCCGAGGGGCCCCCGTCGACCCGCCGCCCGGCCTGGCGCTGATGCTGCACAAGCCGCTCGGCGTCACCTGCTCCCACAAGGAGGCCGGAGCGCTGGTCTATGAGCTGCTGCCGAGCCGCTGGCGGGCCCGCGATCCGGCCATCTCCACGGTCGGCCGGCTCGACAAGGAGACCAGCGGCCTGCTGCTGATGACCGACGACGGCGGCCTGCTGCACCGGATCATCTCGCCCCGCGCCAATGTCGCCAAACGCTACTTCGTCACCCTGGCCCGGCCAATGGACGGCTCGGAAGCCGCGGCCTTCGCCGCCGGGACCCTGATGCTCGACGGCGAGGACAAGCCCCTCCTCCCCGCCGAGCTCGAACCCCGCTCCCCGACCACCGCCCACCTGACCCTCCACGAGGGCCGCTACCATCAGGTCCGGCGGATGTTCGCCGCCGTCGGCAACCATGTCGAAGCGCTGCACCGGGACCGGGTCGGGGGCCTCGACCTGCCCGATGATCTGGAACCCGGTTCCTTCCGTATCCTGGGGGAAGCCGAGATCGCGGCGGTGTTTACGCCTCGCTAACCGTCCGGAACAACGTGGGAACAAAGTTCCGCCGCGCGCGCTTCACCCTCAGTAGCCGCCCGGGGCGTCCCGCCGTGTCCAGTTTCAGCAAAGCCGTCATCGCCTTCTGCGCCCTCGCCGGCGCCGGGTTCCTACTGGGCCACGCCAGCGAGGCCGACGCCGCCGAGGCGGTCTGCACCGGCCAGGCCCCGGCCAATGGCGTCCTGCGCGGGCCGGTGCTGCATGTCGAGAGCGGCGACACCCTCTGCGTTGCGCTCGGCGCCACTCCCGACCGGTGGGTCAAGCTGACCCTGGCCGACGCGCCCCAGGCCGGCGGCGTCCAGCGCGCCTCCATCACGGCCGCCGGCGACAACCCGCGCGGAACCCTGATGGCCGTCGCCTTCAGCCAGAACGTCGACTGCACGGTGCAGGACGCCGGGCGGGCGGTCTGCACCCTGCCCGACGGCCGCTCGATCGGCCCCCTGCTGCGCCAGCCGGCCGCCTGGGCCGCCGGCAAGGAATGGCGCTAGGACCTCTCTAGCGCCTGACTTCACGGATGAGGACGGCCAGGAAGCGATCCTTCGGATTCAGCCGGCAGGCCTCGTAGGTTCTCGGCCAGGCCAGGGGCAGGGCCTTGTGCGCCCGGTCGAAGGAAGCCTGTGTCGGGAAGGCGCGGTTAGGCCCGCCCATCAGGAACATGCCCCCGACGAGATTGTAGAGCCGCATGCCGGTGTCGGGTTGGCCGGGGAACGTCGCCCGGCGCCAATCGATGTCGGCGACGAACTCCGCACAGGTTTTTTCGCCAAGGGTCATCAGCTCGTCCGCCCAGAACTCGAGCGTGGTGGAGACCCTCTGGTCTATGGGATCGCCATCGGCGTCGCGAGCCGGGCTGAACTGCCAGCGCTCGAACGCCTTCACGGCGAAGGCGTCGAGTTCCGCCGATCCCGAGCTGGTCCTGACCTGGACATCGGCCAAGCTGCCGTCAGCCTTGACGATGCCCGTCAGCCGCACCTCACCCTGGTGGCCCTTCGCCCGCAGGTCTGGCGGCAGATCCGGGGTGTTGCTCGAAACAACCTTCGGCGGAGACGGGCCGGGCTCGGCGGCGCCCGCCGTCCCCCCGACTGTGGAGATCGCCACGGCCAGCAGCGCGGCGCGGAGTCCTGTGAATATCATGCCGCGTCGACCCGCGCCTGCAACGCCTCCGCCCCATGCGGAGCCCGCACCTTGCCCTCGTGGATGATGAAGGCAAAGACGTCGCGGGGCTTGGCCGCCGGCTTTTGGCCGGGATCGACCAGCGGCAGGTCGGCGGGAACGCCACCGGCGGCCCAGGTCTTCAGCCGCGCCGCCCAGTCGTCCAGTTCCTTGGGCGGATAGGCGGTCTCGCAGTCGTCGGAGCCGGTCTGCAGCCGGGCGTAGACAAAGTCGGCGGTGACGTCGGCGATCTCCGGATATCTCTCATGCTTGGCATAGACGCAGGCGATCCCGTGCTTGCGGATCAGAGTCGCGAACTCCGGGTTGCAGAAACTGTCGTGGCGCACCTCCACCGCATGGCGAAGCGCAATGCCGTCGCAGGACTTCGGCAGCAGCGCCAGGAAGCCCTCGAAGTCCTCGGGATCGAACTTCTTGGTGTGGGCGAACTGCCAGAAGATCGGGCCGAGCTTGGCCCCCAGTCCCGTCATCCCCTGGTTCAGGAACCTCTCCAGCGACTCCCCGGCTTCGGCCAGCACCTTGCGGTTGGTGGTGAACCGGCTGCCCTTGACCGTGAAGACGAAGTCGTCGGGTGTCTCGTCGCGCCACTTCTTCCAGCTGTCGGGCTTGAAGGTGGAATAGTAGGTGCCGTTGATCTCGATGCTGCGCAGCCGGCGGCTCATGTAGCTGAGCTCGTCCTTCTGCTTGACGGTGTCAGGATAGAAGACTCCGCGCCAGGGCTCGAACGTCCAGCCGCCGCAGCCGGTGCGGATCGCGCCTGTCATGGGAATCTCCGTGGGGGTCGAACGGAGGCCAGTATACGCAGATCGCAAAAACCTGTCGGCCCGTTTGCCGCCCGCCGGACGCGGAAACGCCCCGGAAGCCGTGCGGCCTCCGAGGCGTTCTCGCCCAGTTCAGGGAGCAGTTCTAGTTCCCGCGGTAGGTCGCCGGGCGGCGGTTGTCGTCACGGGTGTCGAGACGAACCGTCCTGGCCAGGGCGTCGAGCCGGGCGTTGATCGATGCCGCGCCCCTGGGACCCAGCTGGCCGCGGTTGCGGCGGCGCATCTGGTCGTCGGAGAGCCTGATCTGGTTGAGGGTGCGAAGGGCCGAGGCGGCCTCGCGGCGGCTCAGGTCGCCGTTATTGCGAGCGGTCTGAATCCACTGCCCAAGCCAGGCTTCGCGTTCGCGGGTGCCGCTGCCGACTCCGCGCCACATGTCGCCGCGATCCCGGCGGGCCTCGCCGCGGTCACGCTCGTAGCCGCGCTCGTAGCCACGCTGCTCCGGGGCGTAGGCGACGGTAGCGATCCAGCGGCCACGGCTGTCGTAGTAGCCGCGGGTCTCGCCGGCCACCCAGCGGCCGTTGTCGTAGTAGCCCGGCTGGGCGTCGGCGACCCAGACGCCGCGCGCGTCGCGCCGGCCGGGAGCCTCGCCGCGGACCCAGCGGCCGCGGTTGTCGTAATAGCCGCGCGCCGGTCCGGCGACCCAACGGCCGTTGTCATAGTAGCCGCTCGACACCCCGGCGACCCACTGGCCGCGGCTGTCGTAGTAGCCGTTGACGCTGGCGGGCACCCAGCGACCGTCGCGGTCCAGGTAGCCGTCCGAATCGCGGCTCGCGACCCAGCGGCCGTCCTCGGCGTAGTAGCCGTTCGGGCGACCCTCGACGAAGCGGCCGTCGCGGTCGAAGTAGCCGCTGGCGCCGTCGACGCGGCGGTCGTTGGCATGCCACTGGCCGTCGCGGTCGTAGTAGCCGTAGGCGCGGTCGCAGTCGGCGCTCGAACGGGCGATGGCGTTACCGGCCACGGCGCCCAGGATGCCGCCGACGACGGCGCCCTCGGTGCGATTGTCGCGAGCGGCCACGTTGCTGCCGACCACGGCGCCGGCGATGCCGCCGATGATGGTCCCCGCGCCGACGCGGCCGTCCTGCTGCTGCACGCAGCGGTCCTGGGCGAAGGCCATGGTGGGCAACAATGCCGCGACGGCGACGCCGGCGGCCCAGATCGATCTGTTCATAGGGAAGCTCCTCGGGTCAGCCGTGTCGGCGATCCGTATGGGGGCTAAACGTAGGAAAAGTCATAAGTTCCGCGTCGATAACAATTTATGCGTTTTGATCCGAACGGAATGAATAATTATCCCAGGGGATATCAGTAATATCCACGCCATAATCTGGAATGGGCTCTGTATACACGTGAGGTTTTCTCTGCGGATCGACAGGGCGGCAACGGTGCGCCCCGCACGTTCATCCCCCCGGCACGCCCAACCCCTTCGCCGCCTCGTTGATCTTCGCCGTCTCGGCGGGCCTGTCCTTGAAAGCCGCCCGGGCCGAGCGCAGGGCCCGTGTCGCGGCGGCCGGTTCGTTCAGGACCATGCGGGCGCGCATCAGACGCACCCAGCCGTCGGCGTCGCGAGGGTTGTCCTTCAGGCGGCCCTCCAGCCCTTCGACCATGCCGCGGATCATCCGCTGCTGGTCGTCCGGCGCCATCTTCTGGGCTTCCGCGATATCGGCCGCCGTCGGGCCGCGCGGCGCCGGGCCGCCGCCGCCCTGGCCTGAGGCGGGCTTGAGCTTGCCGGTCAGGTCGACGCCGCGCTCGCGGGCCACATCCTCCACGAAGCTGCGGACCTCGGCGGCCCAGGGGGCGCCGTCGGGGGCGCTGTTGACCAGGGCGATCCAGTCGGCCATGGCGCCGTCGCGGTCGCCGGCCTGATCCTTCTCCACGGCCAGGAAGTAGCGGGCGCGGGGCTCGCCCGGGTCGAGGGCCAGGGCGCGCCTGAAGGCGGCCGAGGCGTCCGGGGTCATCTGGCCGCCGGCGGCCTGGACCAGGGACTCGCCCTGGGCCGAGGGGTGGTCGGGGTTGGTCGGGTCGAGCTTGGCCGCGCGGCCATAGGCCTCAGCTGATTCGCCGAACCGGCCGGTCTGGAAGTAGGACCAGCCCAGCATCCGCCAGCCCTCGACGTCCCGCGGGTTTGTCTTCACCTGGGCTTCCAGCTGGCCGAGCATGGCGCCGACGTCGCCGCCGCCGGGATGATCGGCGGGCAGGGCCGGTCCGGATGTCGGGGTCGCCGACTGGCTTGGCAGGTCGGGCCTTCCGACCAGGGCGTAGATGCCGGTGGCGCCGAGGGCCACCGCCGCCGCGAGGCCGAGCGCGAGGCGCAGCAGCGCCTTCTCGCCCAGCGGCCGGGCGGCCGGTTCGTCGGCGCGGGCCTCCGCCAGCAGGCGGCGCTCGATCTCCAGCTTCAGCCGGGCGGCGTCCTCCGGCGTGACCGCGCCGGAAGCGGCCTGGCCCTCCAGCTCCCGCAGCTGGTCGGCGAGGATGCCGGTCGGCGTGGCGCCTTCGACGGCCGGCCGAGGACGGGCCAGGGGGAAGACCAGGCCGGCGACGGCCAGGGCGACCAGCAGGGTCAGGACGATCCACAGCATCATGGCTTATCGGCTTCCGACAGGAGGGCGGCCAGGCGGGCCCGCTCGGCCTCGTCCAACGGTTCGGGCGCCGCCGGCGCCGCGCGGCCGCGCCAGTAGCGCCAGACCCCGAACCCACCGAGCGCCAGCGCCAGCGCCGGGCCGAACCACAGCAGCAGGGTGGCCGGGGTCATCGGCGGCTTCAGCAGGACGAAGTCGCCGTAGCGGTCGACGAGGTAGGCGCGGGCCTGGGCGTCGGTGTCGCCGGCCTTGATCCGCTCACGGAGGATGGCGCGCAGGTCCGCGGCCAGCGGCGCGTCGGAATCGTCGATGGTCTGGTTCTGGCAGACCACGCAGCGCAGTTCCTTGCTGAGCTTGCGGGCGCGGGCCTCCATCGCCGGATCGGGGAGCTGTTCCTCGGGCAGCACGGCCAGCGCCGGCCCGGCGGCGAACAGCAGGGCAAGCACAAGGAGGAGCAGCCTCACGGCTCCGCCCTCAGCCTGCGCAGCAGCGGTTCGAGCTTGCTCGTCCAGACCTCGGGGGTGACGGGCCCCACATGGCGGTAGCGGACCACCCCCTTGGCGTCGATGACGAAGGTCTCGGGGGCGCCGGTGACGCCGAGGTCGACGCCGGTGCGCCCTGTGGGGTCGTAGCCGACGCGGTCGAAGGGGTCGCCGAACTGGGTCAGCCAGCGGGCCCCGGCGTCGCCCTTGTCCTTCCAGTTGAGGCCGTGAAGGGGGACGGCGCCCTCGCGGGCCAGACGCATCAGGAAGGGATGCTCGACGCGGCAGGAGACGCACCAGCTGGCGAAGACGTTGAGCAGCATCGGCTCGCCGCGGAAGTCGCGGGAGGCCAGCCCCTTGCCGCCGGAGCCGGCGCGGACGTCGGGCAGGTCGAACGCCGGGAGGGGCTTGCCGATCAGCATCGAGGGCAGGATCTTCGGATCGCGCCCGAGGCCGAAGGCAAGGACGCCGGCGATGCCGAGGAAGGCCAGGACCGGAAGGATGAAGGCGAGGCGTCTCATGCCGCGGCCCCGGCGAGCCTCGGCCTGCGCGAGGGTTGCGGCGCGCCCAGCCTGAGCCGCCGGTCGCAGAGCGACGCCAGCCCGCCAAGCGCCATGAAGGCCGCCCCGCCCCAGATCCAGCCGACGAAGGGATGGTTCCACATCCGCACCACGACCCGGCCGGAGCCGTCGCGCTCTCCGACCGAGATGTAGAGGTTGCCGATCAGGCTGGCGCCGATGGCGGCCTCGATGGTCTGGCTCTGGCTGGAGGGGTAGAAGCGACGCTCGGACGTCAGCACCGGCGGGCCCCGGCCCTCGAGGATTTTGAACACGGCGCGGTCGGCCTGGTAGTTGGGGCCGATGGCGGGGCCGAGGCTGTCGAGCAGGATGGTTCGGCCGGCGAACTCCGCCCGGTCGCCGGGGCCCATGCGCAGGACCTTGGCGGTCTCGAAGCCGCCGACGGCGGCGATGCCCACGACGGTGACCCCGAGGCCGAGGTGCGCCAGCGCGACGGCCCAGGCGGCGGGCGGGGTGGCGCGGAGCAGCGACCAGCTGAGCCCGGCGTCCTTGGCGCCCAGTCTCCAGCGGCGGGCCATCAGCTGGACCGGGGCGGCGATGAGCCAGGCGCCGAGGGCGAGGCCAAGGACCGCCAGGGTCCTGGCGAGGCCGAAGGCCAGCAGGCCGGCGACGAAGGCCAGGCCCGCGATCAGCAGCGGGCCGGCGAGGCGGCCGAGCAGCGGCTTGATCTCGTCCCGCTTCCACTGGAGCAGCGGCCCGAAGCCGGCGATGACCAGCAGCAGGATGAACAGGGGGACGAAGACCAGATTGAAATAGGGCGGGCCGACGCTGATCGCGCCGCCGCGCATCAGGTCGTAGAGCACCGGATAGAAGGTCCCGAGGAACACCGCGCCGGTGGCGACCACAAGGAGCAGGTTGTTGAGCGTGACGCCCGCCTCCTTCGACAGGGGGCCGAACATCGCCCCGGTGCGCATGGCCGGCGCGCGCCAGGCGTAGAGGCCGAGGGCCGTACCGGTGGCCAGGACGCAGAAGGCCAGGACATAGGCGCCCCGGGCGCTGTCGACGGCGAAGGCGTGGACGCTGTTGAGCACGCCCGAGCGGACCAGGAAGGTCCCGATCAGGCTCAGGGAGAAGGCGAGGATGGCCAGCAGCAGGGTCCAGCTGATCAGGGCGCCCCGCTTTTCCAGCACCAGGGCGCTGTGCAGCAGGGCGGTCGCCATCAGCCAGGGCATCAGGGAGGCGTTCTCCACCGGGTCCCAGAACCACCAGCCCCCCCAGCCGAGCTCGTAGTAGGCCCAGTGGCTGCCGAAGGCGATGCCGACGGTAAGGGTGGTCCAGGCGGCCAGCACCCAGGGCCTGACCCACCGCGCCCAGGCGGCGTCGACCCGCCCCTCGATCAGGGCGGCGACGGCGAAGGCGAAGGCGACGGAGAGGCCCACGTACCCCAGGTAAAGCAGCGGCGGGTGGGTGATCAGCCCCGGGTCCTGCAGCAGGGGATTGAGTTCCGCCCCCTCCGGCGGGGCGGGGAACAGCCGGAGGAAAGGGTTGGAGGTGAACAGCGAGAAGCCGAGGAAGGCCGCCCCCAGCAGGCCCTGGACGCCGAGGACCCGGGCCAGGAAGGTCGCGCGCAGGCCCCTCCCGAACCGGGCCAGGGCAGCGCCGTGCAGGCTCAGGATCAGCACCCACAGCAGCATCGAACCCTCATGGCTTCCCCAGGTGGCCCCGAGGCGATAGGCCAGGGGCTGGCTGGAGTTGCTGTGGCGGGCGACCAGGGCGACCGAGAAGTCGAGCTGGGCGAAGGCCAAGGCCAGGGCCCCGAAGGCGGTGGCGACAAACAGCAGCTGGAGCAGGGCGGCCGCGCGGCCGAGACCGATCAGGGCGCCATCGGCCCGTTGGGCGCCCCAGAAGGCCACCCCCGACTGCAGCAGGGCCAGCACGAAGGCGAGGATCAACGCGAAGTGCCCGATCTCCGCGCCCATTGTCCCCCGTCTGCTCCCCTGCCGAGAGATATACGTTAGCCGGATAAAGCGTTACTGGTAAAGCTGACAGGACGGCGAACGGGGATCGCCGAAGGGGCTCCGAACCCATCCGGTTCGGCTTTGGGGCGAGGCATGGAGGGAGTCTACAAGGTCGCCATCCTGGGCTCCGGCCCGGCCGGCCTGAGCGCCGCGGCCCGCGCGGCCCAGCGTGGGATGAGCCACATCCTGCTGGAGAAGACCGACCGCCTCTCCGACACCATCTTCCGCTACCAGCGCGGCAAGCACATCATGGCCACCCCGACGCAGCTGGTGCTGCGCTCGGACATCGGTTTCGAGGCCGGCAAGCGCGAGACCATCCTCGATCGCTGGAACAGCGAGACGAGGGGCCACAAGGTCAATGTGCTGTTCAACGCCGATGTCCAGTCGGTGACCGGGGCGCGGGGCGCCTTCACCATCACCCTGTCGGGCGGCCGGACGATCCAGGCCGAGACGGTGATCCTGGCCATCGGCACCCAGGGCAACCCCAACCGGCTGACCATCCCCGGCGCCGAGCTGCCCCACATCCAGTACACCCTCGACGATCCCACCGAGTACGTCGACGAGCATATCGCCGTGATCGGCGGCGGCGACGCGGGCATCGAGAACGCCCTCGGGCTGATCGCCGACAGCGCCCAGGGCAATGTCGTCACCCTGCTGAACAAGTCGATGGACTTCGCCCGCGCCAAGGAGGCCAACGTCAAGGCGCTGACCGACGCGGCCAAGGCCGGGCGGATCACCATCCTGGCCGGGTCGAGCCCGAGCCGCGTCGACCCCGGCTTCCTGACCATCGAGACGCCGGAGGGCCCGGTGACCATCCGGTGCGACCGGATCATCGCCCGGATGGGCTCGGCCCCGCCGCGCAGGTTCGTCGAGGACATGGGGGTGCGGTTCACCAGTCCCGACCGCGAGGCCTTCCCCCAGCTCACCCAGACCTTCGAGACCACCGTCCCCGGCATCTATGTGATCGGCGCCCTGGCCGGCTATCCGCTGATCAAGCACTGCATGAACCAGGGCTACGACGTGGTCGAGTTCATCGCCGGCAACACCGCCCTGAAGCCCGCCGACGAGCCGATCCTGGAGGCCAAGCTGGCCGGGCTGCCCGGCGGCCGCTCGGTGGCGGACTGGCTGGAACTTCTGCGCTCGAACATCGAGATCCTGCGCGGTCTCTCGCCCCTGCAGATGCGGGAGTTCCTGCTCGATTCGACCGTGCGGGTCGCCCAGGCCGACGAGATCATCTTCCAGCGCAACTCGATCGGCAGCTCGATGTTCGGCATCGCCGCCGGCTCGGTGAAGGTCGAGGTCGACCCGAAGAACAAGCGCATCACGGTGCCGATCGAGCAGGGCTCGATCTTCGGCGAGGTGGGGCTGATCTCCGGCCGGCGGCGGGGGGCGACGATCCGGGCGGCCGAGCCCTGCATCCTGCTGGAGATGCCGCGCACCGCCAGCCTGCGGCTGATGGCCCAGAACAAGGACGCGCGGGACACCGTCAATCGGATCACCACCGAGCGGCAGGTGCTGCAGATCTTCGGCTCGGGCCTGACCAAGGAGGACATCGCCGAGGTCCTGACCAGCGCCGAGCTGATCCAGGTCAAGGCCGAGGAGCCGATCATCAGGGAGGGCGAGGAGGGCTACGACATCTTCATCATCCGCTCCGGCTCGATGACCGTCGAGAAGGAGATCGGCGGCAAGACGGTGTTCCTCAACTATGTCCCGGCCGGGTCCTATGTCGGGGAGATGGCGCTGATCGACGGCGGTCGGCGGGTGGCCACGGTGCGGGCGGCGATCCGCTCGGAGGTGGTGCGGCTGGACGGCGACCTGTTCCGGCGGTTGCTCCAGCGCAAGCCCGAGCTCGAAGCCAAGATGCGGGAGGACATGAAGGCCCGCAGACAGATCAACAGCTACATCGAGGACCAGAAGGGCCGGTTCAGCGGGGTGGTCGACCTCTATTCCTCCGTGGCCGACTTCCTGGTCGACCAGGGGATCGGCGAGGCCACCGACGTGCTGCTGATCGACGAGACCCTCTGCGTGGGCTGCGACAACTGCGAGAAGGCCTGCGCCGACGTCCACGACGGGCTGTCGCGCCTCGACCGTGAGGCCGGCCGCACCTACGCCCACCTGCATGTGCCGACCTCCTGCCGGCATTGCGAACACCCCTACTGCATGACCGACTGCCCGCCCAACGCCATCCGGCGGGGCGCGGACGGCGAGGTGTTCATCGACGAGACCTGCATCGGCTGCGGCAACTGCCAGCGCAACTGCCCCTATGGGGTGATCCGCATGGACAGCCCGCCGCCCGAGAAGGGCGGCCTGCTGGGCTGGCTGCTGTTCGGACTCGGCCCGGGGCCCGGCGAGCCGGACGCCGACTGGAAAAGCCGCGCCAAGAAGAAGCACGGCGAAAAGCCCAAGGTGGCCATCAAGTGCGACATGTGCGCCGGCATCGACGGGGGACCCGCCTGCGTGCGGGCCTGCCCGACCGGGGCGGCGATCCGGGTCTCGCCGGAAGACTTCCTGACCGTGGCCCGCGTGCGGGGCGGCGGCTGAGCATGGTCCGGCTCCGCAAGGGACAGCGCTCCAACGCCCAGCAGCACGTCGGCTTCCTGCGCCACGCAGGCTATCGCTGGGCCTGGGTCGGGCTGGCGCTGTCGATCGCCGCGGCGGCGGGGTACGTCCTGGCCGACGTCCAGCCCCGCCCCAATGGCGGCAGCTGGTACGGCTACCTCCTGGGGACCATCGGCGCCGTGCTGATCGTCTGGCTGACCATGCTGGGCGTCCGCAAGCGGGCGATCACCAGGGGCAACTGGTCGCTGAAGGCCTGGGTCTCGGCCCACGTCTACCTGGGCATCGCCCTGGTCGCCATCGCCACCCTGCACAGCGGCCTGCAGTTCGGCTGGAACATCCACACCCTGGCCTACGGGCTGATGATGCTGGTGGTGCTGAGCGGCCTCTACGGCGTAGCGGTCTACGCCACCCTGCCCAAGTCGCTCAGCAACAACCGGGGCGAGACCACCCAGAAGCAGATGGTCGAGGCCATCCGCTCCCTCGACCGCCAGCTGAACGACGCCGCCCAGCCGCTGAACCAGAGACAGGCCGACGCGGTTCAGCTGTCCATCGAGAAGAGCCGCGTCGGCGGCGGCTTCCTGCGGCGCCTCGATACCCGTCCCGGCGACTGCGGCACGCGGCGGGCGCTGAAGACGCTCCGGAAGCTGAACCGCAAGGCCACCGAACTGGAGCGGACCGCCGGCGAGGGCGTCATGGCCCTGCTGGAGCGCAAGAGCGCCGCCCTCTACCAGTTGCGCCGGCACCTGCGGATCCGCTCGCTGCTGAGCGCCTGGCTGGCGATCCATGTGCCGGCCTCCATCGCCCTCCTGATGGCGCTGACCGCGCACATCGTCAGCGTCTTCATCTACTGGTGAGGCGGGCATGACGTTCGTCCTCCGCCAGATCACCAAACGGGCCGCCGGCGGCGAGATCGTCCGTGAACGGACCCTTGAACAGGCATCCCTGCGCATAGGCCGCGGGGCCGACTGCGAGGTGCGGGTCGCCGATCTCGCCGTCAGCCTGCATCACGCCACCCTCACCGACATCGGCCGCGAGCGGCTGCGCGTCGAAGCGGCGGGGCGCGAGCCGTTCGGGGTCAACGGGCGGTTCGTCTCGAAGGCGGACCTCAAGGTGGGCGACGCGCCGGAGCTGACCTTCGGGGACCATCAGATCAACATCGCGCCAGGGCCGGGCGGCCGGGTGATCCTCACCCTGACCCGCACCGAGGCCGCCCCGGGCCAGGCCGACGCGGCCACGACCGCCACCCTGATGCCGCGGCCCAAGATCCTGGGCAAGCGACGCATCGCCTGGACCAGCTTCCTGGCCATCGCCCTGCTCAGCCTGATCCTCCCGGTCCTGGTGGTCTACGGCGTGCTGGGCGACAATCCGAAGATCGACCTCGACAGCCAGTGGTCGTCCGGCCCCCTGTCGAAGACCCACGCCTTCCTCGAGAACGATTGCCAGGCCTGCCACCAGAAGGCCTTTGTCGCCGTGCGCGACGACGCCTGCATGGCCTGCCATTCGGCGAGCCAAACGCCGGCCCAGCTGCAGAAGACCACGGCTCGCGTGAAAGCGGCCGGCAGCCCTGACGCCCCGCGCCTCATCGCCGACCACGCCGGGACCCAGCGCCTGCTGTGGGGGACGCCCTCTCCGGATAACTGGGGCGAGAAGGCCTTTGACTACGCCCGCAGGGTGTTCAACCGGCCGCAGCAGCGCTGCGCCGCCTGCCATGTCGAGCACATCGGCGACCCGATCGCCGACCCGGTTCACGCCAAGCCGACCCTGCTGACCGCCCACGCCTGCGCCGACTGCCACGCGGGCCTCGACAAGCGGCTGAAGGACACCAGGCTGGCCAACGTCGCCGACTGGAAGCGGCATCCCGACCTGCGCCCGCTGGTCACCGTCCAGCCCGGGCCCCTGCAGACCCGGCGCATCTCGATGGCCGACCGGCCGGCCGACAACAACGGCCTGATCTTCCCCCACGACCTGCATCTGAGCCGCGCGGGCGGCCCGGCCCGCATGGCCGTCAGCCTGGGCAGGGGCCGCGGCTACGGCGCCCCGCTGGATTGCCAGAACTGCCACACGCCCGAGGCCAAGGGCGGCAACTACGCTCCGGTCCAGATGGAGACCGCCTGCGGGGCCTGCCACTCGATCGGCGCCCTGCCGCACGGCGACACCCGCAAGCTGGTCTCCTTCTTCCAAGGTTCGGGCGGACGGATCGCCCGCACCGGCCCGACCACTGGCCGCCGCCGCCCCGGCGAGCCGCAGGTCTACAGCGGGGTGAGCGCCAGCGCCGCCCAGCGGATCCGGGGGCTCTTCGCCCCGAACGGCGCCTGCTATGGCTGCCACGCCTCGGCGCCGCCCGCCGACGGTTCGCTGGTCTATGCGGCCGGGCCGGTGCGGCTGGCCGACGCCTACCTGACCAAGGGCAGCTTCAACCACGATGTGCCGGAGCATAGCCGCGGCGCGAACGGCCAGCCGAACTGCGCCCGCTGCCACGCCGCCGAAAGGTCGAAGACCGCCGGCGAACTGCTGCTGCCCCGCCTCGCCGTCTGCGCAGACTGCCACGACGCCGCCAAGCAGAAGGCGAAGGTCCCCCAGGCGGCCGGGGCCGACTGCGCCGACTGCCACAGCTACCATGCCCCGACCCGGCCGACGCCGAAGAAGGACCGGGCGGGAGCCAAGGCCGTCGCCGCCCACAACCGCACCTTCAGCTGGGGCTCCGGCTCATGAGCAAGATCCAGAAGAAGCCGCGCGCCGGCCAGAGCTCCGGCTTCCTCCAGGGGCTGATCGCCGCCGCCCCCGGGCTGGTGGTCACCCTGATCATCGCCGCCATCCACATCTGGCAACCCTCGGCCCTGAGCGCCCTCGGCAACCTGGTGTTCGACAGCTACCAGCGGATATGGCCCCGCCCCTACGAGGAGGCCCCCGTCCGGGTCGTCGACATCGACGACGAGACCATCCGGCGCCTCGGCCAATGGCCCTGGCCGCGCACCGACACCGCCCGGCTGACCCAGGCCCTGGCCGACGCCGGCGCCAGCGCCATCGCCTTCGACGTGGTGTTCTCAGAGCCCGACCGCACCTCGCCGGCCCGCGCCGTCGAGATCATCCGCCGCAATCCGGAGGCCAGGGGCGACTACGCCGACATCGCCGCCCTGGCCGACCACGACGCCCTGTTCGGCCAGACCATGGGCGCCGCGCCCACCGTGGCCGGCTACTTCATGACCCTGACGCCGAACAAGGCCCGCCCGTTCGAGCCGGCCGGCGTGGTGGTCAGCGGCACGCCGCCGATGGAGGCCCTGCCCGCCTTTCGCGGCGCCATCCCCACCCTCCCGGCCATCGCCGGGAAGGCCGCCGGGGCCGGCTTCGTCAACGTGCTGAACAGCCGCGACGGCATCATCCGCAACGCCCCGCTGGTGGCTCGGATCGACGACCGGATCGTCCCGTCCCTGTCGCTCGAGGCGCTGCGCGTGGCCCAGCAGGCCGGCGCCATCATGGTCAAGAGCAGCGACGCCAGCGGCGAGGTCTCCGGCGGCCAGGTCTCGGTGCTGGCGGTCAAGGCCGGCCAGTTCGAGGTTCCCACCACCCGGGACGGCGCCCTGTGGATGCACTACACGGATGAGCGTCCCGAACGCATCGTGCCGGCCTGGAAGATCCTCACCGGCGCCCTGCCGCCCGAGGAGATGAGCCGCCTGTTCGAGGGCCATGTGGTGTTCGTGGGGGCCGGCGCCGTGGGCCTGCGCGACCTGGTCTCCACCCCCCTGCGCGAGCGGGAACTGGGGGTCATCGTCCACGCCCAGGCGGCCGAGCAGATGATCCTCGGCAAGTTCCTTTCCCGGCCCGACTGGGCCCTGGGGCTGGAGCGCGTCCTCCTGCTGCTGTTCGGGATCGGCCTGGCCATCCTCGCCCCGACCCTGGGCGCCCTGCGCAGCGGGCTGATCGCCGCCGCCTCCCTGGCCGGCACGGTCGCCGGTTCCTGGCTGTCGTTTCGCTACAGCGGCCTGTTGATCGAGCCGGTCATCCCGGTGCTGACCATCGTGCTGGTCTACACCATGGTCACCAGCTTCTCCTTCTACCGCGAGGAGCGGTCTCGCGCCTACATCCGCCGCGCCTTCGACCGCTATCTCTCCCCCGAGCTGGTCGAGCGCATTGCCCGCGACCCTGGCCAGCTGGAGCTGGGCGGCGAGGAGCGGGACATGACCGTCCTGTTCAGCGACATCCGCAGCTTCTCCCGCATCTCCGAGAAGATGGCGCCCCAGGAACTGATCAGCTTCCTGATCGAGCTGCTTACCCCCCTGACCGACGCCCTGCTGGCCCGCAAGGCGACCATCGACAAGTACATCGGCGACGCCGTCCTGGCCTTCTGGAACGCCCCGCTCGACGACCCGGACCAGTACCGCAACGCCGCCCACGGGGCGCTGGACATGATCCAGGCCCTCAAGGAGATGAACGCCCGCCAGACCGGGCTGGTCGGGCCCTGGCCCGGGGACGTGGCCATCGGCATCGGCTTGAACGCCGGGCGATGTTGCGTGGGCAACATGGGTTCGCGCCAGCGGCTCAGCTATTCGCTGATCGGGGACGCGGTGAATCTCGCCTCGCGGCTGGAGGGGCTGACCAAGGTCTACGGCGTGCCGATCCTGATGGGCGCGACCCTGGCCAGGGAGATCCCCGAGTTCGCCCAGATCGAGGTCGACCAGGTGCGGGTGGTCGGCCGTGACGCCCCGGAACGCATCCACGCCCTGCTCGGCGACCCGATCATGGCCGGGGACAAGGATTTCCGGGTGATGAAGACCGCCTTCGCCGCCATGCTCGAGGCTTATCGCAATCGGGACTGGGAGGCCGCGGAAAACGCCCTAGCTATCGCCAAGGGGGCCGGTTCGACCTTCGGGATCGAGCGGCTGGCCGCCCTGTTCGCCGAGCGGATCGCCCGGTACCGCGACCACCCGCCCCCCGAGGATTGGGACGGGGTCTATCTGGCCGAGGAAAAGTAGGCGTAACTGTCGTTCGGGAGGGCCGCGTACCTGGCCAGAGGGGAGAGGGGACGCGGCATGCTGGTCGCTCAGATCACCGACCTGCACCTGGGCTTTGGGCCCGGCGGGGCCTTCGAGGACAACGCCAAGCGGCTGCGCTCGGTGGTCAGAACGCTCAACGAACTGCACCCCAGGCCCGACCTGGTGCTGGCCACCGGCGACCTGACCGACCACGGCGACCTGCCGTCCTACAGGCGGCTGAAGAAGTATCTCGGCAGGCTGCAGATGCCGGTGCTCTACGCCATGGGCAACCACGACAGCCGTGAGGTCTTCGCCCAGGTCTTCCCCGACGCTCCGCAGTCGGGCGGCTTCATCCAGTACGCCGTCGACAACCTTCCCCTGCGGATCCTGGTCACCGACACTCTGGAAGTCGGTCGTCACGGCGGCGGCTTCTGCGAGGCCCGCGCCGCCTGGCTGGACCAGCGCCTTTCCGAGGCGCCCGAGCGCCCCACCCTGCTGGTCCTGCACCACCCGCCGATCGACACCGGCATCGAATGGATGACCATCGGCCCGGCGGAGGCCTGGGTGGCGCGGCTCGAGGCGGTGGTGTCGAAGCACCGCAATATCGTCGCGATGCTGGCCGGCCATGTGCACCGCCCGATCATCGGCGCCTTCGCCGGCACGACGGTGCGCGTCTGCCCCTCGACCCAGCCGCAGGTGGTGCTCGACCTCGACCCGATGGACCTGGAACAGCCCGACGACCGCCCGATGATCGTCGCCGACTCCCCCGGCATCGGCCTGCACTGGTGGAACGGCAAGACCCTGGTTAGCCACTACACCGACGTCGAGGAGCAGACGCGGAAGAAGGTGCTGGCCCGCTATACGACCAAGATGCAGGGCTTCCTCAAGCACCTGGCCCATGAGCGGGCCGAGGGCGCGCACTGAGTCAGGACTTGAGGTCCGGCCGCGAGGCCAGGAACGCCGCCTTCTCCGCGGCGGTCAGCACCCGGCCTTTCTTCTGGCGACTGACCCGCGGCGTCGGCGGCTCGAACTTGCCGGTCGGCGGCGAGCCGCCCTTGAGGTCCGACAGGCGGGTCTTGGCGGGCGGCTTCACGGGCGGGCTCCGGATGGGCCCCCGTTATGGCCCATCGCGCGCCGGGCGGCGAAGATTTTCGGCGGCCCTGTCGGCCAGGTCCCGCCGCCGCCGTCCTTGGGGAGACGGCGCCGCCGGCGCCAAGGGAGGAAACGAGATGACCGCACCCGCCATGCTCTGGACCGGCCGGGTCCTCACCGGGCTGTTCGCCCTGTTCATGCTCGGCGCCTCGATCGCGCCCAAGCTGCTGCAACTGCCGGTCGCGGCGGAGACACTGACGCAACTCGGCTGGCCGCCCGGTCATGTGCTGCTGATCGGGGCCATCGAACTGACCTGTCTGGTTCTCTACCTGATCCCCCGCACCAGCCTGCTGGGCGCGGTCCTGATGATGGGGCTGCTGGGCGGCGCCATGGCTACCCAGATCCGGGTCGGCAATCCGCTGTTCAGCAACATCCTGTTCAGCCTCTACCTCGGCCTGTTCATGTGGGGCGGCCTTTGGCTGCGCAGTCCCAAGCTGCGGGCGGTGTTCCCGGTGATGCGGGAGCCTGGGCTGTAGGGGGACTGACAGCACGGAGATCCATTCGCCCCCTAAGGGGATCCGGCGAACCGGTCCGCACTACGGAAGCCAGTCACTCATCCGCGGCGTGTCGCTGACCCTATAGAACCCACCGCCGCTGTCGATGAACAGCCGCTCCATTTCGCGCCGGTTGAACGGGCGTGAGCCCAGCCGCCCGAACACCGCCATCTGGTGGCCGGTCTCGTCGACGGCGCGGTCGCGGTCGAGGCCGCGGGAGAGGGCGAGGGCGGGGGTGCGGGTGCGGGCGAAGGCGATCAGTTCCGGGACCGGGGCGGGGGAGAAGCCGTAGAAGTTCCGCTGGCTGCCCGGGCTGGTCAGCTGGAGGACTTTCAGCCCGTTCCGGCCATCGGCGACGTAAGCGAACAGGCTGGCGTTGGTCGAGGCGATGACCACGTCCTCGGCGTCGGTCAGGCGGCCATCGAAGGTCACCTTCTGGACGAGCCGCGGACTGCGCGGGCGCTCGATGTCGAGGATGACCAGGCCGTCGGCCTTGGCGGCCACATAGAGGTAGGTGCGGGCGGCGTAGAGGCGCCGGGCGTCGGCCAGGGGCACGAGTGCGCCGGGGATCGGCGCGGGCCGGGCCATGTCGGTCAGGTCGAGAACGCGCACCCCCTCCCGGTCGCTGACGAACAGGTAGCGGAACTGCACGGCGCTGGCCCGGACGTCCGTGAGCGGAATGGTGGCGGCGTGGCGGGGCTTCAGCGGATCGCCCAGGTCGACGACCACCAGCCCGGCGTCGGCGGCGATGTAGGCGAAGGTCCCGGCCAGGGTGATGTGGCGGGCGCCCTTGAGCAGGTTGCCAGGGTTCCAGGTCAGGGCGCGCCTGAGCCTGTTGTTGCGCGGCTCGCCGTCGGCCAGGGTGTCGACGTTCACCAGGATCAGCCCCTCGCGGGCGTCGGTGACCGCCGCATAGCTGTAGAGCGGGTGGAAGGCCTGCTCGAGGTTCTCCTGGCGCATCATCGGGGTGTTGCGGGCCGGGTTGATCGGCTGGTTGGTCGGCAGGGCCAGGCAGGTGGCGTCCTGGCTGGCGACGCGGGTGTCGTGCCCGGCGCCAGAGAAGGGGGCGGTGACGATCCGCTCGGAGACGCCTTTGTTGGCGATATTGGCGACGTCATAGACCCGGAAGCCGCCGCGGCCCTCGGCGACGTACATGTACTCCCCGCGCAGCTGCAGGCAGCGCACGGCCCCGCCCGCGCCCTGGCGGACGTTGGCGAACTGCTCGGGCGGGTCGGTCGAACTCAGGGGCGAGCCGCGCGTCCAGTTCTTCAGTTCACGGCCGTTCTTTTCGACGTGCGCCTTGAAGTAGTCGGGATAGGCGTAGCGGTGCAGGTAGGAGCCGAGCACCGTCTGCGGCTCGTCCCACTCGGTGACCCGCACCGCCTCGAAGGCGCCCTGCTGCCCGACCCAGGCGTGCAGGCCGACGAAGTTGACCGTGCCGGTGCCCAGGGTCAGCAGTTGGGCCATGATGGCGTTGTTGTCCTCGGCTTCGGACACATGGCAGTCGGTGCAGGTCTTGGTCTCGGCCTTGCGCACCGTGTGCGGGAAGTGGGGCGCGAAGGCCTGGCTGGAAAAGCCGCTCGCCGCCACCGGCGGCTGCTGCACATAGATCCGCTCGCGGTTGACGTTGGTCGAGCTCAGCACCAGGGCCGAGGACGACCGCACCGGCGCGATGATCCCGCCCTTGGTGGCCTGGTGCCTGCCCAGCTGGAACATGTCGTCTCGCGCCACCTGCGGATTGTAGGTGGCGTAGTTGCGGCTCTCGCCCCCCTCGCCCCTGTGGCTCTTGGCCTTCCAGTTGGCTTCGATGGGCAGGTGGCAGCCGCCGCAGGAGGGGGTCCAGCTGGTGTGGCAGGCGAAGCAGGCCAGTTCGCTGTCCTTGTGCGCCAGGTCCTGGTCGGCGACGCCGGGTCCGAAGCGGAAGGCCGGCTGGCCGGCCTTGGCCTTGGACATCAGCTTGGCCCGGGCGGCCCTGGCGTTGAAGTCGGGGCTGGCCCGGTCGACCACGTCGCGGACCAGGCTGACCTCCCATTCCAGCTTCGGATCGATGATCGAGCGCTGCACCAGCACCCGGCGCCCATCGCGGTCCAGCCATTCGAAGCGGCGCTGGCCGTCGGGATTGCGCAGCAGCATCAGGTCCGTCCCGCCCGGCGGCGCGGCCGGCCCCGAGGTGCGCAGGTTGGGATACTTGCGGGAGGTCCCGTGGCAGTCCTTGCAGCCGATCTCCACCGCCGAGGCGACCTCGCCCATGATCAGGCCCGAGCCATGGCTGTCCTGGGCGAAGTGGCAGTCGGCGCACTGCAGCCCCTTCTCGGCGTGGATGTCCATCAGGTGGACGGTCTTGCCGGGATTGGTCCCCGGCTGGACGAACTCGCCCTCGCCCTTCCGGCGCCACTTCTCCGGATCATCTGGATCGACGAGCTTGCCCTCGGCATCCAGGAGGTTGCCCGCGCGGTCGCGCTTGAAGGCGGCGCGGAAGGTCCAGCCGTGGCCGTGGTAGTCAGCGAACTGGGTGTCCTTGAGCTTCGGGTTGAGCCCATAGACCTCGCGCATGAAGTCGAGATCGCCCCACAGGCCGCGGGGCGCGGCGCCCTCCGGATTGCGGTCGTTGACCTTCCGGACCTCCTCGGCGGTGGGGTATTTCTGGTCCTTGGGCCACATCGACGGGGCGTCGGACTCGTAGTCCCACATGGTGTAGCCGAGGTAGCTGTTCAGGAACATGTTCGGCTGGTGCATGTGGCAGTTCATGCACTGCGAGGTCGGGATCGAGCGGCTGAAGACGTGCTTGACCGGATGCCCCGAGGCTTCCTTGGAGATGGTCGGGTCCACGGTCGCCGACTTGCCGTCGCGGCCGTATTTCGCCCAGGTCAGGCTGTGCCGCGGCTCGCGGTCGTTGGCGTAGACCACATGGCAGGCGGCGCAGCCGGAGGTGCGGTAGTCGCCCGGCTGGTCGTTGGTGCCCATGAACCAGGTGTAGGGGTCGTTCAGCCGGGTCTTGTGGATGTTCAGGACCGGCACGGCGATGCGCAGCCCGGTGCCCGGGCCGCGGTTGGACTGGCGGATGTCGGGCCGGCCGGGCTCCTCCAGCCGCTGGATCTGGCCCGTGGGGTTGGGCAGGCCGACCTCGGCGAACTGGGTGTTGACGTTGCGGCCGCCGCGCTCGAACACCCGGAAGACGTCGCCCGGCGGGACCACCTGCCAGGTCGGCAGGGGATAGAGCACCGGCAGGGCGCCGCGGGCCGCCTGCTCGGGCGTCACCGTGCCCGGAGGGTCGCCCGGCGAGACGATCTTGGCCGGCTCCCCCTGCGGCGTGTAGGCCTCGCCGATCATGTAGCGTTTGAACGGCAGGATGCCGTTGTTGTAGCTGGCCCCGCCGAAGAACATCGCCCCGGTGGCCATCAGCGACCGCTCGTTGGCCTCGATCAGCCCCATGTGGCAGGCGCCGCAGGCCTGGCGCGCCACCCGGTAGTCGGCCGGGTTGACGAAGCGGATGAATTCCGGGGACTCGCGGTTGAGCAGGGTGTAGCCGCGCTTGGGGTTCGCCGACCCGGGCCAGCCCCAGGACTTTGGGTAGCGCGGCAGGACGTGGGCGCGGTCGCGGAGCGCCGTGTACTGAGGGCTGTCCTTGCCCAGGCCCGGCGGTGCGGCGATCGTGGCGTCGCCGCCGTGGCAGTCGGCGCAACCGATGATCACCGCCTCGGAGGCATGCATGGTCACCGAATCGACCGGCGCGTGGCAGGTCATGCAGCCGTCGGTCTTGAGCTTCGCCTGCGCCCAGGTCTGGCCCGGCTTGGCCGGCGGGGCGGCGACATAGGTCCGCTCGACCGGCTTCTCCTCCTCCTCCCAGGCCATGGCCGAGGCGGCGGCGAGCCCCAGGGCCGCCAGCGCTCCCAATGCCAGACGCCTGAACCCCGCCCTCCCCATCGTCAGAAGGCCAGGGTCGCGTTGAGCAGGATGGAATAGTAGACGTCGTCGCCCTCGGCGTTGGTGAACAGGTCGCTGAATCCGTCGCCCGGATCGAACACGGCGCCCGAGGCCCGGAACACGATGTTCTGGGTCATCCAGGGCCGCCAGGCAGCCCCGAACGAGGCGTCCAGCCCGATCTCCTGGGGGATCGAGCCCTCGTTGCGCAGCACCTGCAGGGTGATGGTGTCGTCGAACCACAGGTGGTTGAGGTTGCCGCTCAGCCGCACCTGCGGCGTGACGTCGAAGTCGGCGCCCAGCCCGACCAGCCAGGTCCCCGGATTGTTGAAGTTCGACTGTCCCTCCTCCTTGGACGAGCGCAGCGAGTTCAAGACCCCGTTGCGGCCGTTGATCGCCACCGCCCGGCCGCCGCCGGCGAAGGGGATCGACTGGCGGACCCAGTAGCTGGTGTCGGCCCCGGCGAACTGCGGGTTCTCGAACACCGCGTCGAAGCCCTTCTCGACATTGTCGTAGGGGTCATCGTCGCCTGAGGCATAGAGGAAGCTGCCCCGCACCCGGATCCAGTCGAAATCGACCGACGGCTCCATGGCCAGGAACCAGGCGCGGATGTCCGCCGGCCTGCTGGTGAAGATGGAATTGCGGTCCTCGCCGAACGCCCCGTACAGGCTGGCGGTCAGGTTCAGCCGGCCGATCCGGCCGTCGGCGTTGTAGCCGAGGTAGACCACGTCGTAGTCGCGGGGCCGGAGATTGCCGATCAGCGCCGGACGGGCCGGAAAGCCGTTGTCGTCGATCTGGATGTCGTCGGCCTCGGCGTTGCGATTGTAGATGGCCGTGACCTGCGAGGTCATGCCCTGGACCGGGAAATCCTGGCGGTAGAGGTTGGCGATGAACAGCTGGTCGTCGCGGATGGCCTGGGTGACGTCGTTGAGCCCGGAATTGGTGTCCTTCTCCAGCCGCCAGAACACCGCGATGTTGTACTGCCAGCGATTGTTGTCGCGGTTGCCGAACAGCCGCGCGCCCAGCTGGTTGTCCTGGAACAGGAAGCCCCGGAAGTCGCTGTTGAATGGCTGGATACCGACCCGTATCGAGTCGAAGTCGTAGCGGTCGGAGACGTTGCGCAGGTGGTAGTCGACGAAGGCTTCCTGCACGCCCAGGAACTGGTCCTCGCGGACGGTGTCGCGGCTGGGCTTGACCGAGAGGATGCGGCGCTCGCTGACGTCCACATAGTTGTAGTTGAAGGCCAGGGTGACCCGGCCCTCGAAGTCCGGCGGCTTGAATGCGGTCGAGCCCTCGATGAAGGCCAGGCCGCCGATCAGGGTCTGGGAGAAGACCAGGCTGTTGACCCGCCCGAACACATCATTGCTGCCCGGCTGGGAGGTGGTCTGCACCCCGACCGGCATCGGGAAGGAGCGCGGCTCGATGATGGTGTCGGCAACCCCCGTGAACACCAGGAAGCGGTCGTCCGTCCCCGGAATCGGCCGGTCTCCCTTCAGGGTGTTCTGGTTGTACGGATCGAACCAGCGGTCCTTGACCCCGAACTGGTCGGCGAGGCGCCAGCGGTCGGGGATGGGGAAGTGGTCCTGCGGGAAGGCCTCCGGCGGCGGCGCGCCCACCGCCCCCGGATTGTCCTGGGCGTCCCGCTCCGGATAGGTCTCGACCCGGCCGGGGCGACGGCGCCAGGGCAGCCAGTCGAACATCGAGCCTTCGGCCGGCTGAGTCCCGGCAGGCGGGGTCCCGGCAGGCTCGGCCGGCGGCGCCTGCTGTTGCAGCGCCTCCGCCACCAGCGCATCCATTACGCTGGCCTTGTCCGCCGCCGTGGCCGCGCTGGCGGCGAGCGCGGCGAAGGCCGCGCTTCCCAGCAGCAGGCGAAGGCGGGCGGGGCCCCTCATCAGGTCCCGTCGCAGACGTTGGAAGCCCCGCTGTCGACGTAGGGCGCAAACGGGCAGTTGACGTAGCGCAGGCGGGTTGTGGTCGCCCCCTGGGTCACCACCACCTGGTCGGACCGGATGGCCGCCGGGGCGTTGGCGATGCCGCCGACCCGCAGGCCCGCTTCCTTCAGGCCCAGGAAGCCGACCATGTCGTCCTGGTCGATGCCGTCGCCGGACACCCCGATGGCCCCGACCAGCTGGCTGCCGCGATAGATCGGCACCCCGCCGGGGAAGATCTGCAGCCCGTTCTGCAGCCGGTTGAGGCCCGGCCGGGCGTCCGGCAGGCCGGTGCAGCGGGCCGGGGTGTCGGCCCCGCCGCCGCTGACGAAGCTCAGGTGCTGGCCGAGGTTGCCGAGCACCAGGGCCGACTGCAGGCCGGTGGAGAAGGGGTTGAACTCGCTGATCGGCCGCGACAGCGGGCCGGGCGGCCGGCCCAGCTCGCCGTCCGGGAAGTAGGGGCGGTGCAGGTTGCCGATGGCGCGGACCGAGAAGGCGATGGTCCCGGTCAGGGCGTCGGGCCGGCCGAGGAAGGTGCGGGTCGCCGGAACGAAGGACCGGACGTCGGCGCTGGGATCGGCCAGCAGGTTGGCCCCCGCCGCCGGGTTGCTCATGAAGGCCGCCGAGCGGGCCTTCTGCAGCGAGACGTCGACCCCGAACACCGGGGCGTCCGGCGATCGGATGATGCCCAGGATGGCGCCGTGGCTGTCGACCACCGAAACGCTGACCTGGGCGCGGCTGTCGAGCGGCTGGCGGATCTGGGCCCGCGCATGGCGCATCACCTCGAAGGCCTCCTCGAGCAGGGCGCGGACCTCGGCCGCCGACAGCGGGGTGGTGACGCTGGCGCCGTCGCCGCCCGCTGCTGGCGGATAGCGGTTTGCCCCCGAGCCGTCGGTCAGCACGAAGGCGTCGGGGTCGGCGAACTCGCCGGCGGTGGCGTCGCGCACGCCCGAACCCTCGGTCCCGAAGGTCTGGCCGGCCAGGGCGCCGCCGCCGGGGTAGTAGCCGGTCACCGCCACGAAGGCGCCCGTGCCGCCCGGCAGGCTGGCGAGGCCAGGGGCGCTGGCCGGCGTGCTCATCAGGTCCGAAGGCGTGGCGTCGCTGAACCGCAGGGATGTGCCGTCGACGGTGATCCGCTCGGCCTTGATCTCGGCGGGGGCGTCCAGGCCGCTCATCGCCGCCAGGGCGATGATCTCCTCCAGGTCGTTGTCGACGTTGAGCACGTTCGTATCGAACCCGTAGTCGGCCTCGGCGATCACCCCGACCCCGCCGACCAGCACCCCGCCCTTGTAGAGCGGGAAGCCCCCGGGGTCGGCGGCCAGGCCGAGCGGCGAGCGCTTGGGCCCGATCGGCGCGCCCGGTCCCCCGCCGGCGATGAAGCGGCGCGACAGGTCCGAACAGGGCAACTGGCTGAACTGCACGCCGAACAGCGGCCCGCTCTCCAGCCCGGCCGTGGTCGGGGCCGGCGGGAAGTGCTCCTGGACGATCATGCTGGCCGTACGGCTGGAGAAGGCGTTGCCGGCCGAGGAGAGGTAGGCCCCGGTGATCGCCTTGGCGATGGCCCCGGCGGCGGCCGGCGCGACCACGCCCTGGATGTCCCGATTGGTCCCGCCGGGGCCCGGCCGGATGGTGATGCTGCCCGGGGCCCCGGTCATCGCATAGACGGCCAGCACATTGCCGACCCGGTCGGTGACCGCGATGGTCGCCGGCCGCGACCGGGCCCGCGCCTCGGCCACCGCCCGGGCGACGACCCCCTC
>DASPLD010000122.1:0-16373 GCA_035627755.1 Caulobacter sp. | reverse complement strand
TTCGGCGGCGGCTGGACGGCCTATCCGCCCCTGTCGACCATGGGCCACACCGGGCCCGCCATGGACCTGGCCATCTTCGCGCTGCACGTCGCGGGCGCCAGCTCGATCCTCGGCGCGATCAACTTCATCACCACCATCTTCAACATGCGCGCCCCGGGCATGACGCTGCACCGGATGCCGCTGTTCGCCTGGTCGGTGCTGGTCACCGCCTTCCTGCTGCTGCTGTCGCTGCCCGTTCTGGCCGGCGCCATCACCATGCTGCTGGCCGACCGCAACTTCGGCACCGCCTTCTTCGATCCGGCGGGCGGCGGCGATCCGGTGATGTACCAGCACCTGTTCTGGTTCTTCGGCCACCCCGAGGTGTACATCCTGATCCTGCCGGGCTTCGGCATCGTCAGCCAGATCGTCTCGACCTTCAGCCGCAAGCCGGTCTTCGGCTACCTCGCCATGGCCTACGCCATGGTGGCCATCGGCTTCGTCGGCTTCATCGTGTGGGCCCACCACATGTACACCGTCGGCATGCCCCTGAACCTGCAGGGCTACTTCGTGGCGGCCACCATGGTGATCGCCGTGCCCACGGGCGTGAAGGTGTTCAGCTGGATCGCCACCATGTGGGGCGGCTCCATCGACTTCAAGACGCCGATGCTCTGGGCGATCGGCTTCATCTTCCTGTTCACGGTCGGCGGCGTCACCGGCGTCGTGCTGGCCAACGCCGGCATCGACTACAGCCTGCACGACACCTACTACGTGGTGGCCCACTTCCACTACGTGCTCAGCCTCGGGGCCGTGTTCGCGATCTTCGCCGGCTTCTACTACTGGTTCGAGAAGATGTGGGGGGTGAAGTACAACGAGTTCCTCGGCGCCCTGCACTTCTGGATCATGTTCGTCGGGGTCAACGTGGTGTTCTTCCCGCAGCACTTCCTCGGCCTTCAAGGCATGCCGCGCCGCTACGTCGACTACTCGGACGGCTACAGCTACTGGAACGAGGTCTCCTCCTGGGGCTACGTCATCACCCTCGTGGGCGTCGGCGTCTTCCTGCTGGTGCTGATCGAGGCCGCCGTGCGTCGCCGGAAGGCCGAGGCCAATCCCTGGGGCGAGGGCGCCACCACCCTGGAATGGACCCTCAGCTCGCCGCCGCCGTTCCACCAGTTCAACGAACCCCCGGTGGTCGAGCCCGACCACCACTAAGGACCAGGCCCGCCGCGTCCTGACGGGCGCGGCGGCGCCGCATTGAAGAGACGAGTTCGCCGCCCCGCGCGGCGCTTTGCCCATGGCCAAGCCGACGACACCCGACCAGATTCGTCCCCGCGCCCCGGCGCTGTGGACGGACTATGTCCAGCTGCTGAAGCCCCGGGTGATGAGCCTGGTGGTGTTCACCGCCTTCGTCGGCATGGTCTGCGCGGGAACGCCGATCAACCCGGTGCTCGGCGCCGTCGCCATCCTCTGCATCGCCGTCGGCGCCGGGGCCAGCGCGGCCTTCAACATGTGGTACGACGCCGACATCGACGCCGTGATGCGCCGCACCCGCGGCCGCCCGGTGCCGGCCGGCAAGGTGCAGGGCGCCGACGCGCTGGGCCTGGGCATCGTGCTCAGCCTGCTGTCGGTGATGCTGCTGGCGATGACCACCAACTGGCTGGCGGCGGGCCTGCTGGCCTTCACCATCTTCTTCTACGCGGTGGTCTACACCATGTGGCTGAAGCGCTGGACGGCCCAGAACATCGTCATTGGCGGTCTGGCCGGCGCCCTGCCGCCCGCCATCGGCTGGGCGGCGGCTTCGGGCACGGCCCCGGCCAACGCCTGGCTGCTGGTGCTGATCATCTTCCTGTGGACGCCGCCCCACTTCTGGGCCCTGAGCCTCTACACCAGCCAGGACTACGCCAGGGCGGGCGTACCGATGATGCCGGTGGTCAAGGGCGCGAAGTCCACCCGCCTGCAGGTCCTGGTCTACTCCCTGGTGCTGATCCCGGTCTGCATCGCCCCGGTGTTCACGGGCCTTGGCCATCTGCCCTACCTGGCCGTCTCCAGCCTCGGGGGCGCGGTTTTCCTGCTGCTGGCCTGGCGCCTCTTCCGCAGCCAGGCGGGGGAGGGGGCCGACCCGCGCAACACGCCCGAACTCTACGACGTCAAGGCCGGGGCCAAGGACGCCCGCAACCTGTTCGCCTACTCGATCGGCTACCTGTTCGCCCTGTTCGCCACCCTGGCGGCCGAACGGATGCTGGGGCTTGCCGCATGACCGACCAGACGCCTCCCCCTTCGCAGATCACGCCCCCCCAGCCGCCGGTCGATCCGGAAGCCGCCCGCAAGGCGCGGCGCAACCGCAACATCGCCATCGCCCTGGGCCTCGTGGCCTTCATGGTCATTGTCTACCTGGTCACCATCCTGCGCATGGGAGGCTACGTTGCCGAACGTCCCCTCTGAGCTCGCGAGACGCAACGCCAGGGTCGCCATCATCTGCGGCGTCGGGCTGGCCTTCATGGTCGGCGCCGCCTACGCCGCCGTGCCGCTCTACAGGGCCTTCTGCCAGCTGACCGGCTTCGACGGCTCGATCCGCAAGGCCGAGGCCGCCCCGGCCCGGGTGCTCGACCGCAGCCTGACCATCCGCTTCGACGCCAATGTCCGCGACCTGCCCTGGAGCTTCAAGCCCAGCCAGGTGACGCAGGAGGTGAAGATCGGGGCCACGGGCCTGGCCTTCTACAAGGTCACCAACAACGGCAAGACGCCGATCACCGGCCGCGCCAGCTACAACGTCGTGCCCGAACAGGCCGGCGCCTACTTCCAGAAGCTCGAATGCTTCTGCTTCAACGACCAGACCATCCAGCCCGGCCAGACGGTCGAGTTCCCGGTGGTCTATTTCGTCGATCCGGAATACGCCTCCGACTTCGAGACGAAGGGCAAGACCGAGGTCACCCTCAGCTACACCTTCTTCCCGGTGGAATCCCAACAGGCCGACGCTTCCAAGGCCGCTTCGCCTATTGGCGGGGCGACCAAGGCGGGGCTATAGCGAAACGAATCCAGGGGCCCCGGGCCCTTGAGTCTGAGATTGAGAAGGGCAGGGCTCGAAGACATGGCTCACGGCGCCGTCAAGCACGACTACCACCTGGTCAACCCCAGCCCCTGGCCGCTGGTCGGCTCCATCGCGGGCGCGGTGATGGCCATCGGCGCGGTCATCTGGATGAAGGGGCTGTTCGGGATCGAGAAGGGCTCGCCCTGGGTCCTGTTCGCCGGGTTCGCCGGGGTCCTCTACACCATGGTCGGCTGGTGGATGGACGTGGTGAAGGAAGCCAACCAGGGCGACCACACCCCGGTCGTCTCGATCGGCCTGCGCTACGGGATGATCCTGTTCATCGTCTCCGAAGTGATGTTCTTCGTGGCCTGGTTCTGGATGTTCTTCGAACAGTCGCTGTTCTGGGAGCACCGCACCCTGACGCCGGCCGTCGGCAACTTCGAGGGCGTGGCCGAGGCCTGGAAACAGTGGCCGCCGAAGGGCGTGGAGCTGGTCCCCGCCTTCCACCTGCCGCTGGTCAACACCCTGATCCTGCTGCTGTCCGGCACCACCGTCACCTGGGCCCACCACGCCCTGCAGCAGGGCGACCGCAAGAGCGCCAAGCTCGGCCTGCTGATCACCATCCTGCTCGGCGCCCTGTTCACCGCGGTGCAGGTCTACGAGTACCAGCACATCCTGCATGAGAAGCTGTTCTACTCGGAGGAGGCGGCCAACTCGGGCCTCTATGGCTCGACCTTCTTCATGGCCACCGGCTTCCACGGCTTCCACGTCCTGGTCGGCACCATCTTCCTGCTGGTCTGCCTGCTGCGCCTGATGGGCAAGGGCTTCACCCCCCAGCAGCACTTCGGCTTCGAGGCCGCCGCCTGGTACTGGCACTTCGTCGACGTGGTCTGGCTGTTCCTGTTCGCCTTCATCTACGTCATCTTCGGAACGATGTAGTGACCAACCCTTACGTGGCAGGGGCGGCGGGCCGTTGCCCCCGCTGCGGCGAGGGCTTCCTGTTCGATGGCTTCCTGAAGGTGGCGCCCGGCTGTGAAGCCTGCGGCGCCACTTTCGCGAAGGCCGACATCAGCGATGGGCGGGCGAGCCGGGCTCCGACGATCTCCGCTGGATCGCTAAGAGGTCGGCCGCCAGTGGTCCCCTCCACCGCAGGCGTTCACGCCCACCTTCTTTCCCGTCATCCCGGCCGCAGCGCGCAGCGCGGAGAGCCGGGACCCAGGGGGCGCGTGATCTCGCTTTCCAACGCAGCGTCCCGCCCGGTGCGCTGCAACCCCTGGGTCCCGGATAAGCGCTGCGCGCTTTCCGGGATGACGGGAGATTTTGGATACGAAGGGACCGCATGAAGCGCTTCCCCCTCGTCCTCACCGTCTTCACCGCCGCAGCCCTCGCCATCCTGCTATGGCTCGGGACCTGGCAGCTGCAGCGGATGGCCTGGAAGGCCCACCTGCTGGCCCGCATCGAGGCGAACAAAGCCGCCCCGCCGGTCCCCTTGGAAACCCTGGACCTCGCCGCTCCCGACACCGAATTCCGGCGCGCGACCCTGACCTGCCCGCCGCAAGCCTTCGCCCGCCAGATCGAGCTGCACGGCCTGGTCGACGGCGCCGCCGTCCGACGCCTGGTCATCGCCTGCCCGACGGGGAGGGGCGCGATCCTCGTCGACCTCGGCTACGTGGCCGAGACCATCTCCGCCCGCCCGGGTCCCCCCGCAGTACCGGCACGCATCGAGGGTGTCCTGCGCCGCCCCGACGCGCCCGGCCTGATCGCCGCGCCCGCTCCGCAGAACGGCCTCTGGTACGGTCGCGACATTCCGGCCATGGCCAAGGCCCTCGGCGTTGCCGACCCCGCCCCGGTCTTCCTGTTCGCCAGCGCCCTGGCCCGGCCCGACTGGCAGGCCCTCAAGCCCGCCCCCCTGCCGGCGGCCATCGCCAACCGCCACCTCGAATACGCCCTGACCTGGTACGGCCTTGCCGGGGCGCTGCTCGCCATCTATGGCGCCATGCTCTGGCGCAGGTTCAAGGCTCCCAAGGCTCAATGAAATACGTCTCGACCCGGTCCGGCGACTCGGCCGCCCAGCCGATCGGCTTCCTCGACGCGGTGCTGGCGGGCCTGGCGCCCGATGGCGGCCTCTACGTGCCCGAGACCTGGCCGAGCTTCAGCCCTGAGGAGATCGCCGGCTTCGCGGGCCGGCCGTACGCCGAGGTCGCCGCCGCCGTGCTCGGCAAGTTCGCGGACGGCGAGATTGGCCCCGACCTGCTGCTGGAGATGTGCCAGGAGGCCTACGGGACCTTCGCCCATGCGGCGACCTGCCCGGTCTCCCAGCTTGGCCCCAACCTCTACCTCGCCGAGCTGTTCCACGGCCCGACCCTGGCCTTCAAGGACGTGGCCATGCAGCTGCTGGCCCGGCTCTACGACCACATCCTCAAGGCCCGCGGCCGGCAGCTGACCATCGTCTGCGCCACCAGCGGCGACACGGGGGGCGCCGCCGTCGAGGCCTTCAAGGGCCGCTCCAGCATCCGCATCGTAGCCATGTTCCCGGAGGGGCGGATCAGCGAGGTCCAGCGCCGGTTCATGACCACGGTCGAGGACGCCAACGTCGCCAACCTCTCCCTGGCCGGCAGCTTCGATGACTGCCAGGCGATCCTGAAGGCGATGTTCGCCGACGGCCAGTTCGCCGCCGCGGTCGACCTTTCGGCCGTCAACTCGATCAACTTCGCCCGCATCGCGGCCCAGGCGGTCTACTACTTCACCACCGCGGTCGCCCTGGGCGCTCCGCACCGAAAGGTCGCCTTCGCCGTCCCGACGGGCAACTTCGGCGACGCCTTTGCCGCCTATGTGGCGGTGAAGATGGGCCTGCCGGTCGAGCGCATCCTGGTCGCCACCAACAGCAACGACATCATGGCGCGGGCCTTCGAGGACGGGCGCTACGCCCGCGGCAACGTCGCCGCCACCCAGAGCCCGGCCATGGACATCCAGGTCGCCTCCAACTTCGAGCGGCTCTATTTCGAGGCGGTCCGCCGCGACGGGCTGGAGACCGGCCGCGCCTTCCGGGGGTTCGCCGAGACCGGCGTCGTCGACATTCCGCCCTCCGCGCTCACCGCGATGCGGGAACTGTTCTCCGGCGCCTCGGCGAGCGAGGCCGACACCGCCCGCGCCATGCTGTCCACCCTCAACGAGACCGGGCGGCTGGTCGACCCCCACACCGCCGTTGCGATCAGCGCCGCCCGCCGGGCCAGCCTCTCCAGCGAGGCAGTCCCGCTTATCGTCCTCTCCACCGCCCACCCGGCCAAGTTCCCCGAAGCGGTGAGCGCCGCCACCGGGGTGACGCCCCAGTTCCCCCGCGCCGACCGGGCGCTGGCCAGCAAGCCGGAACGTTTCGATCGCCTGCCGGCCGACGCCGGGGCGGTAATGGCCTACGTCCGGGCCTTCGCCGGCCGATGACCCCGACCATCCACACCCTCTCCAACGGCGTCCGGGTGGTCTGCGACCCGATGCCGGGCCTCGAGACCCTCGCCCTGTCGGTGGTCGCCGGCCGCGGCGCCGCCAGCGAGGACCTGGCCCGCTCCGGATGGTCGCACCTCTTGGAACACATGGTGTTCAAGGGCGCCGGGTCGCGTTCGGCGCGCCAGATCGTCGAGGCGGTCGAGTCCCAGGGCGGCCAGGTCAATGCCGCCACGGGGTACGAGCGCACCAGCTTTCAGGTCCGGGCCCTGGCGGGCGGCCTGCCGCTAGGCATGGAGATCCTCGCCGACCTGGTGCTCAACCCGACCCTCAGCCCCGAGGACCTCGCCAAGGAAAAAAGCGTCGTCGCCCAGGAGATCGCCGAAGCGGCGGACACCCCCGACGACCTGGTCTTCGAACTGGCCCAGGCCGCCGCCTTCGCCGGTCAGCCGCACGGCCGCCCGATCCTCGGCACCGTGAAGTCGCTGAAGCCCGCGGACGCTCCCGCGCTCGACGCCTGGCGCGCCGCGCTCTACGCCCCCGACCGCCTGGTGGTCAGCGCCGCCGGCGCCGTCGACGAGGCCGAACTGCTGAAGCTGGCCGAAACCGCCTTCGGCCATGCGCCGGCCGTCCCCGGCGCGCCCGCCCCTGCCGCCCCGGCGTTCACCGCCGGCCGCGCCGCCAAGCTGCGCGGCCTCGAACAGGCCCATCTGGTCCTGCTGCTGCCGGCCCTGGGCGCTCGGGACGACGACTACTTCGCCCTGCGCATCCTGGTGGAGATGCTCGGCGGGGGCATGTCCAGCCGCCTGTTCCAGGAGGCCCGCGAGGTCCACGGCCTGGCCTACGCCATCGACGCCTGGTCCGACACCTACGCCGACGCCGGGGTGCTGGGCGTCTACGCCGGCTGCGCCGCCGCCGACGCCGCCCCGCTCGCCGAGGTCTGCGCGCGCGAGATCCTCAGCCTCGCAGGCTCCGTTGGCGATGCCGAACTGGCCCGCGCCAAGGCCCAGCTAAAGGCCCATCTGTTCATGGCCCGCGAGCAGCCCCTGGCCCGCGCGGAGACCGCCGCCGGCCAGGCCCTGCTGTTCGACCGGCTGTTCGCGCCCGGCGAGATCGCCGAGGCGATCGATGCGGTGACGGCCGGGGATATCGCCAGGGTGTGCTCGCGAATGCTGGACCCCGGCCTGGTGACCGGCTCGGTCCTGGGGTCCAAGGTTTCGCTCGGGGCGGTCGACGCCTTCGAAGCGGCTTTGCGCGCCGGTTGACTATCCTTCCGCGAAAGGGGGGACGGCCTTGACGCCTACGCCCGTCCGGCGCCCCATACCATCATGGCCCTGATCGACTGGACCGGCCTCGATTCCGCGTTCCGCCTCGACGGCGGGACGGTCCGGTTGCGCCCGCCCAAGGCCAGCGACTATGCCGAATGGGCCGCCGTCCGCGCAGCCTCGCGGGATTTCCTGCAGCCGTGGGAGCCGACCTGGGCCCGCGACGACCTGACCCGCGCCGCCTTCCGCCGCCGGCTCGACGCCTGGCGCCGCGACATGGAACATGGGGTCACCTACCCCTTCTTCGTCTTCTCCCAGGAGACCGGCGCGTTGACCGGCGGCATCACCCTCAGCAACGTCCGCCGCGGGGTCGCTCAGACCGGGTCGATCGGCTACTGGAGCGGCGTCCACACCGCGCGCAAGGGCCACACCCTGGCCGCCGTCAGGGCCGTCACGCGCTTCGCCTTCCGCACGCTCGGCCTCTCGCGGCTCGAGGCCGCCTGCGTCCCCGGCAACGACGCCTCGGCCGCCCTGCTGCTCAAGGCCGGCTTCCGGGAGGAGGGCTTCGCCCGGGCTTATCTGAAAATTAACGGCGAATGGCGAGACCATCGCCTGTTCGGGTTGATTTCGCGGGAGCGGGAACAGGCCTGACGGCGGGAGCTAGAGCATTCAGGAAACCGGTATCCAACCGGCCCCGAAGCATCCTAACTTTCGATCCGTAGTTGAATTTAGTGGTTCAAGGGGCGCGCCGACATGGCGCTGGGAAACGAACGCCGCGGATGGGACGCGGCCTTGACGCTTGAGGCGTTGGGGGCCGCGGGCATCGCCCTGTGGACCTGGTCCCCCTCCGAGGACCGGCTGCGCTTCACCGGCTCCTCCCGCACATTGGGCCTGGGTCCCCTCAGCCCCGAATGCTCCTCCGCCGCCCTGCGCGCCCTGGTGCTGCCGCAGGATCGGGTGCTGGCCGACGAGCTGCTGCGCGAACAGCCGCCCCACAGCGAGGTCTCGCTGCGGCTGCGCATGCGCGGCGGCGAGATCGGGGTTTGGCGGGGGGTCTGGCTGGAGGAGGGCAGCCGGGCCGCCGGGGTCGTGGCTCCCGAGACCGCCTTCGCGGCCTCCGAGAGCGACCCGCTCACCGGCCTGCTCGACCGCCGCAGCTTCGTGGCCCGCGCCCGGGAGCGGCTGCAGGTCGAAAGCCCCTTCACCCTGGTCGTCGCCGATCTCGACCGCCTGCGGCGGCTCAACGAGGCGCTGGGCCATGAGCGGGCTGACCTGGTGCTGGCCGCGCTCGGCGCCCGGCTGACCGCCGCCTTCCCGCCCGACAGCCTGATGGCCCGGGTCGGCGAGGACGAGTTCGCCGTCCTCGCTCCCGGCCTGATTCCCGCCGCCGCCCAGCTGCGCGAGGCGCTCGAGCGGCCTCTGCGGGTGGCCGGCTTCGATATCCACCCGACCCTGGCGGTCGGCGCGGTCGAGGCCCAGGGCGGGGTGGAAGCCCCCGACGCCGCCGAGCTGCTGCGGCGCGCCGAACTGGCCGTCGAGGCCGCCAAGGCCGCCGGGCGCGGGGGCGACGCCAACTACGGCCGGGCCATGGAGAGCGACGGCCTCTCGCGGCTGGCGCTCGAGGCGGACCTGCGGGGCGCCGTCGGCCGCGGCGAGATCGGTCCCTTCTTCCAACCGGTGGTCCGGCTCTCGACCGGCGAGCTTTCCGGCTTCGAGGCCCTCTGCCGCTGGCGCCACCCGCGCCGGGGCCTGCTGCCCCCCGACGAGTTCCTGCCGCTTGCCGAGGAGATGGGCCTGATGGAGGAGATCGGCGAGCGGATGCTGCGCGCCTCCGCCCGCCAACTGTCGGAATGGCAGGCCAAGCATCCGCCGGCCTGGGAGTTGACCGTCAGCGTCAACCTCTCCACCGGCGAGATCCACCGGCCGGGCCTGATCGAGGACGTCGCCGGTCTGATCGCCAAGCACCGCATCCGGCCCGGCGCCCTGAAGCTGGAGATCACCGAGAGCGACATCATGCGGGACCCGGAAGGCGCCGCCGTGGTGCTCAAGGCCCTGCGCGCCGGCGGCGCCGGCCTGGCCCTCGACGACTTCGGCACCGGCTTCTCCTCGCTGAGCTACCTGACCCGCCTGCCGTTCGACACCCTGAAGATCGACCGCTACTTCGTCCGCACCATGGGGGCCAACCCAGGCTCGGCGAAGATCGTCCAGTCGGTGGTCAAGCTCGGCCAGGACCTGAACCTGGAGGTCGTGGCCGAGGGCGTCGAGAACGCCCTGATGGCCGGCCGCCTGCTCGAACTCGGCTGCGACTACGGCCAGGGCTTCGGCTACGCCCCGCCGCTCTCGCCGCAGGAGGCGGAGGTCTACCTCAACGAAAGCTATGTCGACGGCGTGGCGCCGGTGCGCCGGCAGGGCTAGATCCCGAGCGCCCGCAGCACCGCCCCCTGGTCGAAGTACGGCCGCTCGCAGACGATCTTATCCGACCCCGGCGCGAACTCGAAGCTCGCCGCCATCCGCACCCGGAACGCCCTGCCGGTCGGCTCGACCACGCCGTCCGGGGTCCGCAGCGGCCCCAGGTGCGTGCCGGTCAGCCAGAACTCGACCAGCACCGTCTCCCCCTCGTGGGCGATGGCGATCACCTCGTTGCCCTGGTCCGGAAACGGCGTCCGAGACGCCGCGAAATACCCGCGCACGGCCGCCTCTCCGTCGAACACCTGGCCCCCGCCGTGCATCTCGTAGCGGGGATGCTCGAAGGTGGCGATCACCGCATCCCAGTCGTGGGTGACCTCCAGGGCCATGTGGTCGCGCACCGCCTGGATCCGCCGCGCCGCCAAATCTTCCATGATTTCCCCCAAAAAAGATATTGGCCTTAGGCCCGGCCGGCCTGTCCCGATAGATGGTCGGCGCTGATCCCCAGCCGCGCCAGGGCCGCCGACCACTTGTGCTCGTGGTCGTCGCCGAACAGCAGGCTGGGGTCCGGATCACCGACCAGCCAGATGTTCTGGCGCATCTCCGCCTCCAGCTGGCCCGCGCCCCAGCCGGCATAGCCCAGGGCCAGCACCGCCTTGCGCGGCGGCCCATCGGCGGCCAGCGCCGCAAGCACCTCGCGGCTGGTGGTCAGGGCCACGCCCTCGGCCACCGGCAGGGTGCCGGCGGGGCTCGAATAGTCATCGGTATGCAGCACGAAGCCGCGCTCCCGCTCCACCGGCCCGCCCATCAGGACGATGTCGTCGCGGTGGTTCTGGGTCACAGTCACGCCCAGCTTGGTCAGCAGGTCCGGCATGGTCAGCCCGTCGACCGGCCGGTTCAGGGTGATCCCCATCGCGTGATTGTCGTCGTGGGCGCAGACGTAGATCACCGCCCGCTCGAACCGCTCGTCGTCGATGCCCGGCATGGCGATGAGCAATCGCCCGGCCAGGAACTCACGGTCATCGGCAGAGGAAACCATGGCGCCAACATCGGCGCGGTTCACGGCTGTTTCAAGTCACCCCGCTTGGCGACGGCGCCCATCGGCTCTATTTGCCTTCGCGACGCCCCGAACGGGTGAGGGAGAGACACCATGACCATCAAAGTCGGCGACAGGCTGCCGGACGCCACCTTCATGACCAGCGGCCCCGAGGGCCCGCGCCCGATCACCACCGACGAACTGTTCAAGGGCAAGACCGTCGCCCTGTTCGCCGTCCCGGGCGCCTTCACCCCGACCTGCTCGGCCAAGCATGTGCCGGGCTTCAAGGAGAACGCCGGCGCGCTGCGCGCCAAGGGCGTCGACACCATCGCCTGCCTGTCGGTCAACGACGTCTTCGTGATGAAGGCCTGGGGCGCGGACCAGAACGTCGGCGACGACATCGTCATGCTGGCCGACGGCAACGGCGACTTCACCAAGCAGATCGGCCTGGAGATGGACGGCAGCAAGTTCGGCATGGGCTCGCGCAGCCAGCGCTACTCGATGATCGTCAAGGACGGCGTGGTCGAGACCCTCAACGTCGAACAGGGCGGCGAATTCAAGGTCAGCGCCGCCGACTACATGCTCGCCCAGCTGTAGGTGCGGCGGAAGGACGTCCCTCCCCATTCGGGGAGGGCGTTTCGGCTACCCCCCAAACGTCTCCAGCGGCCCGGCGCCCTGGGTGACCGCCGCCACCTGTCCAGGGACACCGCTCAGCACCTGCCCGGCATAGAGCGCCGCCAGGGCCGCTGCGCGCTCGTCCAGCTGCGCCTGCCGCGCCAGCATCCAGCCCCCGACCGCCTCGCCACAGAGCCGCAGGAAGGCCGTCGCCCCGGCCAGCGCATCCGGCGTTCCCCGCCGCTCCGCCAGCCACGCCCCGGCCGCCTCCATCGCATCAACGGCCGCCGCCAACCGGTCGCCGACCGCGTCGTCCTTCAGCCCGCGCGCCGTCTCCCGCATGTCCCCGATCAGCGCCGCCATCGCCTCCCCGTCGGCCAGCGTCAGCTTCCGCCCCACGAGGTCGATGGCCTGGATGCCGTTGGTTCCCTCGTAGATCGGCAGGATCCGGCAGTCGCGGTAATGCTGCGCCGCCCCCGTCTCCTCGACGAAGCCCATGCCGCCATGGACCTGCAGCGCCTCCGAGGCCGCCCAGACCCCCACGTCGGTCGACCAGCCCTTGGCGATCGGGGTCAGCAGTTCCTCGCGCAGCCTGGCCGCCGCATCGCCGGCCCGGCCAAGGTCCGCCGCCACCGCCGTCGCCAGGCACACCCCGCGCGCCGCGGCGATCTTCGCCTTGATCAGCATCAGGGTCCGCCGTACGTCGGGCAGGTCCCAGAGCGGCGCCGGCGCCTCCCCGGTCCAGGCCGAGCGGCCCTGGCGCCGCTCCTGGGCGAAGGCGAGCGCCTGCTGGTAGGCCCGTTCGGCGATCGCCACCCCCTGGGTGCCGACCTGCAGCCGGGCGGCGTTCATCATGGTGAACATATGGGCCAGTCCCTGGCCCTCGACCCCGACCAGCTCCGCCCTTGCGCCCTCGAACGCCATCACGCAGGTCGGCGAGGCGTGGATCCCCAGCTTGTGCTCTATCCCCGCCGGCCGCAGCTCGTTCGGCTCGCCCAGACTGCCGTCGGCGCCGACCAGCCGCTTGGGCGCCACGAACAGCGAGATCCCCTTCACCCCGGCCGGCGCGTTCGGCGTGCGGGCCAGCACCAGGTGGACGATGTTGTCCGCGCCGTCGTGGTCGCCCCAGGTGATGAAGATCTTCTGGCCGGTCAGCCGCCAGCCGCCCTCGCCGTCCGGCTCGGCCCGGGTGGTCAGGGCCGACAGGTCCGAGCCCGCCTGCGGCTCGGTCAGGTTCATGGTCCCGGTCCACTCCCCGCTGACCATCCGTGGCAGGTAGATCGCCTTCTGCCGGGCCGTGCCGTGGGCGGCGAGCGCCTCGATGGCCCCCTGGGTCAGGATCGGGCAGAGCCCGAACGCCAGGCTGGCCGCATTGAACATCTCGAAGACCGCGATCTCCAACGCCTTGGGCAGGCCCTGGCCCCCGTACTCCGGCTCGGCCGACAGACTGTTCCAGCCGCCCGCGCCGAACGCCCGGACCGCGTCCGCATAGCCCGGCGCGGCCGTCACCCTGCCGTTGGCGTATCTCGCGTGCGCCAGGTCCCCCGGCCGGTTGAGTGGCGCGATCACCTCGGCCGCGAACGCCCCGGCCCCCTCCAGCACCGCCTCGACCGTGGCCGGATCGGCTTCCGGGAACGTCTCGGCCAGCCGGCCGAAGCCGGCGGCCTCGAGGGCCAGGGTCAGGTCGCGGATCGGCGGCTGGTAGGTCATGGAAAGGTCCCGTTCACGGCCAAGCCTTGATAGACCTGCGACCTCGGCCCGCAAGGGGCTTTCCTCCCCTCGGCGAGCCGCTAAGCTCAAGCAACCAACACAGTCACAGTTCAAGGTCCCGGATGTTCCGTCTGTTCGCCGCCGCCCTCGTCGCCGCGACCCTCTGCGGGACACCGGCCCTGGCGGCGCCGGCGACCGATCCGGGGAAAATGCCGGCCGGGACCTACGTACTGGAAAAAACCCATGCCTCGCTGATCGCCCGCGTGCGGCACATGGGCCTCTCCAACTACACCATGCGGTTCAACCGCTTCGAGGCCAGCTACGACTGGGATCCCCGGAACCCCGAGGCCGCCAGGGTGACGGTGACCGTCGACACCACCTCGCTCGATGTCGGAGACCCCAAGACCAGCGCGAACTTCGCCGACGACTACCTCGACGCCAGGGACCACCCCAAGGCCACCTTCGTCTCCCGCCAGATCAAGCGCGAGGGTTCGAAGGGCCAGCTGATCGGCGACCTGACCCTGCGCGGTGTCACCCGGCCGGTGACCCTGGACGTGGAGTTCCGCGGCTACGACTCGGGTATCCTCGGCTCTCGCGCCGGGTTTTCCGCCACCGGCCTCATCAAGCGGTCCGACTTCGGCTCGACCAGCATGTCGCTTTTCGCCGCCGACGACATCGAACTGATCATCGAAGTGGAGTTCGTGCGCAAATGACCGATACCACCCCCATCCGCACCCGCTACAGCGCCGTGGCCATGACCCTCCATTGGATCATCGCCGCCCTGATCCTGACCAACGTCGGCCTCGGCTGGGTCGGCGGCGACATGGAGGGCGGCGAGCAGAAGATCGCCCTGCTGCAGTGGCACAAGACCCTTGGCGTCAGCATCCTGCTGCTCAGCCTGGTGCGGCTGGGCTGGCGGCTGACCCACCGGCCGCCGGTGCTCAACCCCAACCTCAAGGCCTGGGAGAAGGCCCTGGCCCACACCGTGCACTGGGGCTTCTATGTGCTGATGATCGGCCTGCCGCTGACCGGCTGGATCATGGTCTCGGCCAGCCCGGTGATCAAAGTCTATCCGATCAGCTTCTTCGGGCTGTTCGACTGGCCGGCCATCGCCTTCCTGAGCGAACTGCCGCGCGAGCAGATGCGCGCCGTCCACGGGATCTTCGAGGAGGCCCACCACCTGCTGGCCAAGGCCATGATCTATGTGCTCATTCCGCTCCACCTGCTCGGCGCTCTGAAGCACGAATTCATCGACCGCGACGGCGAGCTTGGCCGGATGATCCCCTTCCTCCCCCCGCCCAAGGCCTGACCATGGTCCGGCTGCTCGCCGCTATCACCCTCCTGCTGCTGACCGCCCTGCCGGCCGCCGCCGCCCCGGCTCCTGCCTGGACGGTGGACAAGGCCGCCTCGAAGATCGCCTTTTCCTCCAGCTTCGGCGGCGAGGCCTTCAACGGCGGCTTCGCCCGCTGGGACGCCCAGATCCGCTTCGACCCGGCCAACCTGGCCGGCTCCAGCGCGGTGGTGACCATCGACACCGCTTCGGCCTTTACCGGAAACAAGGACCGCGACGCCGCCCTGTCCGAGCCGAAGTGGTTCTCGGCGAAGGCCTTCCCCAAGGCGGTGTTCAGGACCACCGGCTTCAAGGCCCTGGGCGGGGGCCGCTACCAGGCCAACGGGACCCTGACCCTGCGCGGCCGGACCAGACCATTGACCCTGCCCTTCAGCCTCGTCATCACCGGCGACACGGCGAAGATGAACGCCCGGATCAGCGTCAGCCGGCTGGCCTTCGGCGTGGGACAGGACGAGTGGAAGAAGACCGACGTCATACCGGACCCGGTGACGGTGACCGTCAGCCTGACGGCCCGCAGGGCGAAATAGCCGCCGCCGTCCGCGCCCTGAACGCGGGCGGCCTGGTCATCCTGCCGACCGAAACCGTCTATGGCCTGGCCGCCGACGCCGCCGACCCCCTGGCCGTGGCCCGGGTGTTCGAGGCAAAGGGCCGCCCGCGCTTCAACCCCCTGATCGCCCATGTCGCCGACCTGGAGAGCGCCCGGCGCATCGCCCGCCTCGACGAGCGCGCCCTGGCCCTGGCAGGCGCCTTCTGGCCCGGTCCCCTGACCCTGGTCGCCCCCCTGCGCGATGCCGCCGCCGTCTGCGACCTCGCCCGCGCCGGCCTCGACACCGTCGCCCTGCGGGTCCCAGACCATCCGCTAGCCCGCGCCCTGCTGGCCGCCTTCGGCCGCCCCGTCGTGGCCCCCAGCGCCAACCGCTCGGGCCGTCCCAGCCCCACGACCTTCGCCGACGCCCTCGAGGAAACTGGCGCGGCGGCCGCCGCCGCCCTCGACGGCGGCCCCTGCCTGGTCGGCCTGGAATCCACGGTGGTCTCCGTCCTCGACGGCCCGCCGCGCCTGCTGCGCCCCGGCGCCGTCACCCGCGCCCAGATTGAGGCCCTGATCGGCCCCCTGGCCGAGGCCCAGGCCGACGCCAAGCGCTCCCCCGGCCGCCTGGCCCTCCACTACGCCCCCGACGCCCCCGTGCGCCTCGACGCCGACGGCCCGCACCCCGGCGAGGCCTTCCTCGCCTTCGGCCCCTCCGACAGCCCCTTCAACCTCAGCCCGACCCGAGACCTGGCCGAGGCGGCGGCAAACCTCTTCGCCATGCTGCGGGGGGCGGACAGGACGAGGCCGACCGCCATCGCGGTGGCGCCGATCCCGGACCAAGGCCTTGGCGAAGCGATCAACGACCGCCTGAAGCGGGCGTCCGGCTACGTCGGCTGAACGGCGGACCGGATATCCGTCTTGGCGAAGTCGTCGCCCTTGTAGAGCAGGGGCGCGTCGAGGCGCTTGGCCAGGGCGTAGGCGAAGCAGTCGCCAAGATTGAGCTTGGCGGGATGGCGGCC
>DASPLD010000121.1:0-3124 GCA_035627755.1 Caulobacter sp. | reverse complement strand
CCGCCGGCCTGCTCGCCGCGGCGGCCCCCGCGCTGGCCGCCCCCCCGCCGCGCGACATGAGCCGCTTTCCCGAGCGGATGCTCGAGGGCCACAACCTTTCCCGGGCCCAGCTCGGCCTGCCGCCCCTCGCGTGGGACGAGGCCCTGGCCCGCGACGCCGAACGCTACGCCCGCGTCCTGGCCGACCAGGAGCGGTTCGAACATTCGAACGCCAAGGGCTTCGGCGAGAATCTGTGGATGGGGACGAAGGGCTGGTTCTCCTACGAGCGGATGCTGGAGAGCTGGACCAACGAGAAGTTCGACTACCGGCACGGCGTCTTTCCCGACGTTTCCCCCAGCGGCCGGGCGGTGGGCCACTACACCCAGGTCGTCTGGCGTACGACCACCCATGTCGGCTGCGGCCTGGCCGCGTCCGCGCGGAACGAATACCTGGTCTGTCGCTACAGCCCGCCCGGCAACTGGATCGGTCAGCGCGCCTACTGACCCGCGTCGCCGAGGGGACTGGAATGCAGCCGAAGCGAGAACCTGTCCCCCGACAGCCTATTGATGTTTTTGGAGACCGGCGTGATGGTGATCACGGCCCGCGGGAACGACGCGCGGCAGGTTCAGCGCATTCTCTACAACGGCAGGTGACCGATGGCGACGCTGTCCGAACGGCTCGAAGGCTATCTCGGCAAGAACATCAACAGGATCTGCGGCAACCGTTTCCACGATCCGTCCGCCAACCACTGCGCGCACTTCGTCGGCCATGCGCTGGGACTGACCGCCAGCTACAACTGCGTGGACTTCAAGGGCGGATCGAAGCCGGGCTCCAACATCCGGGTCCATGAGACCTTCAGCCACTGCTCCAAGGTCGGCGACTGGAACAAGGCCGACCTGACCAGGACCCAGCTCTGTTTCGTCACCCGCAAGAACGCCGTCGACCTGGCCGCCAAGACCATGATGAACATTCCCGAAAAGCACATCGGGGTGTTCCACGACGGCTGGGTCTACCACTACTCGAACACCAACGACGCGGTGGTGAAGCAGCGACCGGCGGACTTCCTGGCCCGCTTCCAGGCGGCCTACTCGGGTGACCAGGGCCTGTTCTTCGGCATACCGGACGCGGTCAACCTGAACCTCAACATCACTCCCGCCGCGCAGGCGCCGGCCCAGGTCCACGCCTTCGACCTGATCGGTCCCGACGATCGCTACTGGCGCGCCAAACGGCGGGGGGACGCGGCCGACTTCCTGGTCGGGCGCGAGATCATCCAGCCGGCCAAGACCTTCTGGGGCCTCTACATGCCGGCCGGCGACTACTACGGACCGGTCTACAAGGGCGACGACTACGTCGCCGGGCTCGGCCACTGGGCCTATCTGCTGGAGGCCACCGGCCACTGCGAGAGCGGCAACCGGTTCAACCTGTTCAACACCTACGACCGGGCCAAGTTCACCTTCGGCTTCTACCAGCTCGCGGCCCACACCCCGCGCGACAACCTGATCCTGCTGTTCCGCGCCCTGATGGCCTCGCCCGAGATGGCGGCCTATTTCCCGGAACTGAAGATGGTCAATGGCCGGCTCTGCCGGGTGGACGCCGTCAATGGCGCCACCGACCTGGAGTTCGAGTTCCAGAACGGCGACGAGATCCAGCTTGCCCACTTCATGAACTACCTCAATCCGAACCGGAAGCTGATCGACACCCAGGAAATCCTGATGGCCGCCCGCCTCGTGCACTGGGCCAACACCAGCGCCGAGCATCGGCGGATCCAGGTCCAGGTCGCCGCCGATATCCTCCAGCGCAAGATGACCCAGCGCTACCAGCCGTGGTTCAACCTCGACGGAAAGTCCGACATCGTCTGCCTGATCATCGCCGACATCCTGCACCAGGGAAGGGGCGGCAAGCAGCTGATCAAGGCGGCCCTGGCCTCGGCCAAGCCCGTCGATGCGCTGTCCGAGATCGGCAAGGCCAAGTATCCGGAACGGGTGACGGCGCTGAAGGCGGTCATTCAGCGGCTGCAAACCGCGGGCAAGATCGGGCATAAGCGCTACGACGCCGCGCAGAATGCGTTTGTCTGACCCCCACCGCGATCCGACCGTTGAACCGGTGGGGGGTCTGAGACGCTGACTCTCTTGGGTCGGGCGGCGCCGCGACAAGCGCTGCCGTTTTCCCAGGAGGCCTCATGGCTGATCCCGCTCCGGTTCTGATTCTGCTCGGGGGGGCGGGGGACCTGTCCCTGCGGATGCTGCTGCCCTCGCTGCTGCACCTGGAGGCGGATCGGCTGCTGCCGGAGGATCTGCGGGTGATCGCCGTCGGCCGGGCCGAGGGCGATGCGGCCAGCTACCGCAAGGAGGTCCGCGACCACCTGGAGGGCAAGGACGGCCTCGAGGAGGCCTGGCCCCGGCTCTCCGAACGGCTCGACTACCTCTCGGCCGACGCGGGCAGGCCGGACGGCGCCGCCGCCCTCAAGGCCCGCGTCGGCGAGGCCGGCCTGGTCGTCATCTACTACGCCCTGTCGCCCAGCCTGTTCGCGCCTGTCACAGCCGCCCTGTCCGCCGCCGGGCTGATCGGCGAAAGCACCCGCCTGGTGCTCGAAAAGCCGATCGGCCGCGACCTGGAATCCAGCCGGCAGATCAATGCGGTGATCGCCCAGGCGGCGGAGGAGCGGCAGGTGTTCCGCATCGACCACTACCTCGGCAAGGAGACGGTCCAGAACCTCATCGCCCTGCGCTTCGCCAACGCCCTGTTCGAGCCGCTGTGGAACAACCTGGCCATCGACCACGTGCAGATCACCGTGGCCGAGACCCAGGAGGTGGGCGACCGGTGGCGCTACTACGATGACTACGGCGCCATCCGCGACATGCTGCAGAACCATATGCTGCAGCTGCTGTGCCTGGTGGCAATGGAGCCGCCGTCCGACCTCGAGCCCGACGCGGTGCGCAACGAGAAGGTCAAGGTGCTGCGCTCGCTGCGCCGCTTCACCCCCGAAGCGGCCCGCGAGGACAGCGTCCGGGGGCAGTATGTCGCCGGGACGGTGGAGGGCCGGCCCGCCGCGTCCTATGAAGCCGAGGTCGGCCGCCCGTCGGGAACGGAGACGTTCGTCGCCCTGATCGCCTGGATCGACAACTGGCGCTGGAAGGGCGTGCCC
>DASPLD010000120.1:0-6563 GCA_035627755.1 Caulobacter sp. | reverse complement strand
TGGAGGACACCAGCGCCACCCTGGCCGACGGCACCCGCTGGGTGGTCGACGACGTCCAGATCCACAACCTCTACGTCCAGTACAGCTTCGACACCGACAACTGGCTGGACGGGGCGCGGCTGCGGGTCGGGGCGCGAAATCTGTTCGACGAGCAGCCGCCGCTGGCCGACAGCGACCTCGGCTTCCTTGGCGAACTGCACTCGCCGCGCGGCCGGGTGGTCTACGCCAGCATCCGCAAGCGGTTCTGATCGCCGCCTGACCTGAGGAGATCGACGCGATGATCCGGCCGCTCAGCCGAGGACCGCTACCCCTACGCCTGGTGGGAACCGTGACGGCGCTGGCCGCCGCCACGGTCCTGCTGGGCGCCGGGCCGGCCCCGGTCGACTGGCTGATCGTCGGCGGTCAGGTCATCGACGGCTCCGGCCAGCCCGGGCGGATCGCCGACGTCGCGGTGCGGGACGAGCGCATCGTCTTCGTGGGCGACGCCAGGGCGAAGGGGTTCACCGCCAGGCGGACCATCGACGCCAGGGGCCTGGTCGTCGCCCCCGGATTCATCGATCCCCACACCCACTCCGGCTCAGACCTCTCCTCCGGCGACAAGACCGAGCGGGCCGCCGCCAACCACCTGTTCCAGGGCGTCACCAGCATCCTGGTCGGCAACGACGGAGACGGCCGGCCGGATATCGCCCGCCAGCTGCAGGGCTTCCATGACCGGGGGATCGGGGTCAACGCCGGCGGCTTCGTCGGCTTCGGCGCCGTCCGCCGCCAGGTGGTGGGGCAGGGGAGCCGCGCCCCGGACGAGGTCGAGCTCGCCCGGATGCGGGGCCTGGTCGCCGGGGCCATGTGCGAGGGCGCCTTCGGCTTCTCGGCCGGCCTCTACTACGCGCCCCAGTCCTACGCCCCGACGGAAGAGGTCATCGCCCTGGCCCGCGAGGCGGGCCTGCGCGGCGGCCTCTATGAGACCCACTTGCGGGACGAGGGCAGCGACAGCATCGGCCTGCTGGCCGCCGTCGAGGAGGCCCTGCGCATCGGGCGGGAGGCCGGGCTGCCGGTCCACCTGGCCCACATCAAGGCCCAGGGCGTCGACGTCCATGGCAAGGCCGGCGAGGTCATCGCCCTGGTCGAGGCCGAGCAGGCGGCGGGACGCAAGGTCACCGCCGATCAGTATCCCTGGGCCGCCTCCGGCACCCGCGTCTCCAACGCCCTCGTTCCGCGCTGGGTGATGGACGGCGGCATGGCGGCGGGCCGCAAGCGCCTGGCCGATCCGGCCAACGCCGCCCGCCTGCAGGCCGAGGTGGCCGACAACCTGCGCCGCCGGGGCGGGCCGGAGTCGCTGCTGATCACCAGCGGTCCCTACGCCGGCAAGACCTTGGGGGCGGTCGCCAGGGCCGCCGGCGAGGGGCCGGCGGACACCGCCATCCGCATCGTTCGCGACGAGGGTGACGCGCGCGTCGCCTCCTTCAACATGACCCAGGCCGACATCGCCGCCTTCGCCGCCCGGCCCTGGGTGGTGACCAGCTCCGACGCCACCGAAGGCCATCCCCGCCGCTTCGGAACCTTCCCCCTGGCCTGGACCACCTTCGTCGGCGGCGGGACAATGAGCCCCGAGCGGTTCGTGCGCCGCTCGTCGGGCCAGACCGCCGACATCTTCCGCATCCAGGGCCGCGGCTACCTGCGCGAAGGCTACTTCGCCGACGTGATCGTGTTCGATCCGAAGGCCTTCCGCGCCCTCGCGACCTTCGCCGAGCCCAGCCGACAGTCAGAGGGCGTGCAGCTTTCGCTCGTCAACGGCGTCGCGGCGATAGACGATGGCCGCCTCACCGGAGCGCTGGCCGGCAAGGGCCTGCGCCCCTCAACACCGAAAGAGGGCTGCCCCGCATGACCGACGCCATCGTCGCTCCCGACACCCCGCCTCCCGCCGAGCCCAAGGCAAGAAGGGGAGGCCCCCTCCGCTTCTGGTTCGGCATCCCCCTGTGGCAGCGGATCCTCGTCGCCCTGATCCTGGGCGGGGTGATCGGCTACTTCTGGGGCGAGGGGGCCAACAGCATCAAATGGATCGGCGATGTCTTCATCCGGCTGATCCGGATGATCGTCGCACCGCTGGTGTTCATGATCATCGCCTCGGGCGTGGCCCAGCTGGGTGACGCCCGGCGCCTCGGCAGCATCGGCTTCAAGACGATCGGCATGTACCTGCTGACGACGGTCATCGCCGTGAGCATCGGCCTGACCATAGCCACCCTGATCGCGCCCGGCCTCGGGGCCACCTTCGAGGGGGTCAAGCCGGGGGTGGTGGCGGCCACCAAGAGCACGGCGGAGATGTTCATCTCCATCGTCCCGACCAATCCGATCAAGTCCCTGGCCGAGGGCGAGACCCTGTCGATCATCTTCTTCGCCCTGATCATCGGGGTGGCGGTGATCCTGGCTGGCAAGGAAGGCGAGCCGGTGGCCAAGGTCCTGCAGTCGGGCTCGGAGGTGATGCTCAAGGTCGTCGAGATGGTGATGGAGGTCGCCCCGTTCGGCGTCTTCGCCCTGATCTGCGTGCTGATGGGCAACGGCGGGGCCGAGATCTTCACCAACATCGCCAAGCTGGCCGCCTGCGTGCTGATCGGCGCCCTGATCCAGACCCTGATCACCCACGGCGCGGTGGTGCGGCTGGGCGCCTGGCTGCCGCTGATCCCCTTCTACCGCGGGGTGGCCGACGCCATCATGGTCGGCTTCTCCACCTCCTCCAGTTCGGCCACCCTGCCCGTGGCCATCCGGGTGGCGGAGGAGAACCTCGGCATCAAGCCGACCATCAGCTCCACCGTCCTCCCGCTCGGCGCCACCATCGGCATGGACGGCACGGCCATGTACATCGGCATGCTGACCCTGTTCGCCTGCCAGGCCTTCGGGGTGGACCTGACGCCGGTGCAATATGTGGTGGTCGCCCTGACCATCGCCATCGTGGCCATGGGCGCCGCCCCGGTGCCGTCGGGCAGCTTCTTCGTGCTGCCGGCCGTGCTGGCCTCGATTGGCATCCCGGACGCCCAGACGGCGCTGATCGTCGGCTTCATCCTGCCCTTCGACCGCATCCTCGACATGATGCGCACCGTGCCCAACGTCACCTGCGACCTCGCCATCGCCACCGCCGTCGCGCGGTGGGAGGGAGAGATCGACGTCGACGAATACAAGTCAGCCAAGGACGTCTGATCCCGTGAAAGCCGCCGCCCTTCTCCGTCGCCTCGCCGCCGCCCTTGCGGCCGTCTCCCTGGCGGTCGCCCCGGCCGTCGGGACGGCCCAGCCGCAGCGCCGGCAGCTGCTGGAATACCCCTCGATCCATCATCCGGTGGTGGGGGAGAAGGGCATGGTGGTCAGCCAGAGCGCCCTGGCCAGCGAGATCGGGGCCGGAATCCTGCGCAAGGGCGGCAATGCGGTGGACGCCCATGTGGCGGTGGCCTTCGCCCTGGCGGTGACCCTGCCGCGGGCCGGCAACATCGGCGGGGACGGCTTCACCATGATCTGGGTGGCGGCCGAGCAGAAGATGGTGGTCATCGACTACCGCTCGGTGGCGCCGCGCAAGGCCAGGATCGAGGACTTCGTCAACCGTGACGGCGAGGAGAGCCCGGCCGCCTCCAAGGGCTACAAGGCCGCCGCCGTGCCCGGCACGGTGGCCGGCCTGCACCTGGCCCACGCCCGTTATGGCAAGCTGCCCTGGAAGGCGGTGATCGCCCCGGCCATCCGGCTGGCGGAGGAGGGCGTGGTCCTCACGCCCGACGAGGCCTTCGTCTTCTCCTGGGGCAAGGAGCGGCTGAGCGAGTCCGCCGACGCGAAGAGGACCTTCTACAAGCCGGACGGCAGCCTCTACCGGGCCGGCGAGACCCTGAAGCAGCCGGACCTGGCCTGGTCCCTGCGCCAGATCGCCGACAAGGGTCCCGACGCCTTCTACCGCGGCGAGATCGCCAAGCGGTTCGTCGCCGACATGAAGGCCAACGGCGGCCTGATCACCGCCGAGGACCTGGCGTCCTACCGCCCCGTCGTGCGGGAGGCCCTGGTCGGCAGCTATCGCGGCCACACCGTCTACACCACCCCGCCAGCCAGCGCCGGCGGGGCCACCCTGCTGCAGATGCTCAACATCCTCGAGCGCTATGACCTCAAGGCCATGGGCTGGGGCGCCCGGTCGCTGCACCTGCAGGCCGAGGCGATGAAGCTGGCCTACGCCGACCGCTACGAGTTCCTCGGCGACACCGACTTCGTGAAGGCCCCGCTCAAGGGCTTCACCTCCAAGGCCTACGCGAACGAGCAGGCGGCCAAGATCGACCCGGAGAAGGCCAGACCCGCCAAGGACCTGCGCGGCGGCGATCCCTGGAAGTACGAGAGCCCCAGCACCACCCACTATTCGGTGGCCGACGCCGACGGCAACGCGGTCAGCACCACCTACACCCTCGGCGCCGACTTCGGCTCGGGGGTGATGCCGGCCGGGACCGGCTTCCTGCTCAACAACCAGATGAACAACTACAGCCACGAGCAGGCGGTGAAGGCGGCCGAGAAGGGCGAGGCCATGCCGCTCAACGCCATGGCGCCCGGCAAGCGCATGCTGTCGACCATGATGCCGACCATGGTGTTCAAGGACGGCAAGCCCTGGCTGATCACCGGCACCCCGGGCGGCAGCACCATCATCGACACCGTGCTGCAGGTGATCGTCAACGTGGTTGACTTCGACATGAACGTCGCCGCCGCCACCCACCAGCCGCGCATCTTCCAGGCGGCGACCGACACCCTGGAGATCGAGCCCGGCTTCAACCTGGACACGGTGGCGGGGCTTAAGGCCATGGGCCACCCGGTCAAGACCAGCCAGACGATGGGCAGCGCCCAGTCGATCATGATCGACAAGGGCCTGTTCTTGGGAGCCGCCGATCCGAGGCGGCCGGGCGCCCTGGCGGTGGCCCCATGACCCGTTGTCTTCGCCTGCTCGCGGCGGGCCTCGCGGCCGCCTCCCTGCTCAATGGCGCCGCCGTAGCCCAGACCGCGCCGGTCAAGGCGCCCGCCCCCCAGGCCGGCGCCCAGGTCCCCGGCTTCGTCGCCGCCGCCAATCCCCTCGCGGTCGAGGCCGGCCTCGCGGTCCTGCGCCGGGGCGGCAGCGCCGCCGACGCGGCGGTGGCGGTCCAGGTGATGCTCGGCCTCGCGGAGCCCCAGTCGAGCGGCATCGGCGGCGGCGGGTTCGTGATGCACTACGAGGCGAAGACCGGGAAGGTCACCGCCTGGAACGGCCGCGAGACGGCGCCGGCCGCCGCTTCTCCGACCATGTTCCTCGATGAGGACGGCACGCCTCTGAAGCGTTCCGACGCCATCCGCAGCGGCCGGTCCACCGGGGTCCCGGGCGCGATGGCCGTGCTGGAGATGGTGCATGGCCGGTTCGGGAAGCTGCCCTGGAACACCCTCTTCGAGGATACCGCCAGGGTGGCCGAGAACGGCCTGGTGGTCACCCCCCGCCTGGAGAACCAGATCCAGCGGTTCATCTCCACCGACAGGTCGCCGGACGGCGCCAGCTACTTCTCCAACCCCGACGGGACTCCTCTGCGAACCGGCGACCTGCTGAAGAACCCCGCCTACGCCGGCGTCTTGCGCCGCATGGCTGCGGAGGGCGCGGGCGTGCTGCACAGCGGCCCCATCGCCGAAGCGATCGTGGCCCGCACCCGCGCCGGTCCCTACGGCGGGTCGATGACCCTGGCCGACCTCGCCGCCTACAGGCCCCAGGAGATCCCGCCGCTCTGCCGCCCCTACCGGGCCTACGTCCTCTGCGCCCCCTCGCCGCCGGCCAGCGGCGTCGGGCTGCTCGAACTGATGGGGCTGCTGGAGCGCACCGACATCGGCTCACGGGGCCCAGACGATCCCCAGGCCTGGTACCTGTTCGCCGAGGCCAGCCGGGTGATGTACGCCGACCGCGACCGCTACGTCGGCGACCCCCGCTACGTCCCGGTTCCCGTCGAGGGCCTGCTCAACGCCGGTTATCTCGATGCGCGCGCCAAGGCCATCGGCCCGTCCGCCCGCTCGGGCGCTCATGACGCCGGTTCTCCGGCGGGCGCGAAGATGGTCGGCATCGACGCCACCGCCGAGGTCCCCGGCACCACCCACTTCGTCGTGGTCGACGCCGAGGGCAACGTGGTCTCGATGACCACCACGGTGGAGAGCTTCTTCGGGTCCGGCCGGATGGTCGAGGGCTTCTTCCTCAACAACCAGCTGACCGACTTTTCCTTCCGTCCCACCGAAAAGGACGGCGTCCCCGCCGCCAACGCCGTGGCCGGGGGCAAGCGGCCGCGCTCCTCGATGACGCCGGTGATCATCCTGGATGGCCAGGGCCGGTTCGTCGGCGCCGTCGGCTCACCTGGCGGCAACGCCATTCCCGCCTATGTCGCCAAGACCCTGGTCGGCGTCCTCGACTGGGGGCTGCCGATGCAGGCCGCCATCGACCTTCCCAACCTCGTCGCCCGCGGCCCCGATTTCAACGGCGAGGCCCACAAGTTCAGCCCGGCCGTCCTCGCGGGCCTCAAGGCCCGCGGCGTGGAGGTCAGGCGCGGCTCGGGCGA
>DASPLD010000119.1:0-16885 GCA_035627755.1 Caulobacter sp. | reverse complement strand
TCCGCGCCGCGCCTATGCCGACATGTTCGGCCCCACCGCCGGCGACCGCGTGCGTCTCGCCGACACCGAGCTGTTCGTCGAGGTCGAGCGCGACCTCACGGTCTATGGCGAGGAGGTGAAGTTCGGCGGCGGCAAGGTGATCCGCGACGGCATGGGCCAGGGCCAGCGGAGCCGCGCGCAGGGGGCGGTCGATACGGTCATCACCAACGTGCTGATCATCGACCACTGGGGGATCGTGAAGGCGGACGTCGGCCTGCGGGACGGGCTGATCGCCGCCATAGGAAAGGCCGGCAATCCGGACACCCAGGCCGGGGTGACCATCGTCATCGGTCCCGGCACGGAGGTCATCGCCGGCGAGGGCAAGATCCTCACCGCCGGCGCCATGGACGCCCACATCCACTTCATCTGCCCCCAGCAGGTGGAGGAGGCGCTGATGAGCGGCGTGACCTGCATGCTGGGCGGCGGCGCCGGGCCGGCGACGGGGACCAACGCCACCACCTGCACCCCCGGGCCCTGGCACCTGCAGCGGATGATCGAGGCCGCCGACGGCCTGGCCATGAACCTGGCCTTCGCCGGCAAGGGCAACGCCAGCCTGCCCGCCGCCCTGGAGGAACAGATCCTGGGCGGCGCCTGCGCCCTGAAACTCCACGAGGACTGGGGAACCACGCCGGCCGCCATCGACAACTGCCTGGCCGTCGCCGACGCCCATGACGTCCAGGTGATGATCCACACCGACACCCTGAACGAGTCCGGCTTCGTCGAGGACACCGTCGCCGCCCTCAAGGGCCGCACCATCCACGCCTTCCACACGGAAGGGGCGGGCGGCGGCCATGCGCCGGACATCATCAAGGTCTGCGGCCTGCCGAACGTCATCCCCAGCTCGACCAACCCCACCCGTCCGTACACGGTCAATACCCTGGCCGAGCACCTCGACATGCTGATGGTCTGCCATCACCTCGACCCGTCGATCCCCGAGGACATCGCCTTTGCCGAAAGCCGCATCCGCCGCGAGACCATCGCCGCCGAGGACATCCTGCACGACCTCGGCGCCTTCTCGATCATCTCCAGCGACAGCCAGGCCATGGGCCGGGTCGGGGAGGTGCTGATCCGCACCTGGCAGACGGCGGACAAGATGAAGCGCCAGCGAGGATCGCTGCCCGGCGACGGGGCGGCCGACAACGCGCGGGTCAAGCGCTACATCGCCAAGTATACGATCAACCCGGCCATCGCCCACGGCGTCTCGCGCCACATCGGCAGCGTCGAGGTCGGCAAGCGGGCCGACCTCGTCCTCTGGAACCCGGCCTTCTTCGGGGTCAAGCCGGACCTGGTGCTGCTCGGCGGCTCGATCGCCGCGGCGCCGATGGGCGACCCCAACGCCTCCATCCCGACCCCGCAGCCCGTCCACTACCGGCCGATGTTCGCGGGCCTGGGCAAGGCGCTGGGCCGGTCCTCGGTGGTGTTCACCTCGAAGGCGGCGCTGGGCGCGGGCCTGCGCGACCGGATCGGCACGGACAAGGCGCTGCTCGCCGTCGAGAACGTGCGCGGCGGCCTCTCCAAGGCCGACATGATCCACAACGACGCCCTGCCCCACATCGAGGTCGACCCGGAGACCTATGAGGTCCGCGTGGACGGCGAACTGCTCACCTGCGAACCCGCGGAGGTCCTGCCCATGGCCCAACGATACTTCCTGTTCTGACTATGCTGAAGGTCGTCCGTATCCTCCCCGCCGGCAGCGGTTTCCATGCCGCCGACCAGGTCACTCTGGACCAGGACGGCCGCCACCGCCGCCGCGCCGTCCTGACCAGCGACCGGCTGGGCATCGACGCCCTCCTCGACCAGCCGGCGGCTGTCCAGCTGCGCCACGGCGACGGGTTGAAGCTCGACGATGGGCGCATCCTGCAGGTGACCGCCGCGGCGGAGGACCTGCTGGAGATCACCGCCCACGGCCCCGATCATCTGCTCCGCCTTGCCTGGCACCTGGGCAACCGCCACCTCGCCGCCCAGATCGACGGCCCGCGCCTGCTGATCCGCTACGACCACGTCATCAGCCACATGCTGGAGCACCTGGGCGCCCAGGTCCGCCGCGTGAGCGAGCGCTTCGACCCCGAGGGCGGGGCCTACGGCGGAGCCCACCAGGTCCATGAGCACTGAGCCGCTCCTCAAGCTCCTGACCTGGCTTTCCCCCGCCTTCCCGGTCGGCGGCTTTAGCTATTCCCACGGGTTGGAGACAGTGATCGCAGAGGGTGTGGTCCACGACCGCGCCAGCCTGCACGACTGGATCGCCGACCTCATCGCTCACGGCTCGGGCTGGAATGACGCCGTGCTGCTGGCCGAGGCGCACGCCGCGGCCGCCGACCCCGTCCGCCTCGCCGCGGTCGCCGAACTGGCCGAGGCCATGGCCCCGGCCGCCGAGCGCCGCCGCGAGACCCTGGCCCAGGGCGCCGCCTTCGCCGCCGCCGTTTCGGCCTGGGGCCCGGCCGCGCCGGCGCCCTACTGCATCGCGGTCGGCAAGGCCGCCGCCGACCATGGCGTCCCTCTCGAAGACGCCGTGACCGCCTGGCTGCACGCCTTCGCCTCGAACCTCGTCAGCATCGCCCTGCGCGCCGTGCCGCTCGGCCAGACCGACGGGGTGGCCGTGCTCGCCGCCCTCGGGCCGCTGATCCTGGCCACCTCTGCCCGCGCCGCCGCCGCCACCCTCGACGACCTCGGCGGCTGCGCCCTGATGGGCGACATCGCCGCCATGCGCCACGAAACCCTGCCCGTGAGGCTGTTCATCTCATGAGTTCCAATGGACCCCTGCGCGTCGGCATCGGCGGCCCGGTCGGCTCGGGCAAGACCACCCTGGCCGAGAAGCTGTGCAAGGCCATGCGCGACCGCTGGTCCGTCGCGGTGATCACCAACGACATCTACACCCGCGAGGACGCCCTGATCCTCAACCGCCTGCAGGCCCTGCCCGAGGACCGGATCCTGGGGGTGGAGACCGGCGGCTGCCCGCACACCGCCATCCGCGAGGACGCCTCCATCAACCTCGCCGCCATCGCCGAGATGACCGCCCGCCACCCCGGCCTCGACGTCATCTTCATCGAGAGCGGCGGCGACAACCTGGCCGCCACCTTCAGCCCCGACCTCGCCGACCTGACCCTCTATGTGGTCAGCGTCTGCCAGGGCGAGAAGATCCCCCGGAAGGGCGGCCCCGCCATCACCCGCAGCGACCTGCTGATCATCAACAAGACCGATCTTGCGCCGCACGTCGGGGCGGATCTGGCGGTGATGGAGAGCGACGCGAAAATCCAGCGCGGCGCGCGGCCGTTCGTGATGAGCGACCTGACCCGCCTCGAGGGCGTCGACACGATTGTCGGCTTCATCGAACGGCAGGGCGGGCTGACCTCCGGTTGACGCGCCGCCCCGCCAGGCGCAGCCTGCCCCGATCGCGATGGAGGAAACGCCATGAGCGTTGCCGCGCTGTCAGCTCTTATGCTGCTCGCCGCTCCGGCGAGCGAGCCGATCACCTGCTACGACGTCGCCGTGCTGGGGACCTTGAGGCTCAACGGGGGCTACCGGATCTCGGTGACCAAGGTCTATGAGGGCGGATGGGTCCCGGACCGCATCCCGGTCTTCCTAGACAACGAGTACGGCATCTATCCGAGCATCTCCTATCACCGCCACGCCGTCTTCTACTTGGTGCGCCTTGGGGACGGTCATTTCGGCGTGGTCACCATGGCCGGCCAGCAGCCGGTCGACGGACGCGGCCTGCTGACCCGCGCCCACGTCAAAAGGCTGACGCGGGAACGGAAGATGGAGCGCTGCCCCGCAAAGGGCTGATCAGGGCTGGGCGTTGAGGCTGACGGCCTTGACGCTAGCTTGCTCAGTTGGCGACGTGACAGCTGATAAACTGGCGTGGGTCTAGCGTCGGGCATTGCTCCAGGTCGATGTCCAACGTGGTCCGGGCGATGAACTTCGCTACGGTGACCGGAATCTGGTCGATGAGCAGGGGCTCCATAGGCGCAGCCATCAGTTCATAGGCGTCGAGCCAATCCGAAGTGCGGTGAACATCTGACCAGTCGAAGGCGAATAGTCCCTTGCGCGCGTAAATGCTGAAGGCCTCCGCGGCGCCGTGCTTCGTGGCCGACCGGTCTGGTAGCGAGTCCAGCCAGTCGCCGACCTGTTCGGACGCGAGGAACGCCGACACCGCGATCGGCCCCTGCCCGCCAGTTGCGAAGGCGCCAAGGCGCCCCCGAGCGTCCACGCTCACCCAGACGAGGTCGAGCCAGGCCGGATAGTCCGGATCGCTCAAGCTTTGCGCCCCTTCATCCGCAGCCGGCTGACCCCGCCGTCGGGGAAGATGTTCAGCCGTACGAACCGCACCGGCCCCAGCGCCGCCAGCTCGTCCCTGAACACATGGATGTGGTCCATCGACAGCTTCACCTCCGGCAGCAGCACCGGCCAGGCCTCGGCCGCTTGGGCGATCTCCTCAGCCGTTCCATGCGCGTCCAGCGTCGCCTGGATCGAGCAGCGGTCGGGGTAGTTGCCCTTGAAGTGGGCGGTATCGACGACGACCTCCTCGATGGTTCCGGGGTGGCCGAGCTGCAGCACCGCCCAGTCGTGGCCGGGCTCGCGGCGGCGGCGGGTTTCCCAGCCGTCGCCCATGTCCCTGCCTCGGCCCGGCGCGGTGAGGTTCTCGACCCGGCCGAAGTGCTCGTCGTTGGCGATCAGGCCGCGGCCGCCGTTCTCCATCGCCAGCAGGTCGATCACCGCCTCCGGATCGACCTTCGACCAGTCCTTGTGGACGGTGCCGAAGATGCGGAAGCGGGCGACGCCGCCATCGGGATAGATGCTGAGCCGCACATGGGTCCAGACCCCGCCCGCCTGGGCGTCGACGAAGCGGCGATGATTGCCCTGCAAGTCGATGACGGGGACCAGGGTGGCCCAGGCCGTCTCCTCGCCGGGGACCTCCGTCTCGCTGACGCAGGCCTCGACCGAGGCCCTCGGCGGGTAGTTGCCGGTGAAGTGGCGGGTGTCGATCTCGAAGCCGGCGATCTCGCCCGGCGCCCCCAGCCTGACGATCGCCCAGTCGTGGCCGGGGACGCGCTTGCGGCGGCTTTCCCAGCCGTCCATCCACTTGCCGTTCTCGTCATACTTGCCGGGGATGAAGACCGGCTCGGCCGGGTCGATCATCCGGCTCTTGTCGGCGAAGAAGTCGTCGGTGGCGAAGACCACCTTGCCGCCCAGCCGCGGCTGGGCCAGGTCGATCAGACCGGCGTAGGGATGGGTCACGGGGCCTCCTCGAACAGGGCGTCCAGCCTGAAGCGGGCGATGCGGTGGATCTGGGCGATCGCTTCGGCGAATTCCGTGTCCGGATCGTTGTTCAGCCGGGCCTCGAAGGCGGCCAGGATGTCCGCGCGGCTCATGCCCTTGACCGCCACGATGAAGGGAAAGCCGAAGCGCGCCTTGTAGGCGGCGTTGAGGCGCTGGAAGGCCGCAAGTTCCTCGGCGCTGCACTGGTCGAGGCCGGCGCCGGACTGCTCCTTCACCGAGGCGTCGGCCATCCTGGCGCGGCTGGCAAGCTCCGGATGCGCGCGGATCAGGGCCAGCTTCTTCTCCGGCGGCGCCGCGTCGACCACCTCGGCCATGGCCTTGGCCGTCGCCTCGGCGGTGGTCAGCTCGGCGGCGTGGGGCCAGACGGCGTCGGCAACCCAGGGCGAGTCCTCGTAGACGCCGCCGAACCGGGTCGTGAAATCAACCGCCATTGGCCAGATCCTTGGGGGGATGCCGCTCCCGCCAGTGCCGCGCGATCTCGATCCGCCGGGCGAACCAGACGTCCTGGTGCGACAGGGCGTGGCGCAGGAACTTCTCCAGGCCCGCCAGCTTGCCCGGCCGCCCGGCCAGCCGGCAGTGGAGGCCGACCGACATCATCTTCGGCCGCTCCTCGCCCTCCGCGTACAGCACGTCGAAGGCATCCCGCAGGTACTGGAAGAACTGCTCGCCGGTGTTCAGCCCCGTGCCCGCGAACCGCATGTCGTTGGCCTCCAGGGAGTAGGGCACGATCAGATGAGGCCGGCCGGCCTCCTGGGTCCAGAACGGCAGGTCGTCGGAATAGTCGTCCGCGTCATAGAGAAAGCCGCCCTCCTCGGCCGCCAGCCGCCGGCTGTTGGGGCTGGTGCGGCCGATGTACCAGCCCAGCGGCCGCTGGCCGGTCAGCCGGGTGTGGACCTCGATCGCCCGGTCCATGTGCTCGCGCTCGATGGCCTCGGGGATGTCCTGGTAGTTGATCCAGCGCCAGCCGTGGCTGGCCACCTCGTGGCCGGCCTTGAGGAAGGCTTCGACCACGGCGGGGTTGCGCTCCATGGCCATGGCCACCCCGAACACCGTCAGTGGCACGCCATAGCGTTCGAACAGTCGCAGCAGCCGCCAGACCCCGGCCCGGGAGCCGTACTCGTAGATCGACTGCATGCTCATATGCTGGGCCGCCTCGACGGGGCCCGGGAAGATCATGTCGGACAGGAAGGTCTCGGCCCCGGCGTCGCCGTGCAGGATCGACCGCTCGCCGCCCTCCTCGTAGTTGAGCACGAACTGGACGGCGATCCGGGCGCCGCCGGGCCAGTCCGCATGCGGCGGATTGGGGCCATAGCCGATCAGGTTTCGGGGATAGATGTCGCTCATCGGACGGCCATACGGAGCCCGCCGGGGCCGTTGCGTCAAGCGGGTGGTTGCATTCGCCGCCCCGAGGGAGAATTCTGGCCTGCTCCGCCGCGCGTCGCGGCCCCTGGAGCCTGAATGACCGGTCTGACGACCCACGTTCTCGACACCACCCACGGCCGTCCGGCCGCCGGCGTGGCCCTGCGCCTGATCCGGGAAGGCGCCGTCCTGGCGGAGACCCGCACCAACGCCGACGGCCGGTGCGACGCGCCCCTGTTGACGGGAGAGACCATCGCCGCCGGGACCTATCGCCTGGAGTTCGACGTCGGCGCCTATTTCCGTAGCCTCGGCCTGGCCCTGCCCGAGCCGGCCTTCCTGGAGACCGTGGCCATCGACTTCGGCGTCGCCGATACCGCCGCCCACTACCACGTGCCGCTGCTGGTCTCGCCGTTCGGCTATTCGACCTATCGGGGCAGCTGATGCGCGATACGGTCCGCTTCATCCTCGACGGCGAGCGGGTCGAGCTGCGCGATTTCGACCCCACCCTGACGGTGCTGAACCTGCTGCGCTATAAGATGCGCCGCACCGGGACCAAGGAAGGCTGCGCGGAGGGCGACTGCGGCGCCTGCACGGTGGCGCTGGGCGAACTGGAGGGCGACGTCGTGCGCTGGCGGGCGGTCAACGCCTGCATCCTGTTCGCGCCCATGCTGGACGGCAAGGCGCTGAAGACCGTGGAGAGCCTCGGCGGCTCGCACCCGGTGCAGACCGCGATGGTCGAGCACCACGCCAGCCAATGCGGCTTCTGCACCCCCGGCTTCGTGATGAGCCTGTGGGCCCGTGGGCGCGAAGCCGAGCCGCCCCCGGTCAACGACAGCCTGGCCGGCAACCTCTGCCGCTGCACCGGCTATGGCCCCATCGTGGCCGCCGCCGCGGCGGTGGCTCCGACGGCGGAGCCCGATCCGGTCGAGGCGCTGAAGGCGCTTGCCGCCGATCCCGCGCTGGCGCTGACGTTTGAGGGCCGCCGCTGGTTGGCCCCCCGCTCCCTGGCCGACCTTGCCGACCTGGCCGAGCGCTATCCCGAGGCCGTGGTCCTGGCCGGAGCCACCGACGTCGGCCTGTGGGTGACCAAGCAGCACAGGCGGCTGGAGACCATCCTGTGGATCGGCGGCGTCGCGGAGCTGCAAGCCATCGACGAAACTCCGGAGGGTCTGCGCATCGGCGCGGGGGTATGTTACGCCGACGCCCTGGCCCGGCTCCGCGCGCTGCATCCGGACCTTGGCGAGCTCCTCCGCCGCCTCGGCTCCGTCCAGGTGCGCAACAGCGGCACCATCGGCGGCAACATCGCCAACGGCTCGCCGATCGGTGACATGCCTCCGGCCCTCATCGCGCTCGGCGCGACCCTGGTGCTGCGAAGGGGCCCCGAGGCCCGCAGCCTGCCGCTGGAGGACTATTTCCTGGCCTACGGCAAGCAGGACCGGCGGCCCGGCGAGTTCGTCGAGGCGGTGGTGGTCCCGCCGCTGGCCGAGGGCCGGCTGTTCCGGACGTTCAAGCTCTCCAAGCGCTTCGACCAGGACATCTCCGCCGTCTGCGGGGCCTTCTCCATCGGACTGCGGTACGGGGCCGTCAGCGACGCCCGCGTCGCCTTCGGGGGCATGGCGGCGACGCCCAGGCGGGCATCGGCCTGCGAGGCGGCCCTCGCCGGCCGGCCCTGGACGGAGGAGACCGTCGAGGCCGCCGTCGGCGCCCTGGCGGAGGACTTCACCCCCATCGACGACATGCGGGCCAGCGCCGCCTATCGCCTGGCGGCGGCGGGCAACCTGCTGCGCAAGCTGTTCGTGGAAAGCGCGGGAGAGCCGGTGCGGGTGCTGGAGGCGGAGGCGCTCGATGCCTGACGCCGGAGCCCCCGCCGCCGGCCTTGTGCGCCGGCCGATCAAGCACGACAGCGCTGACAAGCACGTCGCGGGCCGGGCGACCTACATCGACGACATCCCCGAGCCCGCCGGCCTCGTCCACCTGTTCATCGCCCAGAGCCCCCTGGCCCACGCCCGCATCGTTTCGATGGACCTGTCTGCGGTCCGCGCCGCACCGGGTGTGGTGGACGTGGTCCACGCCGGCGACATCCCGGGCAAGAACGACGTCAGCCCGGTCGCCCTCGACGATCCGCTGTTCGCCGAGGACCGGGTCCAGTTCGTCGGCCAGTCCCTGTTCGCCGTCGCGGCCGAGACGGTCGAGCAAGCGCGCGCGGCCGCCGCCCTGGCCCGGATCGTCTTCGAGGACCTCCCCGCCATCCTCACCCAGGACCAGGCCCGCGCCGCCGGATCGGTCATCGAGGACGCCCAGGTCATGCGGCTGGGCGACGCCGCCGGCGCCATCGCCGCCGCGCCCTACCGGCTGTCCGGCCGGCTGGCCATCGGCGGCCAGGACCACTTCTACCTCGAGGGCCAGATCGCCCTGGCCACGCCCCGAGAGGACGGCGACGTCCACGTCTGGTGCTCGACCCAGCACCCGACCGAGGTGCAGCACAACGTCGCCAAGGTGCTGGGCGTGCGCGATCACGCGGTCACCGTCGAGGTGCGCCGGATGGGCGGCGGGTTCGGCGGCAAGGAGAGCCAGCCGGCCCTGTTCGCCGCCGCCGCGGCCCTGGTCGCAGTGCGCACCGGCCGGCCCGCCAAGCTGCGCCTCGACCGGGACGACGACATGGTGATGACCGGCAAGCGGCATGACTTCGAGACCGCCTGGTCAGCGGGCTTCGACGACCGGGGGCGTCTGGCCGGCTATGCGGTGGAGATGGGCAGCCGCTGTGGCTTCAGCGCCGACCTCTCCATGGCCATCAACGACCGGGCGATGTTCCACAGCGACAACGCCTATGCCCTCCCGGCCGCCGAGATCGTCTCCCACCGCTGGCGCACCAACACCGTCTCCAACACCGCCTTCCGGGGGTTCGGGGGGCCGCAGGGGATGATGGGGATCGAGCGGGCGATGGACGCCATCGCCCTGAAGTTGGGCAAGGATCCGCTCGGCGTGCGCAAGGCCAACCTCTACGGCGTGGCCGGTGTCCAGACCCCGTACGGACAGACCGTCGACCACGCGCCCATCCTGGCGTTGATCGAACGGCTGGAGGCGACCAGCCGATATCGCGAACGCCGCGCCGCCATCGCCGCCTGGAACGCGCAGAACCGCTGGCTGAAACGGGGCATCGCCCTGACGCCCGTGAAGTTCGGAATCAGCTTCACCGCCACCCACCTGAACCAGGCCGGCGCCCTGATCCACGTCTACACCGACGGCTCGGTGATGCTGAACCACGGCGGCACGGAGATGGGCCAGGGGCTCTACCAGAAGGTCGCCCAGGTGGTCGCCGACGCGTTCGGCGTCGACCTCGACCGGGTGCGGATCACCGCCACGGTCACCGACAAGGTGCCCAACACCAGCGCCACCGCCGCCAGCTCGGGAAGCGACCTGAACGGCATGGCCGCCCTCGACGCCGCCAACCAGATCAAGGCCAGGCTGGCCGCCTTCGCCGCCAGGAAATGGGGCGTCGATCCGGCCGCGGTGGTGTTCGCGGCCGGCCAGCTGAGCTGCGGCGACCAAAGCCAGGACTTCACCAGCCTGGCGCGCGAGGCCTGGTTCAATCGCATCAGCCTGTCGGCCGCGGGCTTCTACCGCACCCCGGATATCCATTATGACCGCGCCAGCCACCAGGGCCGGCCCTTCTACTACTACGCCTGGGGCGCGGCCTGCTCGGAGGTCATCATCGACACCCTGACCGGCGAGAACCGGTGCCTGCGCGCCGACATCCTCCACGACTGCGGGGCCTCGCTGAACCCGGCCATCGATCTTGGCCAGATCGAAGGCGGCTTCGTGCAGGGCATGGGCTGGCTGACCACCGAGGAACTGGTCTGGGACGCGGCCGGCGTCCTGAAGACCCACGCTCCGTCCACCTACAAGATTCCGGCCTGTTCCGACCGCCCGCCGATCCTGAACATCGACTTCTGGGACCAGCCCAACCCCGAGCCGACCATCCACCGCTCCAAGGCGGTCGGCGAGCCGCCGCTGATGCTGGCGATCAGCGTCTTCTCGGCCCTGACCCAGGCAGTGGCGGCAGTCGGGGACTTCAAGATCATGCCGGATCTCGACGCCCCGGCCACGCCGGAGCGCATCCTGATGGCGGTGGACGATGTCCGCCGCCGGGCGGGTGGCGCGTGAGTTGGGCCGCCCGCGCCCTGAAGGCCGTGGCGATCGGCGAGCCGCTGGCCCTGGTCACCGTCATCGCGGCCGAGGGCAGCACCCCGCGCGAGGCCGGGACCCGCATGCTGGTCACCCCCGGCGGCCAGTTCGGCACCATCGGAGGCGGAGCCCTCGAATACCGCGCCGCCGACCAGGCCCGCCGCCTGCTCGGCCAGGCCGGCCGCGACTGGGCGGTGCAGGACTACCCCCTCGGGCCCTTCCTCCAGCAGTGCTGCGGCGGCCATGTCCGCCTGCTGCTCGAACGGCTTGGCGCCGGCGACCGCGCCTGGCTGGCGCGCGCCGCCCAGGCGGAGGCCGAAGGCCGACCCTACGCCCTCAAGGCCCGGGTCTGCGGGACCCGCCTGGAGCGCGCCTTCTTCGCTGACGAGACCCAATGGGTCGGGACCGTCGCCTTGGTCGGCCCGGACGGCGCGCCCCTGCCCGGCCGCCGCCCGGTCCTGGGGGAGGGCGACGCCCTCGTCGAGCGCGTCGACGCCGCCCGCCCACGCGTCCTACTGTTCGGCGCCGGCCATGTCGGCCAGGCCATTGCCCGGGCCCTCGCCCCGCTGCCCTTCCGGCTCGACTGGCGCGACAGCCGCCCCGAAGCGGCCGGCCCCGGCGTCGCCGTGCTGGACGAGGCCCGGCTGATCGAGGCCGCCGGCCAGGCCGGCCCGGACGACCTGGTCCTGATCCTCACCCACAACCACGACCTGGACTATCAGCTGACCCGGACCGCCCTGGCCGCGGGCCCCGCCTACGTCGGCCTGATCGGCTCGGCGACCAAGAAGGCCCGCTTCCTCCGTCGGCTGAGTGACGACGGCGTTCCCGCCGGCCGCCTGACCTGCCCGATCGGCATCCCCGGCCTGAAGAGCAAGGCGCCGGAGGTGATCGCGGTCAGCGTCGCGGCCCAGCTGCTCCAACAGACGCAGGCCTAGATGCTCGCCGACCTCCAGGCCTGGCTGAACCTCGGCGTCCGCTGGCTGCATGTCATCGCGGGCGTCGCCTGGATCGGCTCGTCCTTCTACTTCATGTGGCTGGACGCCAGCCTGCGGGCGGGGCCCGAGACGCCCAAGGGGGTGCAGGGCGACCTGTGGGCCGTGCACGGCGGCGGCTTCTACCACAAGCGCAAGTACCTCTCGGTCCCGCCGGACATGCCGGCCGAGCTGCACTGGTTCAAGTGGGAGGCCTATACCACCTGGATCAGCGGCATCCTGCTGCTGACGCTGATCTACTACATCGGCGCCAGCGTCTATCTGATCGACCCGGCCAAGATCGCCCTGACCCCCTGGCAGGCGGTCGCCATCGGCGCCGGCTTCCTGGCCGGCGGCTGGATCGTCTACGACCTGCTCTGCCGGGCCATCGCCCACCGCACGCGGCTCTTCGCCGTGGTCTGGTTCACGGTGCTGACCGCCGCCGCCTTCGGCCTGGTCCAGGTGTTCAGCAACCGGGGCGCCTTCATCCACCTGGGGGCGCTGATCGGCACGGCGATGGTCGGGAACGTCTTCCTGGTCATCATCCCCAACCAGCGGAAGATCGTCGCCGCCATGCTGGCCGGCCAGCCGGTCGATCCGGCGCTCGGCAAGCAGGGCAAGCTGCGCAGCGTCCACAACAACTACATGACCCTGGCGGTGCTGTTCCTGATGGTGTCGAACCACTATCCGAACGTGGTCGACCACCCGCTCAACTGGCTGCTGGCGATGGGGATCGGGCTCAGCGGGGCGGCGATCCGCCACTACTTCAATGAGAAGAACGCCGGCCGGAGGAACGCCATGACCCTGGTCAACGGGCTGGCCCTGTTCGCGGCGGTCGCCATCTTCGCCCTGGCCACCACACCCAAGCCCCCGGAGGCCGGCGTCGCCGTCCCGACCTTCCCGGAGGTGCAGGCGATGATCGGCCGCCATTGCCAGACCTGCCACTCCGCCAACCCGACCCACCGGGGCTTCACCGCGCCGCCAAACGGGGTGGCCTACGACACCCCCGAGCAGATCCGCCAGTTCGCCCCCCGCATCTACGAACGGGCGGTGGCCAACCACTCCATGCCGCTCGGCAATGAGACCGGCATGACGCAGGACGAGCGCGCCAGGCTGGGCGCCTGGATCAAGGCGGGAGCGAAATGAGGACGGTCCGGCCCAAACCCCTGACGCCGGAGGCCTTCGCCCCCTACGGCGAGGTGATCAGCGTACGGAACGATGCCGAGCATTATCAGATCAACTATGGGGCCACGACGCGGTACCACGCCCTGGCCCATGCGACGGCGCAGGATGGGGCGGTGATCCTCAGCATATTCCGGTCCACGCCGCTGGCCGAGCCGATCCTGAAGATCTTCGAGCGCCATCCGCTGGGCAGCCAGGCCTTCGTGCCGCTGGGCGGGCGGCCCTATCTGGTGGCCGTAGCCCCAGCAGGGGACTTTGATCCGGCCAGGATCGAGGTGTTCCTGGCCCGCGGGGACCAGGGGGTGAACTACGCGGCCGGCGCCTGGCACCACTATTCGCTCGCACTCGAGGCGGTCAGCGATTTCCTGGTCGTGGACCGGGAAGGCCCGGGGTCCAACCTCGATGAGGTCGAGCTGGCGGAGGCCGATTGGGTTCGGGTGGAGCTTTGACCTCCCTCCGCGAATGGGGAGGGCAGACGCGCGGTATGCGCGTCGGGTGGGGAACCTGGTTGGACAGGTGAAGAACGATCGATGGCTTGGGGTGACCAGATCGGTCCCGGCCAGCGGCCGACTTCCCCCCCTGGCGCGCAGGGCGCGCCTGCCCTCCCCATTCGGGGAGGGAAGTTACAGCCGCTCGTAGGCCCGCAGGGTCAGGAACTCGGCGAACTCGTCCTGCAGGCAGAGCTCGCGCATCAGCTCGGCGGCCTCGTCCCAGCGGCCGGAGGCCCAGCGGTCCTCGCCGACCTCGGCCCGGACCACGGCCAGCTCCTCGGTGAAGGCGGTCTCGAACAGCTCGGCGGTCATCGGCTTGCCGTCGTCGAGGACCACCCCGTTTCTGATCCACTGCCAGATGGAGGCGCGGCTGATCTCGGCGGTGGCGGCGTCCTCCATCAGGCCGTAGATGGCCACCGCGCCGGCGCCGCCGAGCCAGGCCTCGATGTACTGCACGGCGACCCGCAGGTTGTGGCGCAGGCCCGCTTCCGTGAACGGACCTTTCGGGGCCGCCAGCAGGTCGGCTTCGGTGACCGGCGCGTCGTTTGCGCGCGAGACCTCCAGCTGGTTGGTGCGGCCGGGGGCGAAGGCGGCGCCGTAGACGGCGTTGACCACATCGCTGAGCCCCGGGTGGGCGATCCAGCTGCCGTCGTGGCCATTGGCGGCCTCGCGGGCCTTGTCGGCCCGGACGCGTTCCAGGACCAGGGCGTTCTCCTCCGGATCCTTGCGGGGGATGAAGGCGCTCATCCCGCCCATGGCCAGGGCGCCGCGGCGGTGGCAGGTGCGGATCAGCAGGCGCGAGTAGGCGTCGAGGAAGGGCTTGTCCATGGTCACCGACTGGCGGTCGGGGAGCAGGCGGTCGCCGTGCCGGCGCAGGGTCTTGATGTAGCTGAAGATGTAGTCCCAGCGGCCACAGTTGAGGGCGGCGGCATGGTCCTTCAGTTCGAAGAGGATCTCGTCCATCTCGAACACGGCCGGCAGGGTCTCGATCAGCATGGTCGCCTTGACCGTGCCGACCGGGATGCCGAGCGCCTGCTGGGCGTGGACGAAGACGCTGTTCCACCAGCGGGCCTCCTCGTGGTGCTCCAGCTTTGGGAGGTAGAGGTATGGGCCGCTGCCGATGGCCTTCAGGGCCGCATGGTTGTGGAACAGGTAGAGGCCGAAATCGACCAGCCCGCCGGGGACGGCCCTGCCGCCGCGCAGGATGTGCTTTTCGTCGAGGTGCAGGCCGCGCACCCGGGCGACCAGGGTGGCGAGCCTGGGCCCCAGGGCATAGTGCTTGCCGCTGGCCGGGTCGTCATAGGTCAGGGTGCGGGCGATGGCGTCCCGCAGGGCCCGCTGGCCGCCGATGACATTGGCGAAGGTCGGGGACAGGGCGTCCTCGAAGTCGGCCATGAACAGCTTCACGTCGCTGTTCAGGGCGTTGATGACCATCTTCGGGTCGGCCGGGCCGGTGATCTCGACGCGCCGATCGAGGAGGTCGGCCGGCAGGGGGGCGACGGTCCAGTCTCCCTCCCGGATGTGGGCGGTCTCGGGGCGGAAGCCCGGCAGCGCGCCGGCGTCGATCCGGGCCTGCCAGGCGCGGCGGGCGGCCAGCAGGCCGTCGCGCTCGCCGGCGAAGCGGTCGACCAGGTCGCCGAGAAAGGCCAGGGCCTCGCCGGAGAGGATCTCGCGGTCGGCGTCGGTGAGGGGCCGGGTGAAGGTGAAGCCCGCGATATCCATGGTCGTCTCCGAAGGGGCGACGTTGATAGACCAGCCGCGCGGCTAGAGGTAGGCCCCCGACTGCCAAGGGACGAACTCGTTCTCGCCGATGCCAAGAGTTTCGGAGGCGGTCGATTGGCCCGAGGCGACGGCGAGCATGCGGGCGAAGATCAGCTCGCCCATGTCCGAGAGGGAGGTTCCGGCGAGGACGGGGGAGCAGTCGATGTCGACATCATCGGCCATCCAGGCCGCCAGCCTGGCGTTGGTGGCGAGCTTGAGGGTCGGCGCGGGCCGCGAGCCGAACACCGAGCCCCGGCCGGTGGTGAAGACGATCAGGGTGGCGCCGGAGGCGATCTGGCCGGTGGCCGAACAGGGGTCGTAGCCGGGGCTGTCCATGAAGCTGAGGCCCGGGCGGCGGAGGGGTTCGGCATAGCCGATGACGTCGACCAGGGGGCTGGAGCCGCTCTTGGCCACGGCCCCGAGCGACTTTTCCAGGATGGTGGTCAGGCCGCCCTTCCGGTTGCCGGGCGAGGGGTTGTTGTCGAGGCTCATGCCGTGGCGGTCGGCGTAGGCGCGCCACCAGGCGATGCGGTCGAGGAGGGCCTCGGCGACCTGCGCCGAAGCGGCGCGGCGCAGCAGCAGGTGCTCGGCGCCGTAGATCTCGGGCGTTTCCGACAGCATGGCCGCGCCGCCCTGCGCGATCAGGCGGTCCACCGCGGCGCCGAGCGCCGGATTGGCGGTGATCCCCGACCAGCCGTCGGAGCCGCCGCACTGCAGGCCGACGACCAGCTGGTCGGCGCCGACCGTCTCGCGGCGGGCGCGGGCCGCGTCGGTCAGCAGCTCGCCGACCAGGCCCCGGCCCTGCTCGATGGCCTTGGCGGTGCCCCCCGCCTCCTGGATGGTGAAGCTGTGCAGCCGGTCGCCAGGGGTCAGGCCCTCGCGGGCCATCCAGTCGGGGATCTGGTTGGCCTCGCAGCCGAGACCGACCATGACCACGGCGGCGAAGTTGGGATGGCGGGCGTAGCCGGCAAGGGTGCGTTGCAGCAGGGCGGTGTCGCCGCCGGACGAGGCGGCGCCACAGCCGGCGGTGTGGGTCAGGGCTGCGACCTGGTCGCCCGGGAAGGCGTCGGCGATGCGTCTGGCGACCGTGGCCGAGCAGTTCACGCTGGTCAGCACACCGATCATGTTGCGGGTCCCGACCCTGCCGTCGGGGCGGCGGAAGCCCTCGAAGGTCGCGCGGGCGGCCGGGGCCGGGAGGGGGTTGGCGTCGGCGCCGACCTCGGCGTCGCGCGGCTGGTCGGTCATGGCGAGGTTGTGCTCGTGGACCCAGTCGCCGGGCGCTATGTCGCGGGCGGCCAGCCCGATCACCTGGCCGTAGCGGCGGACCGGCCGGCCGGCCGCTACGGCCCGAACAGCCAGCTTGTGGCCCTCGGGGATGGCCGCGGCGGCGCGCAGGCCGGGCTCGACCGCCGTCCCGGCCGCCAGCTCGGTCAGGGCGATGGCCACGTCGTCGGCCGGGTTGAGGCGCAGGATTTGGCTCATCGGGGCTCCGCCGCCAGACGCTCAACCGTGCGCGCCGCGCCGTCGTGGCGCAACCGGGTCAGGGCCAGGGTCGCGGCCGCGCGGAAGGCGGGGTTGGCCGCCAGGGCAGGGGGGAAGACCGCGTCGAGGGCCAGCAGG
>DASPLD010000118.1:0-19781 GCA_035627755.1 Caulobacter sp. | reverse complement strand
GGGGATTCGGGCCTTCGCCACCGCGGCGGTCATGCGCGGCGACGAGGATCGCCGCCGGCTGGCCCGCGAGACCCTGGCCTTCGCCGCCGACTTGCGGAGGGCCAGGCCATGAAGGCCGCCCTGGTCATCGCCGTGCGCGGGGGGCCGGAGGCCAAGTCGCGATGCGCCCCGGTCCTCGGCCCGGCCAGTCGCCAGGCCCTGGTCGCCGCCATGCTGGAGGACATGCTCAAGGCCGCCGCGGCGACCGTCGGGCTCGGCCCGGTGTTCGTCGCGACCCCGACGGCCGAACTGGCCGAACGGGCCGAGCGCCGGGGCGCCCTGGCCCTGGTCGAGGAGCCGCCGTTCGGACTGAACGCCGCCTTCGCCGCCGGTCTGCGCCGCGCCAGGACGGAGACCGACGGACCGGTGCTGCTGCTGCCGGGCGACCTGCCGTTGGTCGGACCGGCCGAACTGGAGATGGCCGCCCGCGCGGTCTCCGGCGGATCCCTGTTGCTGGCTCCGTCCCTGGCCGACGGCGGCACCGGGGCGGTCGGCCTGCCGGCGGGGACCCAGATCCCGCTGATGTTCGGATTCGACAGCTTCCGGCGGCACCTGGCGGCGGCGCGAGCTCTGGCGACGCCGCTGCAGCTGATCGAGGGCGGGGCCCTCGGCCTCGACATCGACCGCCCCGAGGATCTCGGCCAGATCCTGCTGTCTCCCGCGACGCACAGCGCCGCGGTGCTGCGCGCCGCGCAGGCGCCGCTCCGGAGATCGGCATGAGCGCGCTGCGTCGACGCCTGCTCGGAGCGCCGATCGAGGACCTCGCCGCCGAGGCGCGGGCCGTGCGCGACGCGGCCTTCGGCGGCACGCTGACCTATTCGCGCAAGGTGTTCATCCCGCTCACCCAGCTGTGCCGCGACGTCTGCCACTACTGCACCTTCGCCAAGGCCCCGCGCGGCGTAGCCAAGCCGTACCTGACCCCGGACGAAGTGCTGGACATCGCCCGCCAGGGCGCGACGGCCGGCTGCAAGGAGGCGCTGTTCACGCTCGGGGACAGGCCGGAACTGCGTTATCCGGCGGCGCGGACGGCCCTGGCGGAACTGGGATTCGAGACCACCCTCGCCTACCTCGAACACGTCGCGGGACGGGTGCTGCGCGAGACCGGCCTGCTGCCGCACATCAACGCCGGCATCCTCCGGCCCGAGGACTGCCAGCGGCTGCGGCCGGTGTCGGCCTCCATGGGACTGATGCTGGAGAGCTCGGCCGATCGCCTGTGCGAGAAGGGCGGACCGCATCACGGATCGCCGGACAAGGCGCCGGCCGTACGGCTGGCGTCGATCGCCGCTGCCGGCGCGGCGCGGATTCCCTTCACCAGCGGTCTGCTGATCGGGATCGGCGAGACCCGCGAGGAGCGGCTGGACGCCCTGTTCGCGCTGAACGCCCTGAACGACCGCCATGGCCACCTGCAGGAGGTCATCGTCCAGAACTTCCGGGCCAAGTCCGGCACCCGCATGGCCGCTGCGCCGGAGCCCTCCGAGGAAGAGCTGGTCTGGACCATCGCCGCCGCCCGGCTGATCCTCGATCCGTCGATCGGGGTGCAGGCGCCGCCCAACCTCAATCCGGGCCGCGCGGCGCGGCTGATCGCGGCGGGGCTGAACGACTGGGGCGGCATCTCGCCGGTGACGATCGACCATGTGAACCCCGAGGCCGCGTGGCCGCAGATCGAGGGGCTGGCCGCCGACTGCGCCGCCGCGGGCCATGACCTAGTGGAACGGCTGGCGGTCTGGCCGCGGCATCTGGGCGAACCGGACCGGTGGCTGGACCGCGCCGTCCAGGGCCCGGCGCGCGCCCTGTCGGACGGCTTGAACCTCGCCCGCGAAGGCGACTGGTCGCCGGGCATGCCGCTGGCCGCGCCGGGGACCATCGACCGGCCGCTCGGCCCCCTGCTTCCCTCGGCAGGGCGCAGGTCAAGGGCGCTCGACCGCTGCCTGGCGCGGGTGCTGGCCGGGGAGACGCCGGAGGCCGCCGACGTCGCCGGCCTGTTCGCCGTCCGGGGCGAGGCGGCCCGGGACGTGGTCGCCGCCGCCGACGAGCTGCGCCGCGCGACGGTCGGGGAGGCGGTGACCTATGTCGTCAACCGCAACATCAACTACACCAACATCTGCAGCTTCAGCTGCAGCTTCTGCGCCTTCTCCAAGACCTCCAGCAAGGCCGGCCACCGCGACCGCCCCTACGACCTGCCGCTGGAGGAGATCGCCGGCCGGGTGCGCGAGGCGCGGGCAAAGGGGGCGACCGAAGTCTGCCTGCAGGGCGGCATCCATCCGCGCTACACTGGCGCCACCTACCTGGACATCTGCCGGACCGTGAAGACGGCCGTCCCGGACATGCATGTCCACGCCTTCTCGCCGCTGGAGATCGCCCACGGGGCCAGGACCCTTGGCCTGACCTGGCGCGAGCTGCTGGAGATGCTGCGCGACCGGGGGCTGGGCTCGCTTCCCGGCACGGCGGCGGAGATCCTCGACGACGAGGTGCGGTCGGTGATCTGCCCCGACAAGCTGACCACGCAGGAATGGCTGGGGGTCGTCGAGGCGGCGCACGAGGTCGGCCTGCGAACCACCGCCACCATCATGTTCGGCCATATGGACCGGCCCCACCACTGGGCGGGCCATCTGCTGGCCATCCGCCGGCTGCAGGCCCGCACCGGCGGCTTCACCGAGTTCGTCCCCCTGCCCTTCGTCCACATGCAGTCGCCGATCTATGTGCGCGGTGGGGCGCGGCGGGGACCGACCTGGCGCGAGACGGTGCTGATGCACGCCGCCGCCCGCATCGCCCTGCATGGCCAGATCGGCAACATCCAGGCCAGCTGGGTGAAGCTTGGGCTGGATGGGGCGGTCGCCTGTCTCGGCGCGGGGGCCAACGACCTGGGCGGGGTGCTGATGAACGAATCGATCAGCCGCGCCGCCGGCTCCTCGCATGGCCAGGAACTGCAGGCCGCCGACCTGGAGATGGCGGTGATCGCGGCCGGCCGACGGCCCAGGCGGCGGACCACCCTCTATGCAACGCCAGGCCCCCTGACGCCGGTCCCAGCCTGAAATGCCGCTGCTGGCCAGACCGGGCGGGGCCTTCCGCCGGGCCATCCTGCTGCGGACCCTGGACGAGGCCTCGGTTCAGGCCGAGCTGGAGGACGACTTCCACCGCTTCGGCGTCACCCTCCGCCACGACGGCCGGCGGGTGACCGCGGTCGAGGGCCGGTCGGTCCGCTACCCCTGGACCAGCTGCCCGCTGGCCGGCGGCGCCCTGAAGGCCCTGGAGGGGCTGGCGCTGGAAAGCCATCCGGCCGCCCTCTACCGCCACACCGACGCCCGGCTGCAATGCACCCATCAGTTCGAGCTCGCGGGCCTGGCCATGACCCACGCGGCGCGGCCGGCCAGTGACCGGCGCTACGACCTGCGGGTCGAGGACTTCGCGGCCAGCGGCCGGCGCGCGACCCTGCGCCGCGACGGCCGGTCGGTCCTGGAATGGCGGATCGAGGATGAGCGGCTGGTCGCGCCGGCCAAGTTGGCGGGAACCTCGGTGGCGAGCCTCAACAGCCGCTCGGCCGCCGCCCTGCCGGTCGAGGAGGCCGAGGCCCTCCTGCTGCTGCGGCGGGCCATCTGGCTGTCGCGGGGCCGTTGGATGGACATCGATGGTGTTCCGACCGCGGCGGCCCTCGACCGTCCGGGCAGCTGCTTCAGCTACCAGCCGGGCATTGCGGCGGGCGGCCTTCGCCGGCTGGGCTCGGAACGGGACTTCCCGGATGGCGGCGCGGGACCTCTGCCCGACGGCTAGGGCAGGACGCGACCTGATCGAATCAAGCCGCGCCGCTCCAGGGTCTTGGTGGTCGCGCGTTGGATCCGATTGCCGGTTCCCACCGATCGGAACGCGCTCACGCCACCGCCTGCCGTCCGTCCTCCCGCAACGACGCCGGCAGGCGCGACGGCCGGTAGAGGGGCCGCAGGGCCGAATCGATCAGGTCGTGCTGGCGCTGCGCCGGCCAGTCGTCGGCGTCGAACATCACCTGCACCGCCATGCCCGTGATCAGGGCCAGCAGATGGCGCGCCGCCTGGGCCCGGTCGATCTCGGGCCGGATCAGGCCGCGTTCGAAGAGGGCGTCGATGGCGTCGGTGATCCGGCTGCGGGCCAGGGTGACGCAGTCCCGCTGGATGACGGCGAACGCCTCGTCGGTCGCCGCCTTGGCCCAGAAGGCCATCCAGATTCGCCATTCCATGAACCGCTGTTCGTCCAGCGGCATGATCTCGGCCAGATAGGCGCGCAGATCGCCGTCATTATCGGCCAGGGCGGCCTCCCAGCGGGCGGTCGAATGGTCGATGGTGGCCTGATAGCAGAGGTGCAGCAGCTCCATCTTGTTGCGGAAATAATGGGAGACGATGGCGGTGCTGAACCCGGCGGCGGCGGCCACGTCCCGCACGGTCACGGCCTCCAGGCCCGCCTTGGCGATGAGTTTGAGGGCCACATCGACGACCTGGGCTCTTCTGGCATGATGATCGGCAGGAATTGGCATTGACGCCTTCACATAACGGTTGTTATATAACACCCGTAACATAACAAAAAAGATGACAGGGAGAATGACTAAAATGGGCCAATCGACAGCCTGATCGCGAAATCTCGCCCGGCGCACGCCGCGGCGGCTCCTTCGCACCGACTCCTTTCCTTTCCATCGCCGGCCTCCGGCGCGGGACACCGGTCTCGCGCGCCGAGGGTCTGCGTCCAGCCGACGAGATCCTTGATGTCCATGCGAGCCACCCGAGCCTTCCTGAAGACCGCCGATGAATGGCCGCTGTCCGGCCCCGGCGCCGCCTTCCTGGCCCAGGAGGAGTTCGGCCATGTGATCGAGGGCGAGGTGGTCCCCTCCGCCTCCGGCGAGACCATGGCGGTCTACGACCCGGCAACCGGCGTCGAGTTCGCCCGCTGCGCCGCCGGCGGCCGCGAGGACGTCGACCGCGCCGTGCGCTCGGCCCGCCAGGCCTTCGACGACGGCCGTTGGCGCAACCTGGACGCCCAGGAGAAGGAGCGCCGCCTGCGGCGGCTGTCGACCCTGCTGCAGCAAAGCCGGGCCCTGCTCAGCGACCTCGACGTCATCGACGGCGGGGTGGTGCAGGCCTATTCGCAGTTCATCGTCCAGTTCGGCATCGACACCGTCGACTACTACGCCGGCTGGCCCACCAAGCTGCAGGGCCGCATGCCGGCCTGCCCGCCGGACACGGTGGTCCAGGAACTGCGCGAGCCGGTCGGCGTCTGCGCCATCATCACCCCCTGGAACGGCCCTTCGGCGGCGCCCTGCGCCATCGTCCCGGCCCTGGCCTGCGGCAACAGCGTGGTCGTCAAGCCGGCCGAGCAGACCCCGCTGACCGCCATCGTGGTCGCCAAGCTGTGCCTGGAGGCCGGCATCCCGCCGGGCGTCGTCAACGTGGTGCAAGGGGTCGGCGAGGTGGTCGGCGCGGCCCTGGTCGAGCATCCGATGGTCGACACCATCAGCTTCACCGGTTCGGGCGAGACCGGCCGCCGCATCCAGGCCGCCGCCGCCCCGACCCTCAAGCGGCTCGGCATGGAACTGGGCGGCAAGAGCCCGCAGATCGTCTTCGACGACGCCGACCTCGACGCCGCCTGCAATACCATCATCGGCGCCGCCTGGGGCCATACCGGCCAGGTCTGCACGGCGGGCACCCGGGTGCTGATCCAGCGCGGCATCCATGACGAGCTGGTCGCCGAAATGGTCAAGCGCTCGCAGTCGATCCGCATTGGCTCCGGCTTCAGCCCGGACACCCAGATGGGGCCGCTGATCTCCCAGGAGCAACTGGACCGGGTGCGCCGCTATGTCGACATCGGCCAGACCGAGGGGGCCAACCTGGCCCTCGGCGGCGCCCGCCACGGCGAGAGCGGCTACTTCCACCAGCCGACCATCTTCACCGGCGTCGACAACCGGATGACCATCGCCCGCGAGGAAATCTTCGGCCCGGTGATGTCGGTCATCCCCTTCGACACCGAGGAGGAGGCCCTCGGCATCGCCAACGACACCGACTTCGGCCTGGCGGCCGGGGTCTGGACCCGCGACCTGTCGCGCGCCCACCGCTTCAGCCAGGGCATCCGGGCCGGCACCGTCTGGATCAACACCTACCAGCGGGTCAACCCCTCGATCCCCTACGGCGGGGTCAAGCAGTCCGGCTACGGACGCAGCCTGGGGCATGAGTCGCTGGAGCACTACACCCAGGTCAAATCCGTCTGGATCAAGATCGCCTGAACCATCGCCCGAGCCGCGCCAAGACGCGGCCGGACCTAGGGAGAGCACCGATGTCGCTGGAGCAAACCGTCCGCGAGTTGAAGGACCGGGTCGATATTCTGGAGACCATGTACGCCTACTGCCGTCACGCCGACAATCTCGACCCGGCGTCGATGGTGGCCCTGTTCACCGACGACTGCACCGCCGACTTCTCGCCGATCGCCGGCAGGCTGTTCCTGAACGGCAAGGCGGAGCTGACCGAGATGCTGACCGCCGCCCTGACCGTGACGGTCAGCGGCAGCCACCACATCAGCAACGTGGAACTGACCTTCGAGACGCCCGACCGGGTGGTGTTCCACGGCTACATGTACAGCTGGCAGCGGTTCACCGGCTTCCCGGTCACCGCCGACTGCCACCGCTGGGGTCGCTACGAGAACCGCTTCCTGCGCACCCCGCAAGGCTGGCGCATCCAGCGCCTGCGACTGGTTTCCGCCGGCGAGTATGGCGGCGCGCGTATCGGCGAACAGCTCGGCCGGCCCTCGCCGCCGGTGTTCGACTAGACCGCCCGCCGCAAAAGGCGGCCGGAGCGACAACAATCAAAAGAGGGGGAGGAAACGAAATGACCAAGGCAACCCACACACACAGGTCGTCCTTCAACCGGGCCCTGCTGCTCTCGGCCTCGGCGGCGGTGGTCGTCGCCAGCCTCGGCGGGACGGCGTTCGCGGCCGACCAGGAACCGGCGGCGGAAGACCAGGGCGCTCTGCTGGACGAGATCATCGTCTCAGCGCGCAAGCGCGAGGAGAGCATCCTCAACACCCCGGTCGCCATCACGGCCATGTCCGGCGAAAAGCTGGACGAGATGGCCGTGCGGACCATCGAGGACATCTCCGCCACCACCCCGCAGCTGTCGGTGTCCCGCGGCAGCAGCGGCAGCGGCGCCACCATCAGCCTGCGCGGCATCGGCTCGACCTACACCAGCATCGGCATCGAGCAGTCGGTCGCCGTCAATGTCGACGGGGTCTATTACGGCCAGGGCCGCATCATCAACGAAGGCTTCTTCGACATGCGGCAGGTGGAGATCCTGAAAGGACCTCAGGCCCTGTTCTTCGGCAAGAACGCCACCGCCGGGGTGCTGTCCTTCACCTCGGCCAATCCGGGCGACGAGTTCGAGGCCCTGGGCCGCGTCGGCTACGAGGCCACCGGCCGCACGGCGTCGGTCGAGGCCATGGTCTCCGGCCCGATCACCGACACCTTCGGCATGCGGCTGGCGGTGCGGGGGGCCCGCATGGACGGGGGCCTGGTCGAGAACGAGGCCCCGGCGACCACCCTCACCACCCTGGACGTCAACACCTTCGCCGCCACCACCCACGCCATCGCGGCACCGCAAGAGGAAATTCCGGCCGAGGAGGACCTCGTCGCCCGCTTCACCGCCCAATGGACGCCGAACGACCAGTTCAGCCTGACCTTCAAGGCGGCCGCCGACCGCTACCGGGTGGTCAACGCCACCTGGAACAACGAGATGTACGACTGCCCCTCGGGCTTTGCCCAGGTCAATCCGAGCCAGGCCTGTAACGGCGACTGGAAGATCGAGCAGAACGACCTGCCCAGGGATGTCGCCGCCACCAACGGCCTGCTTGGCCGGCACGGCGGCCAGCTGTACCAGGACTACGACTCCTACGCCTTCACACTGAACGCCGAATATTCGACCGACGACCTGACCATTACCTCGGTCACCGGCCTGCATCACTTCACCAACTACTTCCTCGGCGACTACGACTTCACCGGGGCGTCGGAGGGCGGCACCTGGGGCGCTGAGCGGTCGGAGTACCAGGCCTTCTCCGAGGAGATCCGCGTCCAGACCACCCTGGACTCGCCGATCAACTTCATGGGCGGCGTCTTCTACCAGAGCACCCGGCTGGACTTTAACCAGCTGGTGCTCTTCCCGGGTGGGCTGGAGGACCCCACCCAGGGGGCGCGGCGCTACGTCACCGTGGAGAAGCTGTCGCGGACCGACGGGACCACCTTCGCCGGCTTCGGCCAGCTGATCTGGACCTTCAACGACCAGTGGGAACTGACCGCAGGCGCTCGCTACACCCATGAGACCAAGGACTCGGTCTTCGACCAGCCCTATGTCGTGACCCTCTACCAGGGCGTCTTCATCCCGAACTCGCCGCTGGCCGCCAACCAGAGCTTCAACAACCTGTCGCCGGAAATCGCCCTGACCTGGCATCCGACCGACAAGACGACGGTCTATGTGGCCTACAAGCACGGCTTCAAGTCCGGCGGCTTCTCGGGCAGCGCCCTGCACAGCTTCAACACCACGGTCGACGACCTGACCTTCGAGCCGGAGACGCCGGAAGGTTTCGAGGCCGGCTTCAAGGCCAGTCTTCTGGACGGCCGGATGCGGGTGTCGCTGGATCTCTACCACTATGACTACAAGGACTTCCAGATCGACTACTTCGACGCTCCGGGAATCCAGTTCGTCACCTACAACGCCGGTTCCGCGGTCACCCAGGGCGTCGAGTTCCAGGGGGAATGGGCGCCGGACTTCGCCCCCGGCTTGGTGATCTCAGGTTCGCTGGCCTACAACAGGTCGCGCTACCAGAACTTCGACGGCGCGCCCTGCTGGGGCGGCCAGCGGCCGGTCGACGGCTGCACCATCGTCGCCGGACGCCCGGTCCAGGATCTCACCGACAAGCCCACGGCGGCCTCGCCGGAATGGAGCTGGGGCCTGCAGGCCGACTATGAGACCGAGCCGTTCGCCGGCATGGTGTTCGGCGTCACCGGCAGCCTCCACGGCAGCAGCGACTACCAGCTGGGCGCCTTCGCCAACCCCCATTCGGTGCAGGACGGCTATGCCGTCTTCGACCTCTCCCTGCGGCTGGGCCGCGAGGACGACCGTTGGGGTGTGGCCCTGATCGGCAAGAACCTGACCGACGAATACGTGCTGACCTCGGCCGCCGACGCCCCCAGTTCGGGGAGCGGCACGGGCACCGCGGCGGGCATCCGTTCCGACCTGGTCGGCACCCCCCAGCCGCCACGCACGATCGCCCTGCAGTTCACCCTGAAATACTGACCCCTCCCCGCCGGCCAGCAGATGGAGTCCGCCATGTCCGACGTCCTCGACGTTCCCGCCAACCCCGCAGCGGCGCCCGCCGTCGACGAGGCCATGCGCCGGCTCGAGCGCCGGACCGTGGCCCACCTGGCGGCCGGAGGGACCACCGACCAGGCCCCCGCCCCGATGCTGGTCGGGGCCGGGGACTATACCGACCCGGTCCGCTTCGAGGCCGAACGGCGCGAGCTGTTCGGCAAGCAGCCGCTACTGGCCGGCCTCAGCTGCGAGGTGGCCGAGCCGGGGGATGTGCTGCTGTTCGACAACGCCGGCCCCGGCATCCTGATCGTCCGCAACCGCGAGGGCCGGCTGAACGCCTTCCTCAACATGTGCACCCATCGGGCGGCGCGGCTGACCGACGACTGTTCCCGGCGCAAGCTGCTGGTTTGCCCATTCCACGCCTGGAGCTTCGACCTCGACGGTCGGCTAGTCGCCTTGCCCGGCGAGGACAGTTTCGAGACCATCGACCGGGCCACCCGCAACCTGATCCGTGTGCCGGTCGGCGAGTGGGGCGGCATGGTCTTCGTCAAGGCCCACGCCGGCGAGGAAACGATCGACGTCGAGGCCTTCCTCGGCGACATGGGCCCCGAACTGCTGCGGCTGAACCTGGCCGGGACCAAGCTGATCAAGCACAGCCGGGTCGATGTCGAAGCGAACTGGAAGTACGCCCTCGACACCTATGGCGAGGGCTACCATTTCGGCGCCCTGCATCCGACGACCTTTGGAGTCACCACCGTCTCCAACGTCATCCTCTGCGACACCTTCGGACCGCACTATCGGGTCAACTTCACCAACAGCGGCTATCGCGACCTGGTCGGCGTCGATGAGAAGGACTGGCCCGCCATCCCCTACGGCGGCAGCCACCTGGTCTTCCCCAACTCCATCGTCTACGGCGCGCCGATGGACGGCGGCGGCAGCATGATCGGCATGTACCGCCTCTACCCCGGCGAGGCTCCCGGCAAGTCCTTCACCATCATGTCGACCTACCGCGGCGGCGACGTTCCGGCCGGGATCCCCGACGAGGCCTTCGAGGGCGCCCACGACTTCATCCAGCATGTGGTGACCACCGAGGACTACAGCGTCTCCAAGGAGGGCCAGCGGAACCTGCAGCACGCCCCGCCCGAGTTCCAGGCCGTGTTCGGCCGCAACGAGAAGGCGCTGCAGAACACCCACCGCCATATCGCCCAGGCCATCGGCCTGTCGGTCGCCTGAGATGTCCGTCTACCTGCACGTGACCCTGGAGGTCCACGCCGCCGGCCTGGCCCGCTTCCTGGAGGCCATGGAGAAGACCGCCGTGCCCTTCCTCGAGGCCCAGGGTTGGCGCCTCGCCGGGGCCTTCGTCCAGCGCACGGGCCGACTGGGCAATGTCATCGACCTGTGGGAGCTGGAGGACTACCAGCACTTCGACCGCGCCCTGCAGGCCTTCGGCGCCGAACCGGGCTTCGCCGACTTCCAGGCGCTGCTGGCCGAGACGGTGATCAGCGAGACCATCGTCTTCGCGGACAAGGCCTCCTACATGCGGTGAGCCCCCGCCGCGCCCCGTCGGTGTCCAAGATGTGCCGGAATGCCCGCGAGCGATCTCGAAAGGTCGCGAAGGGCCCGGGCTATTCCCACTCTATGGTGCCGGGCGGTTTCGACGTCACGTCGTAGACCACCCGGTTCACGCCCCGGACTTCGTTGATGATCCGCGTCGCCGTCCGGCCCAGCACCGGCCAGGGGAACTCGTAGAAGTCGGCAGTCATCCCGTCGGTCGAGGTCACCGCCCGTAGCGCCAGGACGTTCTCGTAGGTCCGCGCGTCGCCCATCACCCCCACCGTCTTGACCGGCAGCAGGACCGCGAAAGCCTGCCAGATCTGGTCGTAGAGGCCTGCCTTGCGGATCTCCTCCAGGTAGATGGCGTCGGCGTCCTGCAGCACCTTGACCTTCTCCGGCGTGATCTCGCCGGGGATGCGGATCGCCAGGCCCGGGCCCGGGAAGGGATGGCGGCCGACGAAGTCCGGATGCAGACCCAGCTCCACCCCCAGCGCCCGCACCTCGTCCTTGAACAGCTCCCGCAGCGGCTCGACCAGCTTCAGCTTCATGTAGTCGGGCAGGCCGCCGACGTTGTGATGGCTCTTGATCACCGCGCTCGGGCCACCCCGCGCCGAGACGCTCTCGACCACGTCGGGGTAGAGAGTGCCCTGGGCCAGGAATTCCGCCCCCTCGACCTTCGCCGACTCCTCGTCGAACACCTCGATGAACAGCCGCCCGATGGTCTTGCGCTTGGCTTCAGGATCGCTGATCCCGGCCAGGGCGCCGAGGAATTTCTTCGATGCGTCAACGTGCACCAGCGGGATATTGTAGTGGTTCCTGAACAGGGAGACCACCTGCTCGCTCTCGCCCTTCCGCATCAGGCCGGTGTCGACGTAGACACAGGTAAGCTGGTCGCCGATCGCCTCGTGGATCAGCACCGCCGCCACCGAGCTGTCGACGCCCCCCGACAGGCCGCAGATCACCCGCCCCTTGCCGACCTGCTCGCGGATGCGGGCGATCGCCTCGTCCTTGAAGGCCGACATGGTCCAGTCGCCCTTCAAGCCGGCGATCCGGTGGGTGAAGTTCCACAGCATCTGGCCGCCGCGCGGGGTGTGGACCACCTCCGGGTGGAACTGGATGCCGTAGAAGCGCCGCGCGCGGTCGGCGATCACCGCATAGGGCGAGCCTTCCGAGGTGGCCAGCACCTCGAAGCCCGGCGGGATGGCGGTGATCTTGTCGCCGTGGCTCATCCAGACGGTCTCTCGGCCGTCCACCTCGCCGAGCCCCTCCAGCAGGTCGGAGGGCTGGTGGATCTGGATCTCGGCCCGGCCGAACTCCCGGTGATGCCCGCCCTCCACGGACCCGCCCAGCTGGGCGCACATGGTCATCTCGCCGTAGCAGATGCCCAGGACGGGCACGCCCAGCTCGAACAGGCGGGGCGAGGCGCGGGGCGTCTCCTCCTCATGGGCGCTGGCCGGGCCGCCGGACAGGATCACCGCCGCCGGTTTGAAGTCGTCAAGGATGGCCTCGACCTTGTCGAACGGGTGGATCTCGCAATAGACGCCGCTCTCGCGGACCCGGCGGGCGATGAGCTGGGTCACCTGGCTGCCGAAGTCGACGATGAGGACGGACTGGTGGTTCATGGCTTGCGGTCCAATAGCGCTGCGAAGAAGCCGTCGGTGCCGGCCGTGCGGGGCGTGAGGCGCAGGTAGCCCTGCGGCGTCGTGAATTCGGGGAACAGGGTCAGCTTGCGCAGCCTGAACGCGTCGTTGCGGGCCAGGAAAGCCTCGACTTGGCTCTCGTTCTCCTCGGCGAAGAAGGAGCAGGTCACATAGACCATCCGGCCGCCCGGCTTGACGAATTCACTCGCCTGATCAAGCACCTTGCGCTGTTCGTTCAGACGCCGCTGCAAGGTATCGGGCGTGAGGCGCCACTTGGCGTCGGGATGCCGCCGCCAGGTGCCAGAGCCCGTGCAGGGGGCGTCGACGAACACCAGGTCCATCGCCCCCTCCAGGCCCTTCAGCGGCTCCTTGTTCAGCGGCGTGCGCAGCTCCAGGTTCGTCACCCCGGCCCGCGTGGCGCGCGGGATGATGTCGGTCATCCGCCGCGCGTCGCTGTCGTAGGCGTAGATCTTCCCCGTGTTTCCCATCGCCGCCGCCAGGGCCAGCGTCTTGCCCCCGCCGCCGGCGCAGTAGTCCAGCACCTGCTGGCCGGCCACATCGCCGGCGCAGGCGGCGGCCATCTGGCTGCCCAGGTCCTGGACCTCGAACCAGCCCATGGCGAACGAGGGATGGATCTCCACCGCGGCCGCCCGCTCGGCCGCCGCCGGGGCCGGCACGCGCAGGGCGTCCGGCAGGATGCCGGCCGGCTCGGCGCCCATGCCCTCCAGCGCCTTGAGCACCTCATAGGCGTCGCTCTTGAGCCGGTTGACCCGCAGGTCGACCGGCGCGCGCTGGGCGAAGGCGATACCCTCCTCCACCCGGTCCTTGCCGAAGGTGCGGGCCATGCTGGCCTCGATCCAGTCGGGGTAGTCGCCGCGGATATCGGCCCTGGCGTTGGATAGGTCGTACTTCGGGCCGGCCTCTTCAGAAACCTCACCGACCCTGTCCACTGCGACGAAGACGGCGGGCGGCGCACCGGGGGGGCCGAGCCTTGCCAAGACCTCGAATTCTTCGGGTGACAGTTCGCCGGGCCCATGCGGATCGGCACACGCTTCGTGAATTCGATCGATCGGCCATTCCCAAATGTGCCGCAGCGCCGCCAGCGACCGAGCCCGGTTGCTCTCCTCGCCCATCATGAAGGCCAGCGACCGCTGCCGCCGCAGCACGTCCAGCGCCAGCCCCGACACCCAGGCCCGGTCCTTGGACCCGGCGTACCGCGCCCCGTCGCTCCAGGTCTTCAGGGCCTGGCGCACCGGCTTGTGGCGCAGCTCGATGTCGTCCAGCACCTGGATCGCCGCGGCGATACGTCCGCCATCCCTCACTCAGATACCCTCACGCACTCAGTTCGAGCCCTGGTAGTTCGGGGCCTCCCTGGTGATCATCACGTCGTGCACATGGCTCTCGCGCAGGCCGGCGTTGGTGATGCGGATGAATCGCGCCCGCTTCTGCAGTTCCGGGATGTCGGGCGCCCCGACATAGCCCATGGCGGCCCGCAGGCCCCCGACCATCTGGTGGATCACCGGCCCGATCGGCCCCTTGTAGGGCGTCTGGCCTTCGATGCCCTCGGGCACCAGCTTCTGGGTGTCGCTGACCTCCTTCTGGAAGTAGCGGTCGGCGCTGCCCCGCGCCATCGCGCCGAGCGACCCCATGCCCCGGTAGCTCTTGTAGGACCGGCCCTGGTAGAGGAACACCTCGCCCGGGCTTTCGTCCGTCCCGGCGAACACCGAGCCCATCATCGCCACGGAGGCGCCGACCGCGATGGCCTTGGCCAGGTCGCCGCTCGACTTGATGCCGCCGTCGGCGATGATCGGCACGCCGCTGTCCCGGGCGGCGCGCACCGCCTCCTCGATGGCGGTCAGCTGCGGCACCCCGACTCCGGCGACGATCCGGGTGGTGCAGATGCTGCCGGGCCCGATCCCCACCTTCACGGCGTCGGCGCCGGCGTCGATCAGCGCCCTGGCCCCCTCGTAGGTGGCCACGTTGCCGGCCACGATCTGGACCCGGTTGGTCTCGCGCTTCAGCCGGCTGACCGCCTCGCTGACCTGCGCCGAATGGCCGTGGGCGGTGTCGATGATCACCACGTCCACCCCGGCCTCGATCAGGGCCATCGACCGCTCGAAGCCGGCGTCGCCGACCGTCGAGGCCGCGCCGACCCGCAGCCGCCCCTTCTCGTCCTTGGCGGCCAGCGGATGGGCCTGGGCCTTCTCGATGTCCTTGACCGTTATCAGCCCCACGGCGCGCCCCGCGTCATCGACGACGATCAGCCGCTCGATCTTGTGCTTGCGGAGCAGCGTATGGGCCTGCGTCTGCGTCACCCCCTCCGGCACGGTGACCAGCCCGCTGGCCGTCATCAGGCTGGACGCCTTGCTCTTGGGGTCGTTCTCGAACCGCATGTCCCGGTTCGTGAGAATTCCCACCAACCGGCCGGTTTCCGGCTCAACCACCGGGAATCCCGAGATTTTGCGTCGCGCCTTGATCTCCAGGATCTCGGCCAGGGTGGTGCCCGGATGAATGGTCAGCGGGTTGATCACCATCCCGCTCTCGTACCGCTTCACCTCGCGAACCTGGTCGGCCTGTTCGTCAGGCGTCAGGTTTCGGTGCAGGATGCCCATGCCGCCGGCCTGGGCCATGGCGATGGCCAGCCGGCTCTCGGTCACCGTATCCATGGCGGCCGACACCAGGGGGATGTTCAGCCCGATTTCACGCGTCAATCTGGTTTCGGTCGAAACCTGGGTCGGCATCACTTCCGACGCACCGGGTTCAAGCAAAACATCGTCGAAGGTGAGCCCTTCGCGAATCTCCATGAGACTCTCCGTTTTGCGGGCGCGGTATCGGCGAGGCGGGTCCCGGAGTCAACCGCGCGAGTGTCACATGCGCGTGGAGGCGCGCGGCGTTCGGAACGGCTCGAAGCCTGAGGGGTTCTGTGGGCTCCCAGTCCAGGAGCCTACCCCATGCACAGCAGCAACGACCACGCCGTGAAGGTCCTCAACAGCCTGATCGAGACCACCCTCGACAGCGCCAACGGCTACAAGGAGGCGGCCGAGAACGTCGAGGCGCCCCAGTACCGGACCATGTTCAGCGAGCGCGCCACCAAGCGGATGGAACTGACCCGCCGGCTGCAGCAGGAAGTCCGCAGCTTTGGCGGCGACCCTGAGGACGACCAGTCCCTGCTCGGCAAGGCCCACAACAAGTTCGTGGACATCAAGAACGCCCTGACCGGCGGGCCGAACGACAAGAGCGTCATCGACGAGGTCGAGCGCGGCGAGGACGTGATCAAGGCCAAGTATGAGGCCGCTACCCGCGACGAGGACCTGCCGATGCAGGTGAAGAGCGTGATCACCGAGGCCTACCAGTCGGTAAAGCAGGACCACGACGAGATCAGCCGCATCAAGCACTCGATGCACTAATCGGGACGGCGCCCTCCGGAGCCCGCTCCGGGGGGCTTAGCCGCCCTTGAAGCCCGTCGCCGCCAGGAAGACCTCCGAACTGTCCGTCCGGCTGGCCTTCGGCTTGATGTGCTGCACCTTCTCGAAGTGTTTCTTCAGTCGGGCGATGACCTCGGAGGTCTCGCCGCCCTGGAAGGCCTTGGCCACGAACGCTCCGCCAGGCTTGAGCACCGAGATCGCGAATTCCACGGCCAGTTCGATCAGGCCGACGATCCGCAGGTGATCGGTCTCCCGATGGCCGACGGTGTTGGGCGCCATGTCGGACAGCACCAGGTCCGGCTGTCCGCCAAGCAGGTCGATCAGCAGCGGCCCGCAGGCCGGGTCGGTGAAGTCCATCTGAACAAGCTCGGCGTCGCCCAGCGGATCGACCGGCAGCAGGTCGACCCCGACCACCTTCCCCGCCCCGCGCTCCTGGGCGATCTGGATCCAGCCCCCCGGCGCGCAGCCCAGGTCGACGATCTTCGTCCCCTTCCTGATCAGCTTCAGCCGGTCGTCGATCTCGCTCAGCTTGAAGGCCGCCCGGCTGCGGTAGCCCTTGGCTCGCGCCTCGGCCGAGAAGGGATCGTTGATCTGGCGCTCCAGCCAGGCCTGCTGACTGGGCGTACGCTTGTAGGCGGTCTTCAGCCGGGCGGGCTTGTGGCGGCCGGCCTCCAGCCCGCCCGAGGGCGGGCGGACCATGCGGCGTTTGGGAGGCTCATCGTCACTCATGCGGCCGCTTCTACAGGTCGCCGCCCCCGGCCGCCACGGCGGCGGCGGCGCGGCCGCTGTTCGCTCATCAGGCTGAGCAGTATCCCCTCGCGCAGGCCGCGGTCGGCCACCCGCACCCGCGAGCAGGGCCAGAGCTCCTGCACCGCCTGCAGGATGGCGGCCCCGGCCAGCACCAGGTCGGCGCGATCCGGCCCGATGCAGGCCTGGGCGGCCCGCTCGGCCGGCGTCAGCTGGATCAGCCGGTCGGCCGCCGCCTCGCACTCGCCCCGGGTCATCCACATCCCGTCGACCCGGTTGCGATCGTAGCGCGGCAGGCCCAGGTGCAGGCCCGCCAGGCTGGTGATCGCCCCGGAGGTGCCGACCATATGGGCCCGGTCGGCCTGGAACACCTCGCGCAGCGGCTCGGCGTGCGGGAAGGCGGCGATGACCTCCTTCACAGCCTCGACCATGGCCCGGAACCAGGCCTCGGAGGCGCGCTCACCCTCCGGAAACCGCTCGGCCAGGGTCACCACCCCGATGGGGATCGACAGCCAGGCCTTGATCGGCAGCTTCCAGGGCGCGAACTGCCGTGGCCGCGCATCCAGCCCGCCGCCCTTCAGGTCGACCCAACTGAGCTCGGTGGACCCGCCGCCCACATCGACCACCAGCGCCGCCTCCGCCTGCCGGTCCAGCAGGTTGACGCAACCGGCCACCGACAGCTGGGCCTCTTCCTTGGGTGTGATGATCTGGAGCTTAAGGCCGGTCTCGTCGGCGACCCGCTGGATGAAGGCCGGGCCGTTCTCGGCTCCGCGGCACGCCTGGGTGGCGATGGCCCGGAACCGCACGCAGCGCCGCCGCCGCACCTTCTCGGCGCAGACGCTCAGGGCCGCCATCGCCCGCTCCATCGCCTCGGCGGACAGCCGGCCGGTCTGGCTCAGACCCTCTCCCAGCCTGACGATTCGGGAATAGGCCTCGACGACACGAAATCCGCCCGGCGTCGGTGTCGCCACCAGGAGGCGGCAGTTGTTCGTGCCCAGATCGAGCGCCGCATAACACGGCGGCCCGCCTGGCCCGCGCTGAGCCTCGTCTGGCTCGCGCCGGGCGCTTGGCGCCTCCGACATGGTTGTCACCTGTCTGCGCGGCCGCCGCGGATCGGCGCCCGGTTTCCCGGCGACCTTAGACGACCCTGTCGCCCACCGGAAGGCTCGGACTTGCCAGACGGCGGGTGATGACTACGTTCAGGATTCAGTCAGGCGGGAGGCGTAGACTATGGTCACTATGAACACTCAGCTCGCCAAATTCGCCATTGGCCAAGTGGTCCGGCACCGGATTTTCCCGTTCCGCGGAGTGATCTTCGACGTCGACCCCACCTTCGCCAACACCGAGGAATGGTGGAATTCCATTCCCGAGAACATCCGGCCCCGCAAGGATCAGCCGTTCTACCACCTGCTGGCGGAGAACGATCAGAACACCTACGTCGCCTACGTCTCCGAGCAGAACCTGCTCCCCGACGACAGCGGCGAACCGGTCGGCCACCCCCACACGGCCCTGATCTTCGACGGCTTCGAGGACGGCCACTACAACATGCGGCCCCGAGTGGCGCACTAGCCCCTCGATCGTCGTCCCGGACGGCCCCCAGGGCCGATCCGGGACCCAGGAGCCGCCAGCTGGCCCCTGTCGTTGGCGGCGGCTGCCCTGGGTCCCGCATCTCCGCTTCGCCACGGCCGGGATGACTGATGGGCCGGCAACGCAACATCCTTCCGCGACGCCGGCCAAACGCGACCAAATCCGGCGGAACTTTCCATCTGACCCGACGTAATCTCCCCCCATGAGCGCCGACGGCTTTACCGGCGCGCCGCCCCCCGGCGCGCGCGAAGACTGGACCATCGACCAAGGGTGGGCCGACTACACGCCTGAAGAACACGCCACCTGGGACATCCTCTATGAGCGCCAGGCGGCCCTGCTGCCCGGCTATGCCTGCGACGAGTTCCTGCACGGCCTCGAGGCCCTGAACCTGCACCGGGGCGGAATCCCCAACTTCGACGAGATCAACCCCGAGCTCAGACGCCTCACCGGCTGGACCGTCGTCGCGGTGCCCGGCCTCGTCCCCGACGAGGTGTTCTTCGACCACCTGGCCAATCGCCGCTTCCCGGCCGGCCAGTTCATCCGCAAGCGCGACCAGCTCGACTACCTGCAGGAACCGGACATCTTCCACGACGTCTTCGGCCATGTGCCGATGCTGACCGACCCCACCTTCGCCGACTACATGGAGGCCTACGGCAAGGGCGGCCAGCGCGCCGCGGGCCTGGGCCGCCTGCACAACCTCGCCCGCCTCTACTGGTACACCGTCGAGTTCGGCCTGCTCCAGACGCCCAAGGGCCTGCGCATCTATGGGGCCGGCATCGTCTCCAGCCGCACCGAGACCATCTTCGCCCTCGATGATCCCTCGCCCAACCGGCTGGGTTTCGACCTGACCCGGGTCATGCGCACCCCCTACCGCATCGACGACTTCCAGCAGGTCTACTTCGTGATCCCCAGCCTGCAGTCCCTGCTGCACGCCACCCTGCAGGACTTCGGCCCGATCTACGCCGTCCTGCAGGAGGCCGCCGACATCCCGATCGACGCCATCCTCGCCGAGGACCGCGTCTTCACGGCGGGCACCCAGGCCTATGCGGCCACCGGCGGCCGGCTGGCCTCCGCGGGCTGAGGCTTCAGCCCGAACAGCGGCCGCAGGACGCCGACCCGCCGGACGATCTCGTTCGTCGCCAGGCAGCCCGCGGCCGTGATCCCAATCAGGATCAGCGCCTCGAAGCCCTGCGGCAGGCCGAGCTTGGCCAGGTGGTGGCCGGCGACCACGATGATGGTCTGGTGGACGATGTAGAAGGGAAACACCGCCAGGGTCAGCCAGGTCAGGACCGGCCCGCCGCGCGTGATATGCCGCGCCCCGAATCCCAGGACGGCGGTGATGGCGCACCACTGGTCGATGGCGTAGACGCCGCGCATCGCCAAGCGCAGGGGCTCGGGAGGGACGGCGCCGTCGGCCCGCCAGGTCCAGGCGTAGGTGGCCCAGGCCGCCCAGCTCAGCAGCGCCAGCCCGAGCGCCGGCC
>DASPLD010000117.1:0-8717 GCA_035627755.1 Caulobacter sp. | reverse complement strand
CTGACAACCGTCACCGACGGCTTCTGGGCCTACCTCTGGGAACACCGGTTCTCCTCGCTGCAGCTTCTGCAGGCGCTCGCGGTCCTGGGCCTCGGCGCGACGCTGGTGCTCGCCGCCATCGCCTACGCCCGCGCCCGCAGCGGGGAGGGGCCCCGGCGGCTGGAATGGGTGGCCCTTGGGGCCGCCGCCGCGGTCTGGGTATTGGCGCTGGTCGTCGCCCAGGCGCCGGCCCTGCGGCCCATCCAGGGCATGAAGCTGATCGACCTGGTGCTGATCCTGGTGCTGGTCAGCGGCCTGGCGACCGGCGGGGCCATCGTGCTGTTCAAGGCCCGGCCCGACCTCGCGATCCAGCCGACCCCGCTCGAATGGGCGGCCATCGCCCTGGCCGTCATCGGCTTCGACCTGGCCTTCCTCGGCCTCGCCGACCAGTTCACCACGGCCATCATCGGCCAGGCCGAGGTCGTGCGGGTGCTGTCGGCCCTGGGGGTGGTGACCATCGCGGTCACCGCTGTGATGCTGCGCGACCGGGCCATTCCCTTCTTCGCTGCGATCGCCCTGCTGGCCTACGCCGCCGACACGGTCGATCCCCACACCGAGTACTACGAGAGCCGCCGCAGCTTCTTCGGCGTGGTCCACTTCTCCTGGTCGGACGTGCCGGAGCTCGGCGGCAAGGTGCGGGTCTTCTCCCACGGCACCACCCTGCACGGCGCCCAGGCCATGGACCCCAGGCACCGCTGCCGGCCACTGGTCTACTACGCCCCCGAAACTCCCATCGGCCAGGTGTTCCGCGCGACGCAGGCGGCCAAGCCGGCCATCACCGTCGGCGCAGTCGGCCTCGGCTCGGGCGCGGTGGCGGCCTACGTCCGCCCGACCGACCGGATGACCTTCTTCGAGATCGACCCCCAGGTCATCGAGGTGTCGAGCGACCCGAATGTCTTCAGCTACACCACCCGCTGCGCCAAGGGCCCGATCGATTACGTGGTCGGCGACGCCCGCCTGACCCTGGAGAAGCAGCCGGAGGGCAAGTACGACATCCTGCTGATCGACGCCTTCTCCTCCGACGCCATCCCCGCCCACCTGCTGACCGTCGAGGCCCTGAAGGGCTATCTGGCGCGGGTAAAGCCGGACGGGATCGTCATCCTCCACCTCTCCAATCGACACCTGGAACTGGTCTTCCCGGCCGCCTCGGTGGTCAAGATGGCCGGCGGCCACGCCCTGTTCCAGGGCTACCAGGCGAGCGAGAAGAGCCCCAGCTACTGGGAGTCCTCGGAGGACGTGATGATCGTCGCCAAGACCCGCGCGGCGCTCGCCCCCTACGAGGCCAACACGGCCTGGCTGCCCTCGCCGCCGCCAAGGGTCAAACCCTGGACCGATGACTATACGAACCTCGTCGGCGCCATGCTGGCCAGTGTCCGCTGGCCCTGGGGCGGTCCCGGCCGCCGCTGGACCTGGCAGACCGAGGCCGAGGTCAGCCGGGCGTCTCCACAAGCGCCACCGCCTGCGCCGCCAGCCCCTCCTGGCGGCCGGTAAAGCCCATCCCCTCGGTCGTGGTCGCCTTGACGCTGACCCGGTCCAGGGGGAGGTCGAGGATCTCGGCCAGCCGAACCCGCATGGCGGCCCGGTGAGGCTTGATCTTCGGGCGCTCGCAGATCAGCGTCACGTCGACGTTGAGGATCCGCCCGCCCCGCGCCGCCACCATCCCCGCGGCGTGCTTGAGGAAGAGGTCCGACGCTGCCCCCTTCCACTGAGGGTCGGTCGGCGGGAAATGGTCGCCGATGTCCCCCTCGCCGATGGCCCCGAGGATGGCGTCCGTCAGGGCATGCAGGCCCGCGTCGGCGTCGGAGTGCCCGATCAGGGTCTGATCATGGTCGATCCGCACCCCGCACAGCCATACGGCCTCGCCCGGCCCCCAGCGATGGGCGTCGAACCCCTGTCCGATGCGGGTCACCCGCGCCGCCCCGGCCAGACGTTCGGCCATCTGGAAGTCCTCCGGATAGGTCAGTTTCATCAGGGCTGGATCGCCGGCGGTCAGCACCACCCGGCCGCCGTCCGCCTCGACCACCGCGGCGTCGTCGGTCGGCTCGTCCGGGCCGGTCCAGTTGGCGTACGCCTGCTTCAGCCGTCCCAGCCGCGCCGCCTGCGGTGTCTGGGCCCGCCAGAGGCCCTCCCGGGGGACGGTCGCGGTGCGGCCGCCTTCGACCCTGCGCAGCGTGTCGGCGACAGCCAGGGCGGGGAGGGCGGCGTCGGCGCTCTCCAGGGCTTGCAGGAGATCGCGGACATGGGCGGCGGAGACCAGCGGGCGTGCGGCGTCGTGGACGAGCACCGGCGTCTCGGGGGGGGCGGAGAGCGCGGCTAGGCCGGCCTGCACCGACAGGGCCCGCGTGGCCCCGCCGGTGGCGAGGCGCCACCCGGTCAATCCCGCCAGAACCTCGGCGGCCTGGGCCGCGGCGTCCTCGGCCACCACGACGACCAGGCCTTCGGCGCCGGCGTTCAGCAGGCTCTCGACCGACCACCGCAGCACCGGCTTGCCGGCGAGACTGCGCCACTGCTTGGCCGCGCCGGGGCCGGCCCGGGTTCCACGCCCGGCTGCGACAATGATGGCGGCGAAGGTCATGGCCATCTCTTAGCGGGGCGACGGGGTGGGCGGAACCGGTTCTTGCCTCGGCGCCGACGACTGAAGCGGCCTACCTCGCCCTCGCTTCCAGGCCGCTGATCCGCGCATCGCCGTAGGGCGGGCTCAGGGGCTCGCCGGCGGCGAAGTCGCGCAGCAGCCGGTAGTAGCCGTCCGAAAACCGCGTTGAAACGCGTTGACCGCCGGGGCCGACCTCGAATTCCGTCATCCCATGTTCGGCCGCCGGGTAGACGGCCAGGGTGATCGGCCTCCCCTTGGCGATCAGCCGCTTCAGGCGCCGTGAGGTCTCGCCGCTGGGCGCGGCGAGGTCCTGGCCGCCGAGGACCCACAGCTGTGGGGTGGCAAGCCGCTCGATGGTCGGCAGGGGATCGTAGCGCCACGGGGTGCCGAACCGGAACCTGGGCGCCGCCTGGCGGATATCCTCGGCGCTCATCGGCAGGATGATATGGGTGAAGTTGCCACGGACGTCCTTGTACCAGGGCTCATGGCGATACTTGGCGCGAACGGCGTCGAAGGCCTCGAAGCCCTCGGTGAAACCCGTCTCGAACAGGGTCTCGGCGGCGCGGCCGATCTCCAGCCCCTTGGCGATCACCTCCGGGCTATGCCCTTTCAATCCCATCTCGAAGGCGATGGCCTCCTGATCCTCGTCGATGACGGAGACGGCCAGGCCGAAGCTGACGATCACGAAGTCGGCGTCGGACCGACTGGCGGCGATCGGCGCAACCCAGCCGCCTTGGCTCGGCCCCTGAAAGCCGATCCGCCTCGCCCGGGCCCCGGCGAGCCGCCGCGCTTCCGCAAGCGCCGCGACGGCGTCGTCAGCGAGCAGATCGAAGTCCTGTGTGTAGGTCCCCTCCGATGCCCCGGCGCCGCGCTTGTCATAGACGAAGGCGCCGACCCCTGCGGCGGGAAGCAGCCGCTGCAAGGCGTCGAACTGCATGGCCGAGTCGTCCTCGGAGCCGTGCAGGAGAACGACGATCGAAAACGGTCCTTCGCCGGGCGGAAGGATCAACCGGCCTCTCAGCCGGACGCCCTTTGAGACGAAGGTCGTCTCCTGGGCCTGGAGGCGAATGCGTTGGCCGGTCTCCCCGCCGAAAGTCATGCTCCCGGAGGCGCAGGGGCCGAATTCGACCTGTCGCGGGTCAGGACGATCGGTCCATCCTTGGGTGTGCAGCCAGCCGTCCGGCGAGGGCGTCAGCCTGCCGGTTTCACCATCGAAGGCGCGCCATCGCAGGCCGCTTCCCCTCGAAGGGCCGACGTCGATGATCTCACCTCCCGCCAGGCGGTAGCTTCCGACTGGACAGGTCGTCGGCTCGGCGGCCGCGGTCGGTCGAGCCGGCGCAATCAGCAGCGCCGCTGCCGAAGCGACGGCAAGGCTCCATCGCAGAAGAAGGGCGGCCGGCATGGACCTGGGGGTTGGGCGCAGGGCTTGGATCATCATCTCGCTCGTGGCTCGGCTTGGTCCGTCCCATACAGGTCTTCCGCTCGCCAAGATTGGACGCATGAAAGGTCACGGGTCGTCGCCGGGGCGGCGGGCTGGTATGCACCGGGCCGATGGACCAGCTCCTGCGCAGCTTCAGCGGCGTCCGCGTCCGCCGCGTGATCGACCACAGCCATGGGACGGTGGCAGAGCATGCCCACGACTGGCCGGTCCTCTCGTTGTTCGTGCTCGGCGGCTACCTCAACGAGACCGAGCTTGGCGAACGTCGCATCGATGGCCCATCCGCCGTGCTGTACCGGGCCGGGGCGGCGCACCGTAACCGCATCGGGCCTGCCGGCTTCGAACAGATCGAGGTCGAGTTCGACCCGGAATGGCTGGGCAGGTCCCTGTTGCCGGATGCGCCGGTCGTCCAGTGGCTTGGCGGCGAGCCCGCGGGACGGATGCGGGGCCTGTCTGGCGCCTGCCTGACCGCGCCGGACGGTCCGACCTTGCGCCAGGCCCTCCAGGCCTTCATCAGGGCCGCCGCTCGCGGCCCGGCCGGTGACCGCGCCCAATGGACGCAGCAGGTCGAGCGACGGCTGCGGGACGATCCGGCGTTGAGGGTCCGGGATCTCGCCCGGGAGGTCGGCCGCCACCCTGCCTGGCTCGGGTCCGCCTACAGGCGCGCCACCGGCGAAGCCCTTTCCGAGGCGGCGGCGAGATTCCGGGTCGAAACGGCGGCCCGTCTTCTGCGCGAGACCCACGAGCCGCCGGCCGGGGTCGCCGCCGAAGCGGGGTTCTGCGATCAGAGTCATATGATCCGGACTTTCCGCAGGCTGCTCGGCCGCGCGCCGTCCGCCGTCCGAGCCGACGCCGCCTGGATGCGCACGGCGCACTGAGCGCCCGTCCCGCCACTTCGGAATGCCGGAACGCGAATGTCGCGCTTTACGGCGCCGCAGCATTGTGCCTAAAAAGGCGGCGATGGAACTGAACAAGAAATGAGCAATCGTCTCTCGATCGGGAATAGGACGGTGGAGAGCCGGGTCTGGCTGGCGCCGATGACCGGCGTCTCCGACCTGCCGTTCCGCCGCGCCGCCGCCAGGCTCGGGGCGGCTTATGTCGCCACCGAGATGGTCGCCTGCGCCGAGTTCGCGCGCGGCCGTCCGGACGTGGTGCGCCGCGCCGCGGTGGGGGAGGGCCTGCCGCTCATGGTGGTCCAGCTGGTCGGCCGCGAGCCGGCGATGATCGCCGCCGGCGCCAGGATGGCCGCCGCCGCCGGGGCCGAGATCATCGACCTCAACTTCGGCTGCCCGGCCAAGGAGGTGACCGGCGCCCTGTCCGGCTCCGCGCTGATGCGCGACCTCGACCTGGCCGAGAGCCTGGTCGCCGCGGCGGTGGACGCCGTCGATGTCCCAGTGACCGTCAAGATGCGGCTCGGCTGGGACGACGCCAGCCGCAACGCGCCCGAGTTCGCCGCCCGCGCCCAGGCGGTGGGCGCCAGGGCCGTCACGGTCCACGGCCGCACCCGCTGCCAGTTCTACAAGGGGCAGGCCGACTGGTCGGCTGTGGCCGCGGTGAAGGCCGAGGTCTCCGTGCCGGTCATCGTCAATGGCGACATCCTCGACCTCGCCACCGCCCGCCGGGCCCTCGAGGCCAGCGGCGCCGACGGGGTGATGATCGGCCGGGGCGCCTATGGCCGTCCATGGGTCGCGCGCCAGATCGACGCCGGCCTGGCTGGTGTGTCGCTGCCTGACCCGGATATCGAGGAGCGGCTGGCGATCGCGTTGGACCACTTCCGCGACGCCCTGGCCTTCTACGGCGAACGCCTTGGCCTGAAGATGTTCCGCAAGCACCTGGCCTCCTACATCGAGGCCGCGCCGCTGCCCGAGACTCCAGAGGCCCGCCGCGCCGCCCGCGCCGAACTCTGCCGCCTGGAGACCCCCGCCGAGGTCGAAGCGGCCCTGACGCGGCTGTGGACGCAGCCCCATCGGCTGGCCGCATGAGCGCCCCGGTCAAGCCCCGCCCGAATGCCCGGGAGGTCGAAACCCTCCAGGCCGCCGCCTTCGAGCTCAGCCCCGACCCGGCCCTGGTGGTCGGCGCCGACGGCGCGCTCGGGGCCGTCAACGAGGCGGCCGAGGGCCTGTTCGGCCAGGGCTTGGCCCTGCTGGCCCGGGGCCACTTCCGCGCCGTGCTGCCAGAAGACTCCCCGCTGGTCCGCCTGCTCGACCGGGCCCTGGCCGAGGGCGCGCGGGTGCGCGAGCACGGGGTCCAGATCGGCCTCTTCGGCCAGCCGCCCTTCCTGGCCGACGGCGCGGCCACCCCGCTCGGTGACGGATCGGTGCTGCTGACCCTGCATCTGCGCGGCGGCGCAATGAACTTCGAGCGGGCCGCCGATCCGTCCGGCCTGCGCTCGGTGGTGGGTCTCGGCCAGATGCTGGCGCACGAGATCAAGAACCCCCTGGCCGGGATCCGCGGCGCCGCCCAGCTGCTGAAGACCGGCGCGGCCGCCGAGGACGCGCCGCTGGCCCAGCTGATCGTCGACGAGACCGAGCGCATCCGCCGTCTCGTCGACCGCATGGAGGCGTTCAGCGACGAGGCCCTCCCGCAACGCGCCGCCGTCAACATCCATGAGGTGCTCGACCGGGTCCGGGCCCTGGCGGCCAACGGCGTCGCCGACGGCCTGACCTTGAAGGAGAACTACGACCCCTCCCTGCCGCCGGTCAGCGGCGACGAAGACCGCCTGATCCAGATCTTCCTCAACTTGGTGAAGAACGCCGCCGAGGCCGCCCATGGCCGCCGCGACGGGCGGGGCGAGCTGCTGATCTCCACGGCCTGGCGGCCGGGTGTGAAGGTGCGCGCCGCCGACGGCCGGATCCAGAAGGCCGCCCCCATCGAGGTGCGGGTCCAGGACAACGGTCTCGGCATCCCCGACACGATCCGCGACCACCTGTTCCAGCCCTTCATCACCTCCAAGGCCAACGGCGCGGGCCTCGGCCTGCCCCTGGTGGCCAAGCTGGTGGGCGCCCACGGCGGGCTGATCGATTTCGAGTCGGAGCCCGGCCGCACGGTGTTCCGCGTCCTGTTGCCTGTCGCCTCGGAGCCGCAATGAACCCCGCCAACAAGAAAATCCTGATCGCCGACGATGACAGCTCGGTGCGCCTGGTGCTGAGCCAGGCCTTCACGCGGCTCGGCTATCAGGTGCGGGCCACCGGCAACGTCACCACCCTGATGAAATGGGTCCAGGACGGGGAGGGGGACCTGGTCGTCACCGATGTGGTGATGCCCGACGAGAACATCTTCAACGTCCTGCCGCAGATCCGGAAGGACCGGCCCAAGCTGCCGGTCATCGTGATGAGCGCCCAGAACACCTTGCTGACGGCGGTCAACGCCTCCGAGGGCGGGGCCTTCGAGTACATCTCCAAGCCCTTCGACCTCGACGAGGTGACCGCCGCCGCCCGCCGCGCCCTGTCGCGTCCGGCCGACTCCGAGGCCAGCAAGGCCCAGGCCCGGGCGATGAAGGACGAGCGCCTGCCGCTGATCGGCCGCTCGGCCCCCATGCAGGACGTCTACCGCACGATCGCCCGGCTGGTCGGCGCCGACCTGACCGTGCTGATCACCGGGGAAAGCGGAACCGGCAAGGAGTTGGTCGCCCGCGCCCTGCACGAACTCGGCCGCCGCCGCGACGGCAAGTTCGTGGTCATCAACCTGGCCGCCACGCCGCGCGAGAAGGTCGAGACTGAACTGTTCGGCGTGGGCGAAGGCGCGTTCGGGAAATTGGCCGAGGCGGATGGAGGGACCCTGTTCCTCGATGAGATCGGTGATATGCCGCTCGACGCCCAGTCGCGCCTCCTGCGGGTCATCGATGGCGCCGAGACGGCCCTCAATCCCAAGACCGGCCGCCGGCCGAACGTCCGCGTCATCGCCGCCACCAACCGCGACCTGCGGGAGCTGATCCGTCAGGGCTTGTTCCGGGAAGACCTGTTCTTCCGCCTGAACGTCGCCCCCGTGCGCCTGCCGCCGCTGCGCGAGCGCACCGAGGACATCCCGGATCTCGCCCGCGCCTTCCTGTTGCGCGCCAATCGAGAAGGCCTTCCCGCCAAGACCATCGACCAGGGCGCCCTCGACCGTCTGAAATCACACCCCTGGCCCGGCAATGTCCGCGAGCTGGAGAACCTGATCCGCCGCATCTGCGCCCTCTACGCCGAGGACCTGATCACCGCCCGCATCGTCGAGCGCGAGCTCGCCGACCACTCGCCGCAGAAGGGCGCCGGGGAGGGGCCGGTCACCCTCTCCACCCTGGTCGAGCGTCACCTGCAGTCCTATTTCGCGGTCCAGGCCGACGGCATTCCGCCGCCTGGCCTCTATGACCGCGTGCTCGAGGAGGTCGAGGCCCCGCTCATCCGCCTGACCTTGGGCGCCACCCGCGGAAACCAGGTCCGGGCCGCCGAAATCCTGGGTCTCAACCGCAACACCCTGCGCAAGAAGATCAACGACCTCGGCATCGAGGGTATGCGGCCCAAGCGCTGAGGCTCATCAGGGTTACAGCGCTGTTTACGCAACATAGCTGTTGAAATCGCGCCACAGTCTCGCCTAGGCTCTGCCGTATGAGCCTTGCCGCCCAGACCGAGCCGGGGACCCCCATGCGTCCGGGTGCAAAGACCACCTACC
>DASPLD010000116.1:0-9661 GCA_035627755.1 Caulobacter sp. | reverse complement strand
GCCCAGGTCGCCTCGCCCCTTCGCCCGACCCTGCTGCGCGGCCGCTCCGAGTCGGCGCGGGCCCGCATCGAGGAATTGGGGCTGCGGCTGGATTCCGCCTTCGCCCGCTCGGTCGACACCGCGCCCTACCGGCAACGGTTGGCCGACGCCGGCCGCCGGATGGCGAACTGCCTGCGCAAGGCTGTCGACGACCGCCGCCAGCGCCTGAACTCGCTCGACGCCGAGCGGCGGCTGGCCAATGCCATGGCCGCCGGGCTGGACCGCCGTGGCCGCAGCCTGGACAGCCTGGAGAAGCTGCGCCAGTCCTTCGATCCCAAGCGACCACTGCGGATGGGCTTCGCCCTGGTGACCCGCCCGGACGGCTCCCTGGTCCGCCAGGGCGCCGGCCTGCAGGCGGGGGAAACGGTTGGCCTGATGTTTGACGATGCGACCCGCCGGGCGGTGATCGACGGAGACGGTGGGCGCCCGGCGCCGAAACCCGCGGCCAAGAGGCCGGCCTCACCGCCGGCCCAGCAGGGCGATCTCTTCTGACGGGGCAGGCGCGAGGTTGGCCCGCGCCCTCCCCTTCGCTACATTGGGGCCATGAACGCCTTCGACCGCGACATGGGCCGTGACCTCGCCCAGCTCCACTATGGCGACGGGGAGTTCGCCATCCTCAAGCCCGGCAAGCACGTGGTCTGCGCCGTCAGCGGGGTGAAGATTCCGCTCGACGCCCTCCGCTACTGGAACCCCGAGCTGCAGGAAGCCTACGCCGGCCCGGCCGAGGCGCTGAAGCGCTGGAAGGATCTCAACTCCTGAACCGGCGGTCGGTCCTGCTGGGCGTTGCCGCCGCCGGTCTCGCCGGACGGACGCTGGCCGCGCCGCCGTCGCTGCGGCTGAGCGGCGTCTATCGCCAGGGCGGCTTCGCCTTCGGGCGGACCGCGCCCCGGGCCGACATCTGGCTGGACGACGAGGCGATCGGGCGGGCCTCGGCCGGCGGCCTGTTCGTCCTCGGTTTCGACCGCGACGCCCCGGCCGCCCAGACGCTGCGGGTGTCCAACGCCGACGGCGCCGCCAGCCATCTGCTCAACATCCTGCCGGGCGAGTTCGATGTCCAGCGCATCGACGGCCTGCCGCAAAGCCAGGTCAGCCCCGACGATCCTGCCTTGCTGGCGAAGATCCGCCAGCAGAACGCCCTGAAGACCGCCGCCCTGGCCAGCCGCATCGACAGCGACGACTTCCGCGACGGCTTCGCCATGCCGCTGCCCGCCGGCAGCTGGCGGCGGACCGGGCGGTTCGGCGGCCAGCGGATCCTCAACGGCGAGCCCAAGCGACCCCACTACGGGACCGACCTGGCCGCCCCGAAGGGCACCGCCATCCTCGCCCCGGCCGGCGGGGTGGTGAGCATGGCTGCCAGCGGCATGCATTTCGAGGGCGGCCTGACCATGATCGACCACGGTCAGGGGCTGGTCAGCATCTACCTGCACCAATCCCGGATCCTGGTGTCGGCCGGCCAGCGGGTCGAGCGGGGCCAGACGCTGGGCGAGGTCGGCGCCACCGGCCGGGCGACCGGGCCCCACCTCTGCTGGCGGATGACCTGGCGGGGCCGCCACCTGGACCCGATGCTGATGGTCGGAGTCTCGGCGCCGCCCTGACACCGGTTGCTTTCGCCGGGTTCGCCCTTGTGACGCCCGGCCTAAACACTCCGGTAAGAGGTCGGCCCTTAAGTCAGCGACCAAGGGCCGCACTACACGTTTTACGTGTGGAGCGACGACCCGCCGCAGTCATCAGCTCCCGGGGGGTCGCCACGCATGTCGGTAGGGTTGGAGGCGCTCCGCGTTCTGCTGGTGGACGACAACCCACACATGCGCGCCATCGTGGGCGCCGTCCTCAAGGGCGTGGGCGTCACCCAGCTTCGCGAGGCGCAGGACGGGGCCGACGGCCTGCAGGCCCTGCGCAGCTGGCCCGCCGACCTGGCGATCATCGACTTCCAGATGGAACCGCTCGACGGCGCCCAGTTCACCCGCCTGGTGCGCAATTCGCCCGACAGCAACAACCCCTTCCTACCGATCATCATGATGACCGGCTTCGCCGACCGCAGCCGGGTGTTCGAGGCCCGCGATTCCGGGGTCACCGAGATGATCGCCAAGCCGGTGACGGCCCGGGCGATCATGGCGCGGATCGAGGCGGTGATCATGCGGCCCCGGCCGTTCGTCCGCACCGAGGACTATTTCGGGCCCGTTCGGCGCGGCATCGATGACGTCCCCGAGGCGCCCAGGCGGTCGCTGGTGATCTAGCCCAGACCCTTCGCCGCCAGTTCCTCGTAGGCCTCCTTCGGCCAGCGACGGTGGACCCAGAACCATTCGCCAGGCCGCTCGCGCACCCGTTCCTCGACGAAGCGGGTGACGGCCGCCACGCCGGCCGCGATGTCGGCGGTCTTGTCGCCGGTGTCGGGCACCTCGATGGGATCGTGCACGATCGCCCGGAATCGGGCGCCCTTCAGCCGCTGGACGCTCATCGGCTGCAGCACCGTGCCGAACCGCAGCGCCAGTCGGCTGGGCCCCGGCGCAGCCATCACCTCCCGGCCGAAGAAGGGGACGGCGACCCCGCCGCGGTTGAACTTCTGGTCGTTCATCAGGGCCACGGACTCGCCTTTCTTCATCCCCTCGAGCAGCTCGCGGGCGCCGTCGCCGCCCTTGGGCGCGAACAGCTGCACCCCATAGCGGGCCCGGCTCTCGCGGATCCGCCTGTCGACGTAGGGGTTGTTGGCCGCCCGGTAGGTCATCTGGCAGACCACGCCGCTGTCGACGATGGCGGCCGGCATCACCTCCCAGTTGGACAGATGTCCCGAGACGAACACCACCGGCTTGCCGCCCTCGCGGATCGCCCGCATCCGCTCGGCGTTGACCAGCTCCACCCGGCCGGTGGACGGCCGGATGCGGTCCATCTGCGGGAATTCGAACACCGTGCGGCCGTTGCTGTCCCACTGCTGGCGGAGGATCTCCTGGCGCCAGGCCTCATCCTGTTCCGGAAAGGCGAGGATCAGGTTCTGCCAGGCCAGCCTGTGGGTCTTGGTCAGGGGACCCAGCAGCCGGAACAGGGCGCCGCCGAGGTCCGAGGCGAAATCGGTCGGCATGAGCCGCATCAGGAAGGTGAAGACGTCATAGAAGACCGCCTCGGCCCGCCAGGCCAGGTCCTGTCCCCATGAGACACGTCTGTCACGCATGTCGGCTACCTAAGTCACACGCCCGGGGCGCGCAATGTCGCATGGAACCTCGCTTGGCACGCGACATGCGGCGTCGAAGCCTGACCGTTTCGTTTTGGGACGGCCACAGGCTTTAACCAACAGGGGGCATGAAGCCCATGGGCAATGACATCGACGTTCACCTCGGCCGGCGCCTGCGCCGCCGCCGTCGCCTTCTCGGCCTGACCCAGCAGCAGCTGGCCGGCTCGGTGGGCGTGCGCTTCCAGCAGATCCAGAAGTACGAGTGCGGCGCCAACCGCATTTCCGCCGCCCGGCTGTGGCAGCTGAGCGAAGCCCTGGAAGTCCCCGTGGGGTATTTCTACGATGGCCTCTCCGAGGCCGACCGCCCGCAGGTGGCGGCCAACGACGGGGACGGCGGCGGGGAGATGTTCGCCCGCAAGGAGACCCTCGACCTGATCCGCGCCTACTACCAGCTGGGCGAACGTCCGCGCCGCCGGCTGCTCGACCTCGCCAAGTCGCTGAACGGCGAGATCGAGGTCGCCTGACCGAAGTAAGCTTGTGGCCCTGGATCGGTGCGGCGATGCGCCGGGCCGATCCGCCCGCAGCTTCCCTTTGCGTCACGCTTGACGCTCTCCCTATTGCGCCGCACAAACCCGCCCGATCTTCAAACGGGCGTGTCTGAAACAGCCCAGCGCAAGGGAATGAATTCATGGCCGACATCCGCTTCGACGGCAAAGTCGCGATCGTCACGGGCGCGGGCGGCGGCTTGGGTCGCCAGCACGCGCTGGAACTGGCGCGCCGCGGGGCCAAGGTCGTGGTCAACGACCTGGGCGGCTCGATGGACGGCTCGGGCGGCAGCTCCGAAGCTGCCACCAAGGTGGTGGAAGAGATCAAGGCGCTGGGCGGTGAAGCGATCGCCAACGGCTCCAGCGTCACCGACGACGCGGGCGTGGCCCTGATGGTCAAGCAGGCGATGGACGCCTGGGGCCGCATCGACGTCCTGATCGCCAACGCCGGGGTGCTGCGCGACAAGTCCTTCTCCAAGATGAGCATCGAGGACTTCGAGTTCGTCCTCAACGTCCACCTGATGGGCACGGTCAAGCCGACCAAGGCCGTCTGGGAGATCATGAAGGAGCAGAACTACGGGCGGATCGTGGTCACCACCTCCTCCTCCGGCCTGTACGGCAACTTCGGCCAGTCCAACTATGGGGCGGCCAAGCTCGGCATCCTCGGCTTCATGAACACCATCAAGCTGGAGGGGCAGAAGAACAACATCCACATCAACGCCATCAGCCCGGTCGCCGCCACCCGGATGACCGAGAACCTGATGCCGCCCGAGGTGCTGGAGAAGCTGAAGCCGGAATACGTCACCCCCGGCGTGGTCTTCCTGGCGTCCGACGAGGCGCCGACCGGCGCCATCCTGACGGCCGGCGCCGGCGCCTTCGCCCTGTCGCGCATCTACGAGACCGAGGGCGTCTACCTCGGCGAGGGCGGGCTGTCGGTGGAAGAGGTCCGCGACAACTGGTCGAAGATCACCGACGAGACCGGCCAGAAGCCCTACTTCGCCGGCGGCGAGCAGGGCCAGAAGTTCTTCCGCAAGATGAGCGGCGGCTGAAGCCGGGCCCGGCGCAGAGGTCTCGGGCCGGGCGGCAATGCCCGGCCCTTTTTCTATTCCGGATCGCTGAACGACGGCTCACGCGCGATGGAGCCCGCCAGCCCGCCTGCCTCAGACCTTCTGGTAGGCATGGAAGGTGCAGGCCTTGGCGTCGACCGGGACGAAGACCGTGCCTTCCTGGTCGGTGTCCTTGAACACCATCACCCCCTCGAACTCGCCGAGCTTTTCAAGGAAGCTCAGGTCGAAGTCGCCAAACACACGCGGGCCGCCCTGGCGCTTGTAGCTGGTCCCGTCGAGGGTGATCGGCCGGCCCTGCGCGTACCAAGGCTTGCCCTGGGCGCCGGCGTAGGGGGCGCCGTCCTTGCGAACCGTGGGCTTGTTCTTGGCCGTGTCGAGGCTGCAGGCCTGGGCGGATCCGGCCGCGGCCGCCAGGCCGAGGCAGATGGCGATGGAAATGGCTGTCCTATGCACTGAGCGTCTCCCGTTTTTTCTTGCGGGGCGACCCAGGACTGCACGCGGCCGCCTCCGAGGTGGACTGTGGACAATAGACGGTGGCCTACCCTCCGCGCTTTGCTGAGGGACCTAGGGCGGCGGGCGCCAGGATGGACCTGAAGCGCATGGCAAAACCCCCGAAGCGCCGACTCTCAGGAACGCGCCGGCGCCGGGCAGCATACCATGAAAATCGAGGGATCAGACCAGGGCGCGGGCGGCCTGTTCGAAGGCCAGGGCGGCGGGGCTCCGGGACCCGGCGGCGGTAAGGGGCAGGCCGGAGTCGCCGGCCTCGCGCAAGGGGATCTCCAGCGGCACCTCTGCGAGCAGGGGCACGCCCAGCGCCTTCGCCTCGGCCGCTGCGCCGCCCTGGCCGAAGATCGGCAGGCGGACGCCGTCCGGGCCTTCGAACCAGGCCATGTTCTCGATGACGCCCAGGATCGGCGTCGCGGTCTTGGCGAACATGGCGGCCGCCCGGCGGGCGTCGATCAGGGCGATCTCCTGGGGCGTCGAGACCAGCACCACCCCGTCGATGCCGAGCTTCTGGACCAGGGTCAGGTGGATGTCGCCGGTGCCAGGCGGCAGGTCGACGAGCAGCAGGTCCAGCGGTTCCTCGGCCGTGCCCCAGCGGACGTCCTGGACCATCTGGCGAACGGCGCTGGAGGCCATGGGGCCGCGCCAGATCATCGGGCTGCCCTCGGCCACCATGAAGCCGATCGACATCAGCTTGACCCCGTGGGCGACCAGCGGCTCGAGCTTGCCGTCGATGAAGGCCGGCTCCTGGTCCAGTCCCATCATCTTGGGCGCCGAGGGGCCGTAGACGTCGGCGTCCAGCAGCCCGACCTTCAATCCCAGGCGCGCCAGGGCGCAGGCCAGGTTGACCGAGATGGTGGACTTGCCGACCCCGCCCTTGCCGCTGGCCACGGCGATCACCCGGCGGACGTGGTCGGGTCGGGCGGCCTCGCTGGCCTTGGGCTCGGCCGCCGGGTCGGGGCTGAGACGGGCCGTTTTGCGGGCGCGGGTGACCCCTGCGGGCGCCTCGGCGGTCAGCACCACCTGCGCCCGGCTCACGCCGGGCAGGCCGCTCAGCACCTTCTCGGCCGCCTCCCGCACGCCGGCGTAGGACGGGGCGGCGGCGGCCGGCACCTCCAGCATGAAGCCCGCCGTCCCGTCGCGCAGCACCAGGCCCTGCACCAGACCGGCGGTGGAGATTCCCTGGCCCGTGCGCGGATCGACCACCCGGTCGAGGGCGGCGAGGACCGATTCACGGTCGAGGGCGGGGGCGGCTGTCATTCGGTTCAGCTTGCTTTGAGGACTTGGCCGCCTCATATCCGCTTGAACAGCCCGGTTCGCAACCGGCCCGCCCTTAAGTTGACGGATCGACGCCTAGTCCATGCCCTGGAACGACAACGCCAACCCCGGACCCTGGGGTTCGCCGCCGCCGGAAGACGACAAGCCGGAATCCGGGCGCGAAGAGCCCCGACGTCCGCAACGCAACCCGCCGCCCCGCCGCCCCGGCCCTCAGGGCGAAGGGGTCGATCTCAATGAAGTGCTCGAGCGCTGGACGGCGCGGCTGCGCGGCCTGCTGCAGGGCGGCCCCGGCGGCGGCTCTCCGGCCGGCGGCCCGAACATGGCCCGGCTGCTCCCGATCGCGGGCGGCGTCGGCGTGGTGCTGCTCCTGCTATCCGGCGTGGTCATTGTCGGTGAGCGAGAGCGAGCAGTGGTCACCACCTTCGGCGCCTGGACGGCGACCTACGGCCCGGGGATCGGCTACCGATTCCCCCTGATCCAGGGTGTGACCAGGGTGCCGATGACCCTGCAAAAGACGCCGATCGGCGGCACCACCAACGCGCCCCTGCTGCAGGAAAGCCTGATGCTGACCGGCGATGAGAACATCGTCGACCTGAAGTTCACGGTGAACTGGCGAGTGTCGGATCCCGGCAAGTACCTGTTCAATGTCCGGGAAGCCGACGCGACCCTCAAGGCCGTCGCTGAGAGCGCCATGCGCGAGGTTGTCGGCCAAAGTCAGCTGAACCCGATCCTGTCCACCGGCAAGGCCAACGTCCAGGTAAACGCCGCTGCCCTGATGCAACGGGTGCTCGACTCCTACGACGCCGGCATCATCATCGACAGCGTGCAGATCGAGGACGCCCAGCCCCCCGGGCCGGTCGTCGCCGCCTTCCAGGACGTCGCAACCGCCGGCCAGAACAAGCAGACGGCAATCAACGAGGCCCAGGGCGACGCCGCCCGCATCCGGCAGGAAGCGCTCGGGTACAAGGCCCAGGTCGTCAATGAGGCGCGGGGCGAGGCGCAACGCTTCAGCCAGCTCTACGAGCAGTACCGTCTGGCGCCCGCGGTGACGCGGGACCGGCTCTACATCGAGACCATGGAACGGGTTTTGGCCAAGTCGAACAAGGTGATCATCGACGGCAAGGGCGTCACCGCGCCGATCGTGCTGTCGCCGGACGTGTTCAGGCCGAAGGTCGGCGCCCAGGCGCAGGCCCCGGGAGCCAGCCAATGAACCAGAGCCGTCTCATGCTGCTGGCGGTCGCCGTCGGCGCCGTCCTGCTGGTGGTCAGCCAGACCTTCTATATCGTCGACCAACGATCCCAGGCCCTGATCATTCGCCTCGGCGAGGTGGTGCGGGTGGTGAATGCCCCCGGTGAAGATAAGCCGGGCCTGCAGGCCAAGTTTCCCTTCGTGGAAAGCTATGTCCTGTTCGACAAGCGCAACCAGTCGCTGGAAGCCCTCGAACGGGAAGTCATCGCCAGCGACCAGGAACGCTTGGTCGTCGATGCCTACCTGCGCTACCGGATCCGCGATCCCCTGCGCTTCTACAAGTCGCTCGGGGCCCAGGACGTGGCCGGCCAAAGCCTGCTCCTTCGTCTGAACGCCGCCCTGCGGGAGGAACTCGGCCGGGCCTCCTCCGACGCCATCATCTCCGATCAGCGGCCGGCCATGATGCGGGCGATCCGGGACAACCTCTCGCGCCAGGCCCGGGTTTCGCGACTGGGCATCGAGGTGATCGACGTGCGAATCCGCCGGGCCGACCTGCCGCAGGCCAACCAGGCGGCGGTCTACAGCCGCATGGAGGCGGCCCGGAAGCAGGACGCCACCCGCATCCGCGCCGAGGGCGCCCAGCAGAAGCGCGAGATCATCGCCACCGCCACCGGCGACGCCGAGCGCATCCGAGGCGAAGGCGACGCCGAACGCGCCAAGCTGTTCGCAGAGAGCTTCGGCAAGGACCCGCAGTTCGCGGCCTTCTACCGCTCCATGCGGGCCTACGAGACCAGCATGGGCCAGGGCGACGCCACCCTGGTGCTGTCCCCCGACAGCGAGTTCTTCAAGTACTTCGGGCGGGGCCCGGGCGCGCAATAGTTCCGAGCCGCCGTGACTTGCGTCACGGCGGACTCACCTCCTGATTGCAATCCTCCCTGGGATCGGCGACGGTTTCGTCCGTCGCGATCAGGGAGGTATTCAGGTGCCCCAAGAGTCCGCCCAGTTCGAGAACAATCCGGAAGACCGCGGCGTCGAGGGGCTGTTCAACTCGCCCAAGTACGACAAGGACGGCGTCGGCCTGGCCTTGTCCGGGGGCGGCTACAAGGCTGCGGCCTATCACCTGGGCGGTTTGATCCGGCTCAATGAGCTGGGCTGGCTGCCGAAGATCGAGCGCATCTCCAGCGTTTCCGGCGGCTCGATCACCGCCGGCTACCTGGGGCTCAAATGGAAGGAGCTCGATTTCCAGGACGGGGTGGCGACCAATTTCGCCGACAGGATCGTCGCGCCGCTGCACGACTTCCTGACCAACGAGAACATCGACATACCGCAGGGGCTGCTGGGACTGCTGCTGCCCTTCCGCTCCGCCGCCGACGGCGTGGCCGAGGCCTACGCCAGCAAGCTGTTCAAGGCCGCGACACTTCAGGACCTGCCCAAGGCCGGCGAGGGCCCACGGTTCGTGCTGCTGGCCACCAACTACGAGCTCAACTCGCTGTGGCGCTTCTCGCAGCCCTACGCAGCCGACTACCGGGTCGGCCAGATCCTGGAGCCCAGGTTCCCCCTGGCCCGGATCGTCGCGGCCTCCTCGGCCTTCCCGCCCTTCTTCTGCCCGCTGAAGCTCGACCTCAAGGGCCACACGGTGACCAGGACCCCGGGCGCGGACCGCAGCACCGGCCGGTTCGCCAAGGAGGCGCTGCTGTGCGACGGCGGCATCTACGACAACCTGGGGCTGGAACCGATCGTCAAGCGCTTCGGCACCCTGCTGGTCAGCAACGCCGGCAACGACTTCGAGGAGGACGAGGCGCCGAGCAACTGGGCTGGGCTGATGCTGCGGATCATCTCGATGATGCACCGCCAGGCCGAGAACAACCGCCAGC
>DASPLD010000115.1:0-16987 GCA_035627755.1 Caulobacter sp. | reverse complement strand
GCCGTGGCTCGCGGGGTCCAGCTGCGGGAACAGCAAATCTGGATTGAACAACGCCAGGACGCCGCCGATCAGGCCGGGCAGGAAGAAGGCCAGGGCCGGAAAGAACCGCCGCCGACGCGAGGTCCGCCGTAGCCGGGCTGTGAAACAGAAGGCGGCGAGCATGGCGCCGGTCGCCATCGCGGCATTGAGCACATAGAACCAGAAGCTGCTTTCCAGCAGGCCGCCCCCGAAGGCGCCGTAGAAAGCGGTGACCGCCAACCAGGTGATCGCCCCCGCGATCCCGTAGGCGAAAGCGTCCTCTTTTGACACGACACGACCCCTAACCCACTGCTGAGAAGGGTTGCTTTGCCAGGGCCGTGCCGACAAGGGGGCGTCGGCGAAAAGTTTGTGAATTGTTAAGGATAGCGGCGGTTTGCCGCTGCCCTCAACTTGAGTTCAACCTAGCTCGCCCAGGGGAAGATCGCTCCCCAGAAGGCCAGCAGGATCGAGAACAGCAGGAAGACCAAGGCGGTGAAGGTGAACCGCAGCTTGCGACCCTGGGTGAAGCTGTCGACCCGGCGGCCGCCTTGCCAGACGAAGGGAGTGAGCCCCACCACCACCAGGCTGAGGACCGCCGCGACGAAGCCGCACGCCGAAGCGGTGATCAGCAGCGCTCCCGGCCAGTCGAAGAAGATCGCCGCGACATCCCCGGTCTTGCGGAACCACAGCCCGAAGGCGGAGAGCATGATCAGCCAGAGCACGGCCTGGATGGTCTGTATCAGGCTGGCGCGAGCCTGCACCGTGGTCTGGCGGAGGTTCAGCCGCAGCCGCACCAGCGCCCCGCCGAGGGTTACCAGGGACGCCAGGCCGGTCAGCACCGCCAGCCAGATCAGCCAGCCGGTCCCGCCGAACAGGCCGACGCGCTTGGAATAGGTCGCCCCGCCGCTGTCGTACCAGCCGACCGCCCGGCCATTCTCCATCCGGAAGGCGATCACCCGGCTGTCACTGGTCGACTGGAAGCGCCCCTCGCGGTCGAGCGGCGTCCAGACCGAGACGTCTCCAAAGCTGCGGATCACCAGCTGGCCGCCGTCGACGGAGACGGTGGTGCGGCCATTGAACAGGCCGATGAACTTCTCCATGCCGTGGAAGGCGCGGCGCGAGGACAGGTATTGGCCGCTGAAGGCGCCCTGGTTGTCCTTCAGCCATTGCGAGGGGACGATGGCGCGCCGGCCGTCCCCGCCGACGTAGAAGCGCTGCACGATGCGGCTGGCCAGGCTGCCGGTCAGCGCCGCGCCGCCTTCGGTGTTCACCGCGACGAAGACCCCGAGGCCGAGGTCCGGCACGATGGTCATGTTGGAGCGGAAGGTGAGGGTGGCCCCGTTGTGGCCGAAGCCCGTGCGGCCGCCGGGCAGGCTGAAGGTCATGAAGCCATGGGCGAAGCCGCCGGCGCCGGGCAGCACCCGATCCTGCACCGTGCGGAAGCCGGCCGAGGTCTGCGGGCCGAAGATGGTCGCCCCGTCCAGGGCGCCGCCGTTCAGCAGCATGATCATATAGCGGGCCATGTCGGCCGCGGTCGAGGAGGCGCCGCCGGCCGGCGCGCCGTGGCTGGTGAACTCATAGGGCCGCTTGGCGAACCGGGCGCCGGTCCAGAAGTAGCCCTCGGCAAGATCGGCCGCGAGGTGGGCGGGCATGGGCGCGGGCAGGTCCGGGCGCGGTGGGTAGGGGTCGCGGAAGGTGGTGCGGGCCATGCCGAGCGGGCCGGTGATCTCCTGCTCGATCATCTGCTCGAACGGCTTGCCGGACAGGCGCGAGACCGCGGCGCCGGCCAGGTTGGTTCCGTAGTTGGAGTAGGCCGGTATGGTCCCCGGCTCCCACACCCGGCGGGGCCGTTCCTGCTTCAACCAGGTCAGCTGCGGTCGGACGCGGTCGGCGTTCTTCTCGAACAGCTGGCCGAAGGCGCGGTCCTCGAAGCCCGGCCGGTGGTTCATCAGGTCGATCATCCGCACTTCGCGGGCGAAGCCCTGGTCGTGCACCCGCACGCTCTCGGGCAGGTAGAGGTTGATGGGGTCGGTAAGGCGCATGCGGCCGGCCTCCACCTGCCGCATCACCGCGATCCAGGTGAAGGTCTTGGAGATTGAAGCCAGCCGGAACAGGCTGCGGTCGGGGTCGACGCGGCGGGCCGGCTGCAGGCGGTCGTGGCCATAGCCCTTCTTGAGGACCACCTGGCCGTTCTGGACCACCGAGACGGTCACCCCGGCGATCTTGCGCCCGGCCATCGCCTCGACCACCAGGCCGTCGACATAGGCTTCCAGCTGGGCCGGATCGAGCGGCGCCACCGGCGCGACGAGGGTGGCGGCGGGTGGCGGGGCGGCGGGGACGGCGGCAGGCCGTCGGACGGCGCGGGCGCGGGCAGGCGGAGCCTTCGGATCAGCCTTGGGCTGCGGCGTGTAGGGGATTGGGGCGGAGGGCAGGGCGGGGGCCGCTTCCTGCGAGAAGCTGGCCATTGGACCGGCCCCGACGACGAACGAGAGGACGGCCGCCAGGCCGCCCCGGAGGAGCGATTTCAGCCTCAAACCCAAATTCTCCCTCACCCGCATGGACGCCGCGGGTTCTCGCAGGACGGCCTAGCCGCCCTTGGGGAAGGCGTAAAGCGGAAGCAGCGGCTTGATGCCGTCGCCGATCCAGATCTGCGGCTCGGACGGCGGCGCCATTCCCGTCTCCTGCTCCATCCGGGAGACGCAGGCGCTGACGGCGTTGGCCAGGACGACGAAGTCGGGCGCGGTCCTGGCCTCTTCCAGGAAGCACTGGTCGAAATAGGGATAGACGCTGTTCTCGCCGCAGCCGAACGAGCTGCGGTCGCGGCGGGCGGCGGTCATCACCAGCCGGTCGGCCTTCTGCAGGTGCGGGACGTTGACGCCGGAGAAGCAGGTCGAGATCACCACGATGGTCGGCCGGTCGGGGCAGGCGCTGTTGACCAGTTCAGCCATCACCGTCGGGAAGATGATCTGCTGGTCCTGCTCCTTCTCGGCGTTGAGGAAGGCGCCGTGCTTGGCCCCGTGCGAGGTGAAGTAGAACAGGCAGCCCCCCTTGGCCTTGCCGGCCAGGCCCAGCAGGCCGTTCTGGATGTTGAACAGGGTGCTGCGGCCCGGCTTGGTGTCCTGGTAGCGGTCGGGCCGCACCGAGTACTGTTTCACGTTGCCAGGCTTGAAGCCCATGCGGTCGACCAGGGTCTTGGCGATATCGCGCCGGGCGTTGTCGAAGGTCTCGGTCTGGCCGCCGCGGCCGCCCAGGTAGTCGCCGGACACGACGACGGCCGCCCAGTCCGAGAAGCCCTTGGGGGCCGCCGGGGCCGCGCCGGCCATCGCCAGGGCGATGACCCCGGCCAGAGTTGCGATCGTCCGTTTCATCGCCCGCCCCCTTATCGCTTGAAGTTCTTGAACGGCGTCGGCATGGCGGTGGCGGTCGCCTTGGCCAGCAGACGGTCCTGGTCATCGTACAATTCGCCCTCGAGGAAGGCGATGGTCTTGCCCCAGCGGACCACCCTCCCAACCCCCCGCAGGGTTCCGGGCATGGCCGGACGCAGGAAGCTGGTCTTCATCTCCAGGGTCGGCATCACGCAGGTCATGCCCGAGGCGACCAGGCCGGCCACCGACATGCACTCGTCAAGCATGGCGCAGACGTAGCCGCCCTGCACCTGGCCCATCGGGTTGCTGAGCAGATCGGCCCGGGCGTCGAAGCTGACCTCGACCCGCTTGTCGGCCTGGCTGACCGCCTGGACGCGGAAGCCGAGCGTCCTGGAGCCGCTGGGCAGCGACCGGCTGCTGTGGAATCGCTGGAGGATCGCCTCGTCGCTGAGCTGTTCGACGGTTTCGGCGGCGATCTCGCTCATTTCTTGCGGAACTGGTCCAGCGAGACGACCTTCGCCTCCTCGCTCTCGGCGGCCGGGGCGGTCTCCTCGGCCTCCTCCTCGTCGGGCAGGACGTAGACCTCCGGAGCCTCAAACTGCAGGCCGAACTGCACGTAGGGATCGAAGAACCGGACAACCGCGGCATAGGGGATCGACAGCCGCTTCGGCTGGCCGCCGAACTTCAGGGTGACGGTGAAGAAGGTCTCCCCCGGCGCCAGGTCCCAGTACTGGTGCTGCAGGATGATGGTCATTTCGTCGGGGTACTTGGACAGCACCTCCGGTGGGCCGGAGACGCCCGGCGCCTGGGTCTTGAAGGTGATGTAGAAGTGGTGCTCGCCGGGCAGGCCGCCCGGGGCCGCCGCGCGCTTGAGGGCGGCCTTGACCACGCCCCGCAGGGCGTCCTGGGCCATGGCCTCATAGTGCATCAAGTCCTGCGGGGGCTTGTCCTGGGCCATAAGCTGCACACGGTTCCTGGGTCTAGGACCTGCAACCTAGCCGCTCACGCGGCGGCCGCAAAGACGCTCATTCAGGGCGCGAGGCGGGAAACGTCATTTCTCGTCGCCGGCGGGGCTGGGAAGCTCGCGGGAGACGGTGGCCACCCTCAGGGCGTTGGTCGATCCCGGGGTATTGAACGGCACCCCGGCGGTGACCACGATCTCGTCGCCCCAGGTCGCGAAGCCCTCGCGGCGGGCGGTGTCGACCGCGCTGGACACCGCCGCGGTCATGGTGTCGTGCGGCGGGATGCAGACCGGATGGACGCCCCAGACCAGCGCCAGGCGCCGGGCCGTCTCCATGATCGGCGTCAGGCCGAGGATCGGCGCCGTCGGCCGCTGGCGGGCGATGCGCAGGGCGGTCGAGCCGCCGTGGGTGAAGGCGCAGATCACCTTGGCGCCGGCGCTGTCGGCCACCTGCCGCGCGGCCGCGGCGATGGCGCCGGCCGAGCTGGTCTCCGCCGCCAGCGGGCGGTCGTCGATCACCCGCCGCCACTCCTCGTCCCGCTCGGTGCGGGTCAGGATGCGGTCCATCATGTCGACGGCCTCGAGCGGATACTGGCCCGCCGCCGTCTCGGCCGACAGCATCACCGCGTCGGCGCCCTCGAACAGGGCGCCGGCCACGTCCGAGGCCTCGGCGCGGGTCGGGGTTGGGGAGCTGATCATGCTTTCCATCATCTGGGTGGCGACGATCACCGGCTTGCCGAGCTCCCGGGCCTTGCGGACGATCCGCCGCTGGGCCAGCGGCACCTCCTCGGGCGGCAGCTCGACCCCGAGGTCGCCGCGGGCGACCATCACCGCGTCGGAGAGGGCGATGATCTCGTCGAGGTTGACCAGCGCCTGGGGCTTTTCCAGCTTGGTCAGGATCCAGGCGCGGCCGGCCACCAGCTCGCGGGCCTCGATGACGTCCTCGGGCCGCTGGACGAAGGACAGGCCGACGAAGTCGACGCCGGCCTCCAGGGCGAAGGCTAGGTCCTCGCGGTCCTTCTTCGTCAGCGCCGGGATCGGCAGCATGACGTCGGGGACGTTGACGCCCTTGCGGTCGCTGAGGCGGCCGGCGACCAGCACCGTGGTTTCGAGGTGATCCTCGCGGACGTGGTCCACGCGGAGCCTCAGCTTGCCGTCGTCGATCAGCAGGTTCATCCCCGGGGCGGCGGCGTCGATGATCTCCTGGTGGGGTAGCTGCACCCGCCGCACGTCGCCGGGGGTCGGGGAGAGATCGAGCCGAAAGCTCTGGCCCTTCTGCAGCATGACATGGCCGCCGCTGAACCGCCCGATCCGCAGCTTCGGACCCTGGACGTCGGCGAGCACCCCGATCGGATGGCCGGTCTTCTTCTCCAGGGCCCGGATCCAGGCCAGGTTCCGGGCATGGTCGGCATGGTCGCCGTGGCTGAAGTTCAGCCGGAACACGTCCGCCCCGCCCTTGTGCAGGGTCTCGATCATCTCCGCCGAGGCCGAAGCCGGACCGAGGGTGGCGACGACCTTGGCGCGGCGGCGGCGCAGGATGTGGTGACGACCGGGCATAGACGCTCCCAAGCGCGGGCCGACGGAGATCTTGCGCGCCTCTCCGACCGGCCTGCGAATTCCATCGACGCGGGCTTGTACGCCCGTCTTTCAGAGCGTCCGGAACTGGCCTGTATCGCGGCTAAGGTCAACGGTCCGGCCGGTCACCAGCCTGTGTACGGCAAGCGCGGCCGGACCCAGTCAGCCCAGGACCAGAAGGTCGCTGCGGCCGGTCAGCGGAATCTGCAGCTCCCCGCCTTCCCAGGCCCGGTCCAACGCCGCGAACCCGTCCTCCAGCTCGCGGGGGGTCAGGTGATCGAAGGTAGAGATGCCGCGAAGCTTCAGGCGCTCCAGAGCCTCCTCGGGCGTGGCCGAGTAGCGCTCCTCCACCTCGATCAATTCCAATGGACGCAGGCCGACCTCGGCGAACACCGCCGTCGCCGCTTCCAGGGTCGGGAACATCCGGCGGCCGATCGCCTCCAGGCGTGGAAAGAAGGGATTCCACCATTCTCCGGGGGCCCGGTCGGAGAACACCCCGCGCAGCAGGACCCGGCCTCCCGGACTCAGCACCCGCCGGATCTCCCGCACGGCGGCGGGCTTGTCGGGAAAGTGGTGGAAGGACAGGAACATCAGCACCGCGTCCACCGATGCCGCCTCCAGCGGAATGGCGGCGGCGTCTCCGTCGAGATAGCGCACGCCTTCCGCCGCGGGCGCGGCCCGCCGCATCGAGGCGGAAGGCTCGACCCCGGTCACAGGGCCGCCGAACCGCGCCGCCAAGGCCGGCGTGAACCGGCCGGTCCCGGAGCCCAGGTCCAGGATGGCGAGCGGGCGCGTCGTTGGCAGGACGCTGGCGAAGACGTCCATCCAGAGGTGGAGCATGTCGGGCGCGACGGCGCGGGCCCTGGCGTAGACCGTGTGCTGATGGGCGTCGTAGTCGACCGGCTTAAGCGTCATGGCGGGTCCTCCCGCTGTGAGACTCGGCGTTCAGGGCCAAAGCCGCAAACGAGGAATGAGCTGCAGCCTGTGCCGAAAACTCACATGGACCCGCCCGTGCGTCAGACGATCGCGGGGCTGAGAGAGGGAAGGTGGGGGGCTTCTGTTGCCAGGCGCCCCCCGGGCCCCGCCTGAAGGTGCTAAACCCGCAGGGCTTTAAGGCGAATTCGCCGGCACCGCATTACGCGGCGACAGCAAACTCTTCAGCGAAGTTATCGTTCGCAGTTAGTTTAAAGACCCGAAACGGTGGGTCATGCCGAGAGAAAGCAACACCTTTACACGTCTGTCGATGCTGATCGGCCCCGCACTTCCCTTGCGATAACTCGGGAGGATTTGGTGGAGCCGCCGGGAATCGCACCCGGGTCCAGTCCGCTTATTACGTGCGCGTTTATCTCCATAGTCCGGGCAAGCCCGAACAGGTCCAATATAGGGATTGAACCCTTCGAAGGGAATAACCCAGAGCGACAAGGTCTCGTTTGGGGGAGGACACGCCCGCGCCGGAGACGGATAGGCGCTTCGCGATAACGTCGGTCTCTTGGTGGGTTCCCTAGGCGGGCGAACAGTCGCAGTGTCACGTCGCGCCTCTCCCAAGTCGGGGCGACAACAAGGGATCGGGAGAACGTCATGAACAAGTTCATAGCCGAATTCATCGGCACGCTGGCCTTGGTGCTCTTCGGTTGCGGTGCGGCGGTCCTGGGCGGCGAACACGTCGGCCAGCTGGGCATCGCCCTGGCTTTCGGATTCGCCATCATCGCAATGGCCTATGGGATCGGCCCCTGCTCGGGCTGCCACGTCAACCCGGCCGTCAGCCTGGCGGCCTATGTAGCCGGCCGGATGAGCGTGAAGGAGATGCTGCTCTACTGGGCGGCCCAGTTCCTGGGGGCCCTGGCCGGGGCCGCCATCCTAATGGTCCTGGCCAAGAACGGCGCCGAGAGCGGCCTGGGCCGCAACGGCTGGGGGCCAGGCTACCTGGGCGAGTATTCGATGCAGGCGGCGCTGATCTTCGAGGTCGTGATGACGGCCCTGTTCGTCATCGTGATCCTGGGTTCGACCGGGGCCGGCTCGGCGCCCGGGTTCGCGGGCCTCGGCATCGGCATCACCCTGGCGGTGATCCACATCGTCGGCATCCAGGTCACCGGCGTGTCCGTCAACCCGGCCCGCAGCTTCGGTCCGGCGGTGCTGGTCGGCGGTGAGGCCCTGGCCCAGCTGTGGCTGTTCTTCGTGGCCCCGGCCATCGGGGCGGCGCTGGCCGGGCTGCTGTTCCGCTTCAACCTGATGCGGGTCGGAACCTGAGCGCCCGGGCCGCGCGCCGGTGACGGCGCGCGGCCCGACGCCTACAGGGTCAGCTCGCCCTCATCCATCTTGTCCCAGTAGCGGACCTTGTCGGCGCGGACCTTGATCATGGTCAGGCCGGGGGTGTCGACGCCGTCCTCGAACCAGGCATCGAGATCCTTGCTCCAGTGGTCGGCGAAGCTGGCTTTCTCGCGGATCAGTTCGGCGGTTCCATCGACCGAGGCCCAGAAGCCATGCTTGCCGGTGTAGCCGAGGTTGACGTTCGGATCCCGCTCGATCTGGGCGATGACCCGCTTCTCGTCGCAGGTGAAGAAGTAGGAATCCCCATCGTAGTCGACCTCGCCGTTGTTGCTCATCGGCCGGGCGTCCAGAGAGCCGTCGGGCGCTTTGGTCGTCAGGATGGCGATGTCGATGTGCTTGAATTTCTTGGCGATGTCCTTGAGGTCGAGCTCGCTCACGGGGTGCCTCCGGTTGGGGTCGGAAGGACAACGTCCCCGCCGGCAGGCGGCTCCCTACATGGCGTTGGGTCCGCGCTCGATGGACAGCACCCCGGTGCGGGACAGCTCGACGAGGCCCAGCGGGCGCATCAGTTCGACGAAACTGTCGATCTTTCCGGGCGCGCCGGTGATCTCGAAGACGAAGCTCTCGGAAGTGGTGTCGATCACCTTCGCGCGGAAGATCTCCGACACCCGCAGGGCCTCGACCCGGTCCGCCCCGCTGCCCTTGACCTTGACCAGGGCCAGTTCCCGCTCGACGCCGTTGGGGTCGCGGGTGACGTCATGCACCCGCCGGACGCTGACCACCTTTTCCAGCTGTGCCTCGATCTGCTCGAGCACATGGTGGGCGCCGCGGGTGACGATTGTGATCCGGCTGGTGTGGGCCTTGCGGTCGGTCTCGGCGACGGTGAGGCTCTCGATGTTGTAGCCCCGCGCGGCGAACAGCCCGACCACCCGGTGCAGGACGCCCGCCTCGTTGTCGACGAGCAGGGCGAAGGTGGCGAGCTGCTCGGCCTCGGTCTCATGGGCGAGGTCGTAGGCGGAAGCGGGTTGGGCCGGGAGGGTCATCAGACGAGCCTGCGCCCCGCTTCGTCGATCACCGATCCCAGGTCATCCAGCTCCTCGGGCAGGATCATCTCATTGTGCGCCTTGCCGGACGGGATCATCGGCAGGCAGTTCTCGGCCTTCTCGACGCGGCAGTCGAAGATCACCGGGCCGGGATGGTCGATCATCTCCTGGATCCTGGCGTCCAGCTCGGCCGGGTCGGCGCAGCGGATGCCCTTGGCGCCGTAGGCTTCCGCCAGCTTCACGAAGTCAGGCAGGCTGGAGGAATAGCTGTGGCTGTAGCGCTGGCCGTGCAGCAGCTCCTGCCACTGGCGGACCATGCCCATCCATTCGTTGTTGAGGATGAAGACCTTGACCGGCAGGTCGTACTGCACCGCCGTCGACAGCTCCTGGATACACATCTGGATGCTGGCCTCGCCGGCGATGTCGATGACCAGGCTGTCCGGGTGCGCCAGCTGGGCGCCGACGGCGGCGGGCAGGCCGTAGCCCATGGTGCCGAGGCCCCCGGAGGTCATCCAGCGGTTGGGCTCCTGGAACCGGTAGAACTGGGCCGCCCACATCTGGTGCTGGCCGACCTCGGTGGTGATGTAGGCGTCGCGGTCGCGGGTCAGGGCGTACAGTCGCTCGATGGCGTACTGCGGCTTGATGGTGGTCGCGCTCGGCGCATAGCGCAGGCACTGGCGGGCCCGCCAACCGTCGATCTGTCGCCACCATTCGCCCAGCGCCTCGCGGTTGGGCCGGTAGCCGCCGGCGCGCCAGGCGGCGATCAGGTCGGTCAGCACCGAGCCTGCGTCGCCGACGATGCCGATGTCGACGCGTACGTTCTTGTTGATCGAACTTGCGTCGATATCGATGTGGATCTTCTTCGAGCCGGGCGAGAAGGCGTCGAGCCGCCCGGTCACCCGGTCATCGAACCGAGCGCCGACGCAGATCATCACGTCGCAATCGTGCATGGCGTTGTTGGCTTCGAAGGTTCCGTGCATGCCCAGCATCCCCAGCCAGGCCGGATCGGCGGCCGGGAAGGCGCCAAGGCCCATCAGGGTCGAGGTCACCGGGGCGCCGGTCAGGGCCGCCAGCTCGCGCAGGGCGGCCGCGGCGGCCGGGCCGGCGTTGATCACCCCGCCGCCGGTATAGAAGATCGGCCGCTGGGCGCCGGCGATCAGCCGGGCGGCCTCGGCGATGCGGGCCGGATCGCCCTTGGTCCTGGGGGCGTAGCCGTGGCCGAAGGTGACCTCGCCAGGCCCCTGGTAGGCGCCACGGGCGAACTGGACGTCCTTGGGGATGTCGATCAGCACCGGGCCCGGCCGGCCGCTGGTGGCGATGTGGAAGGCCTCGTGCAGGATGCGCGGCAGGTCGCGGACATCCTTCACCAGGTAGTTGTGCTTGGTGCAGGCGCGGGTGATGCCGACCGTGTCGGCCTCCTGGAAGGCGTCGGTGCCGATCAGGTGGGTCGGCACCTGGCCGGTCAGCACCACCATAGGAATGCTGTCCATCAGCGCATCGACGATGCCGGTGATGGCGTTCGTGGCGCCCGGGCCGCTGGTGACCAGGACCACGCCCGGCTTGCCGGTCGAGCGGGCATAGCCCTCGGCGGCGTGGGCCGCGCCCTGCTCATGGCGGACCAGGATGTGGCGCAGGCGGTCGCCGTGCGCCTCGTTGTCCTGGAACAGGGCGTCGTAGATCGGCAGCACCGCCCCGCCCGGATAGCCGAACAGCACCTCGACTCCCTGGTCGAGGAGCGCGCGCACGACCATCTCGGCCCCGGTCAGGGTGTCCAGCTGGATCGCGGATTGCGAGGAAGCTCTGGGGGTGGCGGTCTGCTGGTCGGTCATCGGGAGGTCTCAGTCATCGGGGCAACAAAAAAGGCCCGCGGGGGGCCTTGGCGCATGCGGCCTTGAGCGGCGTGCTGGGGACACGCCACGCTCGGCCGCTAGGTAAGTACGATGCTCACGATGCGCACGAAGTTTGCTCCAAATCCACGATTTAGTTCATGCCACGCGCGCAGGAGGCCGTCAAGTCACCGGCTGGCGCAAGTTTGTTCCAATTCCGCCCACTGTTGCTCGGGCGCAAGGCTCCGCGCCCGAGGCCAGTCCGGCATCTGGTTCCGCAGCCAGGTGAGCTGGCGCTTGGCGTACCGGCGGGTTTCGCGCCGGGCGTCGTCCAGAGCCCTTTCGAGCGGGACCTCTCCGGCGAGATAGGCGGCGAATTCCCGCACCCCAACCGCCTTCATCACCGGCAGGCGCGGATCGAGGCCGCGCGCGGCAAGCGCCGCCACCTCCTCCAGGGCGCCGGCCTCCAGCATGGCGGCGAGCCGCGCGTCGCAGCGGGCGTAGAGCGCGTCCCGAGGGGGTTCGAGGGCGATGCCGCGCCAAGCGTCCGGGGCCAGCAGGCCGCGGGTCTCCGCGTGCCAGTCGCTGAGCGGCCTGCCGGTCGCGACCGCCACTTCCAGCGCCCGCGTCAGCCGCAGCCGGTCGCCCGACGCGATGCGGGCCTCCGCGGCCGGGTCGGCCTCGCGAAGCCGGGCCCGGGCCGCCGCCTCGCCCTCGGCTTCGAACCGCGCCTCCTCGGCATCGCGCACCGCCCCGGGAATCGGCGGCACCTCGGCCAGCCCCTCGGTCAGGGCCTTGAAGTAGAGCCCCGTCCCGCCGACCAGGACGGCCGGCCGACCCCGGCCATTGATCTCATCGATCAGCCTGCCCGCCGCCCGCAGCCAGCGGCCGACGCTCCAGCCGTCGGCGCCGTCCGCGACGCCGAACAGGTGGTGCGGCGCCTGGAGCTCCTCCTCGGGGGTCGGCCGGGCGCTGAGCGCCCTCAGGTCGGCGTAGAGCTGCAGGGCGTCGGCGTTGACGATCTCAGCGCCGGTTTCCCGGGCCAGGCGCAGGGCCAGGGCGGACTTGCCGCTTGCGGTGGGTCCGGCGATCAGCCAGATGCGGGGTTCCATGCGCCTATCCATCACCCTGGTCAGCCCCGATCCGCAAGCCGTCTCGGCAGCCATCCCGCGCGTGCGCCAGGAGACCGAGGCCGGCGAGCCCCGACGACTCGGCGCCGGCGCGGTCGATCTTGAGTCCGATGGCGACCTGGCCCAGACCCGCGAACAGCTGGCCATCCTGCTGGAGGATCTGCCTGTCGACATCTGTGTCCAGGCGGCGGCCCAGCGCGCCAAGCGGCTGCTGGTCGCCGACATGGACTCGACCATCATCGGCTGCGAATGCCTCGACGAACTGGCCGATTTCGCCGGGGTGAAGGCCCAGGTCTCGGAGATCACCGAGCGGGCCATGCGCGGCGAACTGGCCTTCGAGGGGGCCCTGCGCGAGCGGGTGGCCATGCTCAAGGGCTTGGATCTGACGGCGCTGCAACGCTGCTACGACGAGCGCGTCCGGCTCAATCCCGGCGCCCGCACCCTGGTCCGCACCATGGCGGCCAACGGCGCCCGCTGCCTGCTGGTCTCCGGCGGCTTCACCTTCTTCACCTCGCGAGTGGCCGCCGCCGCGGGCTTCCACGAGGACCGGGCCAACACCCTGATGGAAGACGCCCTGGGCCTTACCGGCCTGGTCGGCGAGCCCATCCTGGGCCGCGAGGCCAAGCTGGCGGCGCTGCAGGGCGAGGCGGCGGCGCTCGGCCTGCAGCCGTGGGAGACCCTGGCGGTCGGCGACGGGGCCAACGACCTGGCGATGATCGAGGCCGCCGGCCTGGGCGTGGCCTATCGGGCCAAGCCGGTGGTCGCGGCCCAGGCCCACGCCCGCGTCGACCACGCCGACCTTACGGCCTTGCTCTATTTCCAGGGGTATTCCGAGGAGCAGTTCGCGCCGTAGGATCGCGCGGATAGGTCAGTTCGACCCACAGCGCATCGCCGCGCCGTTTGGGATACCTCAAGCCGAACACCGAGTCGGCGAAGGCGGCCTTCTCTTCCGCCCGCACCCCGTCCCCCGTGAGCACCCGCTTGTTCGCAAGCTCGTTCAGGCGTTCGAACAGGCCGGGGTAAGGCATCGACCAGCCCTTGGGATTGGTCTTCGACTTCTGCTCGGCGGCCACGGCCCTGACCACCGGGATCATCGCGGCCAGGTGGGGGCTCTTCATCTTCTCCAGGCCGTGCTCCCGCAAGGTCGCGTTGTGGCTGGCATGGTGGCCGACCTTGTAGAAGATCACACGGCTCAGAAGGTCATCGACAGTCACGCCCTCGGGTCCGTCCTTGTCCTTGGGCTTGGGGTAGGTCTGGTCTCGCCAGGACAGCCAGTTGCCGACCTGGGCGTCGGCCGGGAACAGCAGCACCTCGCCGTCCGGCAGTTCGAAGGCGAGGGCCAGGGAGGTGTTGTTGACGTCCCCGTCGACCTTCAGCGCCAGGGCCTCGGCGGAGCCCAGCCATTCGGTGTCGATCCGGCGGGAGTCGGCCTCGGCCTTGAGGACCATGCGTTCTTCCGGAGTGGCCCTCGGATCCTCGGTCAGGCCGTTATAGAGGTCATAGGTCTCGAACGTCCGGCGCTGGTCCGGCGTGGTCGCGAACCGGCGCGAGAAGGGCAGGTCGGTCAGCACCGGCCTGGCCGGGTCGGCGGCCTGGAACTTCAGCACCGTCTCTATGAGCTTGCTGTCGGTCGGATCGACCAGATAGACCTCCTTGGCGGCCCCGGCCTTCGGGTCCATCTGCTTCAGCCGGTCGATGTCGCGCGGTGGTCCGAGGACATGGGCCTTGATCGACCGGTCCACCCCGAATTCGACCATTTCCCCCGGCTCCAGATACCGGACATTGGCGGCGCCCGTCTTGGCCTTGAGCCATTCGATCACGCCCTCGCAGCTGCGCGGCGTCTTCGTCAGGTCGACCGGACCCGCAGCGGCGGCGGCCAGCACGCCCGGGGCCCGCACCGGTTCGATCTCGCCGTAGAACTGCATCAGGTCGGCAAGCGCTGTCATCCGGGGATCGTCGGCCGCCAGGGCCAGCGGATGGTCGGCCCGCCCTCCGCCCTTGGCCGCCTCCGCCTCGTCCAGCAGCGTCTTGATCGCCGTGCGGGCGCTGACGCCTTTCTGGCGCAGGGCGTTGGACCAGGGATCGTCGAGATTCTCCGTCCAGGCCAGCCATAGAGCCTTGATCTCAAGTTGGCTGAGGATGTCGAAGGCCACGATGAAGCCGGACAGGTGGTCGTAGTGGGCGTGGGTGGCGATCATCAGGTCGAGTTTGCCGCCGGTGTGCGCCTTCAGATCGGCCGCCACGGTCTGCATGTGGTTCAGGGCGGCCTCGGTGGCCGGCTTGGTGGCGCCGATGCATTGCAGCACGCCGCAGTCGATCAGGGCCTTGAAGGACCGCTTGCCGACCCGGTGGGTGAGAAGGAAGCAGTCGCCCAGCAGGCCGCGGTACATGCGGATGGTGATGGTTCCGGCCGTACCCGACTTCGAGAACATCGCCGCCTCCTCAATGCCGGTGCAGCAGGGCGAACGGCTCGCCAGTGCGCGCCTGGTCGTAGGTGAACCCCAGGTCGCTCGGCGCCGAGAGGAAGGCTCGTTGCTCGGCCAGCCGGCTGTCATCGTCGATGCGCTTGCGGATGATGTAGCGCAACTCCCCCTCTCGCAGGTCGATGATCATCGTCGCCCCGCCGCGGAAGGTGAAGTCCTCGGCGGTGGGCGACCCGATGCCGGCGTCCTGGTCGCTCTGGTCTCCCGTGTGGAAATAGCCCCGCCGCTTCTGGGTGACCTCGATGACGAGCTGGCGGATGTCCTGGCCGTCCGGCCCGGCGCGGCGCGTGGTGCGCACGCTGTGGACCTCGACGTTCAGACCCTCGTTGCGGCCCTGGATGGTGTTGAGGGGGGCGTCCTGCCGACGTGAGAATCGAATGCCCAGCGCGTCTTCCCAGGCCTCGTCCACCATACGCGCGGGCTCCACATTCTTCTGCCTCGCCACGGCGTGGAAGAAGAGCTCCCAACGGTCGATGTGGCTGATGGGTCGGCTCATCGCGGCGCACAGCGCCGTGAGGTCAGGCCCCGTGAAGCCGAGGGCGGCGAGCTTGAGGCCGTCCCGGCTGAGGAAGGTGTCCCAGGACTCCGAGCCGCCGGTTTCGGGCCAGTCCTCCGAAACGACCTGCCGCGCCCGGGCCAGCAAGGCCTTGAGGTCGTCGTCGCTGAGGTCGACGCCCGCCTTTACCCGCATTTCCGGCTGCACCAGCCAGTACCAGATCTTCTTGCGGTTGGACTCTGCGGTCCGGGCGATCTTCTCGCGATTGTATTCCGGCATCAGGTTCAGCCCGACCTGCAGGATGTCTCGGGTGTCCAGCAGATTGCCGGCCGTCTCGATGTTCGGCTGCTCCCACAGCAGGCTGTCGGGCGACATCGACAGGCACTGCTCGGCGAAGATGCCGCGCCGGCGGAAGGCCTCGACGAAGGCCAGCCGGTAGTTGAGCCGGTCGTCCGGGATCAGGTCGGTGTCGGCGGTGATCACCGCCCGGAGGAACTCGCCGAACCGCACGTCCACCGGCGGCAGGTAGTCAAGGGCCCGGATGCACATGCGCAGCACATGGTCGGCGCATTTGGTGGCCTCGACGGTCAGCCGCGCGGCCAGATCCGGATGCATCGGCTGGTCGGGACGAGCGGCGGCGCCGCTGAGCCGCATCAGGTCGGCGGTGCGGGCCTTGTAGATGCTGAGGAAGGCGTCGAACACCGCCGCGACCAGGATGGCCCCGCGCGCGTGAGGCTCCCGGGTCCGCTGCAGCAGGTCCTGGTCGGGCTTGGCGTCGATGAACTCCCGCAGGCTCGGGTGGCCGGTGGTGCCGGAAGAGAACTGTGCGGCCAGGCCGGTCAACAGGCTGGTCTGGTCCAGGGCGCCGCGCTGGCGGTCGACGTATTCGTAGACCGCCTCGTAGAGCTGGAAGTGTGAGAACAGGGCGGCGATGTCGGCGAAGGCCTCGTGGAAGGCCAGGCTGTCCTCGCTGGTCGCCTCTGCATACCGGCGGTGCAGGCCGTCCAGGATGGCGTGGGTGGTCTCGTGCACGATGATGTCGTGCGACAGGGCGGTGAAGATCCAGTCGGCGCCGGCTGAACGATTGGGGGCGTTGAAATAGCCGAACAGCAGCGCCTTCTTGTTGCGGCTGTAGTAGGCGTTCGCCTCGCGCAAGGCATGGGGATAGACCCGCAATTTGCGGGTCGGCAGGTAGGTGTTGGTCTCCGGATCCCAGCGCGGGGCCCAGATCACCTTTCGGCCCAGAGCCCGTTCGAACAGCTTGATGGTCTTCATCGCCACCGCGAACACCATCTGCTGGTGGAAGCGGGGGTCGCCCTCCGAGGGGGTCAGGCCGTCCTGGGCGAGCACTTCCTTGGCGTCGAGGTCGACGGGTTCGTAGAACTGCTGGCTGGCCGGATCGACGTCGATGACCTCGAGGTAGTCGTTGACCGGCCCGGGCCTGAGTTCCCCGTCGCCAGGATCGTTCCAGGCCAGCGAGATGGTGGCGTGGCCGAACTTGGCTGAACCCAGGTTCAGCGCGGCCTGAGGGTCGAAGGCGTAGACGCGGAGCCTGCGGGCGGCGGGGGCGCTGTAGGTCACGTTCGGAGCCTCAGAACGGCAGCTTGGACGGGGGCGGGTCGGCGATGCCGAGGTAGGACCGGGTCGCCGCGTCGCTGAGCTGGTAGCCGTGGTTGACCAGCCGCTGGAAAGCCTTCTCGCCCAGCGACCAGAGGCGGACCTTCTCGGCCTGGGCCTCTTCCCTGTCGCGGTCACTGAAGTCCGTGGGGGACTTGACCGGATAGTCGGCGTGGTCGTTGCGCAGCGGCCAGTAGGCGATCGT
>DASPLD010000114.1:0-3418 GCA_035627755.1 Caulobacter sp. | reverse complement strand
TGAAACCATGACCCGCCTGACCCATACCGCCGCCGGCGTCTACGCCATCGCCGTGACCCCCTTCACCCCGGAGGGCGCGATCGACGAGCCTTCCGTCGACCGGATGGTCGACTGGTACGAGGAGACGGGGGTGGACGGCCTGACCATCCTCGGCATCCTTGGCGAGGCCCCCAAGCTGGACTCCGGCGAGGCCCTGGCCTTCGCCCGGCGGGTGATCAGGCGCACCAGGCTGCCGATCATCGTCGGGGTGTCGTCGCCCGGCCTCGTCGCGATGCAGTCGCTCGCCAAGGCCGCGATGGACGCGGGCGCCGTCGGGGTGATGGTCGGCGGCCAGCCGGCCCTGCGCACCGACGACCAGGTGGCGACCTATTTCGCCCAGGCGGCCGAAGCCATCGGCCCGGACACCCCCTGGGTGCTGCAGGACTATCCCCTGGCCCTGACCGTGCAGATCGCCCCCGGCGTCATCCGGCGCATCGTGCAGGACAATCCGAACTGCGTGATGCTCAAGCATGAGGACTGGCCGGGGCTGGAGAAGATCACCGCCCTGCGCCGCTTCCAGGCGGAGGGCTCGATGCGGCCGATCTCCATCCTCTGCGGCAACGGCGGACTGTTCCTCGACTTCGAAGTGGAGCGCGGCGCCGACGGGGCGATGACCGGTTACGCCTTTCCCGAGATGCTGGTCGACCTCGTCCGGCTGACCAAGGCCGGCGACCGCGCCGCCGCCCACGACCTGTTCGACGCCCACCTGCCCCTGCTGCGCTACGAGCACCAGCAGGGGGTCGGCCTGGCGGTGCGCAAATATGTGCTGCAGCGCCGGGGCGTCATCGCCAGCGACGCCATGCGCAAGCCCGCCCCCGTGCTGACCGCCGCGGCCAAGGCCGAGGTCGACTACCTGCTCGCCCGCCTCGCCCGCCACGACTCTCGCGCCTCCCTCTAGGAACCCGCCCATGGATCTCGGCATCGCCGGAAAGACCGCCCTCGTCCTGGGGGCCAGCAGCGGGCTCGGCCGGTCCATGGCGCTGAGCTTGGCGAGCGAGGGGGTCAGCGTCGCCCTCGCCGCCCGCCGAACTGACCGCTTGGCCGAACTCGCCGCCGAGTGCGAGGCGCCCGGGGTCCGCGCCCTGCCGATTGCCTGGGACCTCTCCGACCGGTCGGTCATCGACGCCAATGTCACCGCCATCGAGCGCGACCTCGGCCCTGTCGACATCCTGATCAACAATACCGGCGGCCCGCCCCCGACCCCGGCGGCCGGCCAGGACGCCGAGCTGTGGATCGCCCAGTTCCAGGCCATGGTCGCCTCGGTGATCGCCATCACCGACCGGGTGCTGCCGGGCATGCGCCAACGCCAATGGGGCCGCGTCCTGACCTCGACCTCGTCCGGCGTGGTCGCCCCGATCCCCGGCCTGGCCCTGTCCAACGCCTTGCGGCTGTCCCTGGTCGGCTGGTCCAAGACCCTGGCGCGCGAGGTCGCCAGGGACGGCGTCACCTGCAACGTCATCGTTCCGGGCCGCATCGCCACCGACCGCACCCGGTTCCTCGACGAGAAGCGGGCCGAGCGCGAGGGCAAGGACGTCGCGGCCGTCGAGGCCGCCAGCCTGGCCGCCATCCCGGCCGGCCGGTTCGGCGATCCGGCCGAGTACGGCGCCGTCGCCGCCTTCCTCTGTTCCGTCCCCGCCGCCTACGTCACCGGCTCGATCGTCCGGGTCGACGGCGGCCAGATCCCCAGCCTCTAGAAGCGAGCCCATGTCCATCTCCCCTGAAACCCTCGCCCGGCTGGAAGGCGTCTCCGCCGCCACCCTGACCACCATCCTGCTGAAGAAGGGCCTGCGGAACGTCTGGCTGCGCGGCGCCTCGCCCTGGTCCTCCGGCGCCCGCCGGGTGGTCGGCCCGGCCTTCACCATGCGCTTCGTGCCAGCCCGCGAGGACCTGGCGACGCCGGAGTCCTGGGCCTCGCCCACCTCCACGCGCGCCGCCGTCGAGGCCATGGAACCCGGCGTCATCGCGGTGATCGACGCCCAGGGGGTGACCGACGCCGGCGTGTTCGGCGACATCCTCTGCGCCCGGATGGTCCGGCGCGGCGTCGCCGCCCTGGTCACCGACGGGGTGATCCGCGACGCGGTCGGGGTGCGCGGCACGGGCCTGGCGGTGTGGTGCGCCGGGGTCTCGGCCCCGCCCTCGGTCGCGGGCCTGACTTTCGTCGGCTGGCAGGAGCCGGTCTCGGTCGGCGGGGTCGCCGTCTTTCCGGGGGACGTGATCAGCGCCGACGAGGACGGGGCGGTGGTCATCCCCGCCGCCCTGGTCGAGGAGGTCGCCGAGCTCGGGGTCGAGCAGGAGCGGTTCGAGGCCTGGGTGGTCAGCGAGGTCGAGCGCGGCGTGGCGCTGCCCGGCCTCTATCCGCCCAACGCCGAGACCAGGGCTCGCTACGAGGATTGGAAGGCGGCGGGCTGATCGGGATTCCCCGTTCCGTTGGCGGGCCGACGGGGCGGGCAGGGGACGGCGGGCCCGGCTGTGGGCCCGGAGGCTGCGGGCCGGCTCACCCCCTCGGGCCAGCGCAGGTCTCCGGCGCGGGTTCCGCCGTCCCCATTCATGCGAGTTCTCATGGGAGTGGAAGCATGCGCATCATCGTTCCGGCCCTGGCCGCCCTGCTGGCGCTTGGCCCCTTCAGTCCGGCCGCCATCGCCCAGGAGCCCGCCGCGGTCGCCTCAACGGTCGAGCGCGTCACCTTCCGCAGCATGGACGACGCCAAGACCGAGCTGGTCGGCTACCTGTTCAAGCCGGCCAATCCCTCGCCCAAGGCTCCGGCGGTGGTGCTGATGCACGGCCGCGCTGGCGCCTATTCGTCCCGCGCCGACGGGACCTTCAACGCCGAGACCCTGACCATGCGGCACAGGTACTGGGCGCGGTATTGGGCGAGCCGCGGCTATTACGCCCTGCTCGTCGACGGCTTCGGCCCGCGCGGCTATCCGGGCGGCTTCGCGGCCGGCGCCTACGCCGACCGCCCCGACAGCATCGACGAGACCACGATCCGGCCGCTCGACGCCTATGGCGCCCTTCGCTACCTCCGCGGGCTCGAGGGCGTCGACGATGACCGCATCGGCCTGATGGGCTGGTCGAACGGCGGCAGCGCGACGCTGGCGGCGATGGCGGACGACAAGCCTGGAGACATGCGCAAGCTCGGCTTCCGCGCCGCCCTGTCCTTCTACCCCGGCTGCGGCCTCAAGAAGCGGTTCGAGGCCAAGGGCTGGAAACCCTACGCCCCGGTCCTGGTGTTCATGGGTTCGGCCGACGAGGAGGTCTCACCAAAGCTCTGCGACAGCTTCGTCAAGCGCAGCAAGGGACTCGGCGGGACCGTCGAGATGATCACCTACGACGGCGCCGCCCACGCCTTCGACGACCCCGGCAGGACCAAGCAGGCGGT
>DASPLD010000113.1:0-13204 GCA_035627755.1 Caulobacter sp. | reverse complement strand
AAGCGCCCCTGGCCCTCGATGGTCCAGGCGCCCTTGCCGGTCTGCGTCACCTCCGCGCCGAACAGCCGCATGGCCCTCGCGGTGGCCAGGACGTCCTCGCCCTCGAGCAGGCCCTCGACGGTCGTGGTCCCCTTCGCCAGGGCGCCGAGGATCATCGCGCGATGGGAAATCGACTTGTCGCCGGGGACGCGGATCCTGCCGGTCAGGGCCGCTCCGGGGCGGGCCGATAGGACGGCGGTCGACATGCCGGGGCGACGGGCTCCGTAAACGGGGCTTCAGATTGGGGGAAAGCCTTTTGACAGCGCCCCCGGCGCGTGGCAAGGGAGCCGCCGCTTTTCACACCCTGCCATAGAGAGGCCGTCCGCCTTGGCCAGTCCAGAACTCGGCGTCAAGCAGCTCTGCCCTACCTGCTCGGCGAAATTCTACGACCTCAACCGCCGCCCGGCGACCTGCCCCAAGTGCGGGGAGTCCTTCGACCCCGAAGAGGCTGTCCGTAACCGCCGCGTGCGGGCCCGCGCCGCCCCGGCCGACTACGAGACCGACGACGAGAAGGAAGACGACGCCGTCGAGGCCAAGAAGAAGGTCGCGGCCGAGGACGAGGACGGCTTCGAGGAAGAACCCGACCTGACCCCGGAGATCGACGACGAGGCCGCCGTAGAGCCGATCGAGACCGACGACGAGGAGGGCGACGCCGCCGCCCCCGCCGCCCCGGCCGACGACCTGGGCGTCGACTTCGCCGAGGACGAGGACCTGGCCGAGGAAGAGGCCGACGACGTGCCCTTCCTCGAGGACGAGGACGACGACTTCCCCGAGGACGAGATCGACGGCCTGCCCGGCGAGGGAGACGACGACGTCTGACGACCAGGCCCGGCGCGGACCGCTTCGATGGGCCGCGCCGGCGCCTCTCAAAAAAAGTGGGGGAAGGCTTGATCGGCGAAGGCCGACGGACTAATACCCCGCCCTCGCTGTCCGGCCCGCCGGCCAGCGACCCGAGACCTCGGGGCTATAGCTCAGCTGGTAGAGCGCTTGAATGGCATTCAAGAGGTCAGCGGTTCGACTCCGCTTAGCTCCACCATAAGGGCCGCATCCGACGAGGGTGCGGCCCTTTCCATTTGGCGGCTCAGCCCGGGTCCCCGAACTTCCGCTTCCACTCCACCTTGATGGCCTCCGCCGACCGCCGGTCGTCCTCGGACAGGGCCGGCGGCATCCGCTGCAGCAGCCGGCCGGCGTGCTCGTCGCCGCCTTCGCTGGCCATCTCGACATAGGCATAGCCGCGCAGCGGGTCGACGGCGCCCCCCTCGCCGGTCAGCATCATCATCCCCAGGCTTCGCAGCGCGTGCGCGGAGCCCTGCTCGGCGGCCTTGCGGTACCATTCGCGGGCGGCGACGTCGTCCTCGGCCACCCCCTGGCCGGTCGCAAGCATCACCGCCGCGCTGATCATGCCGTTCGAGAACCCGCCCCTGGCCGAGCGCTCGACCCAGGTCCAGGCCGCCGCCTCGTCGCGGTCCACCCCGTCGCCGTTCAGCAGGTACATGCCGTAGTACCATTGGGCGACCGGATCGCCGTCCTCGGCCAGATCGCCCATGTCCCGGGCGGCCCGCACCGGATCGGCGCGATGGCGCTTGAGGGTCGCCTCGACCTCGGGCGCCATCGGCTGGGCCGATGCGGCGCCGGCGACCGCCATCGCCAGGACGGCCAGGGCCGCCATCACCATCCTGCGCATCGTCCCCTCCGTCTTGCGAACCGCGTCCACAATCGCCACCTATTTCCATAGCCGCAAGGGGTGGCGCCGATCTTACGGGCCGTCCCTGGCGGGAGTCGCTTGTGACAGGACTCGAGGATAGGACGATGAACACCCGCACCCTGCTGCTCGACAGCCCCTTCCTGCTGGGCTTCGACCACACCCGCGGCCTGATCGAACGGGCCCAGCGGGCGGCGACCGAAGGCTATCCCCCCTACAATGTCGAGGCCCGCGAAGACGGCGGGCTCCGCATCACCCTGGCCGTGGCCGGCTTCTCGCCGGACCAGCTGGAGGTGACGGTGGAGGGCGAGCAGCTGACGGTGGCGGGCCGGCGCGGCGAGGGGGCCGAGGGCCAGGACCGGGCCTTCCTGCACCGCGGGATCGCGGCCCGGGGGTTCGTGCGGGCCTTCGTCCTGGCCGACGGCATGGTGGTCGAGGGGGCGACCCTCGAACACGGACTGTTGCACGTCGACCTGGCCCGGCCGCAGGCCGAACGCCTGGTCCAGCGCATCCCAATCCGGACCGGCGGCTGAACTATCGGCGCCTGTTCGCGTTCGTTTTAGTGAAGGAGGTGGTCGCAATGACACCCGTGAGACTGACCAACGAAGCTTTCGCCGCCCTGGGCGGCCCCAACCTGGTCTATGTGCGCCCGGTCTCCGGCGCCGAGATCATCGCTTCGTCCCCCGCCGCCGCCCTGGCCCATGTCGAGCTCGACCCGGACCAGACCCTCTATGCGGTCCACCGCGCCGACGGTGAGCGCCTGGCCGTCATGAGCGACCGCGATACCGCCGTCGCCGCCGCCCTGGCCCACGAACTGGCCCCGGTTTCGGTCCACTAGGCGCACCCGCCTGAGGAGTCCGGCGCGCCGCACCGGACTCCTCAAGGTTGCTTTCCAGACATCAACCACGTATTAGGCCGCCCTCTTCTCGCCAGATTGGCGGGGCAATTGCCCGCCCTGAGTTGTGAGCGTCCAAGTCCGCGTCCGATCGTACCTCGTCGATCGAGAAGATGGCGCGGCCCTTACGAGGTTGACCAAGTGCAGCAGAGCGTCCCGGTCCAGAAGGGCCCCTATGCCGCCGCCGTGCCCGTGATCGTCGGGGTGCTGGGCGGCGCCTTCGCGATGACCGCCGCCTTCGCCGTCAGCGCCACCGGTCGGCCCGACCGTCCGGTCGCGATCGCCGCCGCCCCCAAGACCAAGGTCGCCGCCGGCGTCGCGGCCCACCTGCAGCCCGCCTCGCAGGATCCGGCCCTGAAGATGCTGGCCTTCAGCATGCCGGTGCCCGGTTTCGCCATCAATTCCCCGTTCGGCATGCGCCGCATGCCCTGGGAGGAAGGCGGCCGGCTGCACGAGGGAGTCGACATCGCGGCCCCCTCGGGCGCCAGGGTGTCCGCCACCCTGCCCGGCACGGTCACCCGCACGGGCCGCAGCTTCTCATACGGCCGCTATGTCGAGGTCGCCCACGAGGGGGGGCTGGTGTCCTTCTACGCCCACCTCGGCGGTTGGCCGAAGGGAATCAAGGCCGGCACGGCGGTCGCCGCCGGCCAGCATATCGGCTTCGTCGGCAACTCGGGCCGCTCGACCGGCTCCCACCTGCATTTCGAGATTCGCAGGGGCGGCAAGCCGCTCAACCCGGCCATGTTCATCGGCCGCACCTTCGCCTCCGCCGACCATCTGCCCCTCAAGGACGCCGCCAAGGTCGGCCGCACGCGGGTGGCCGTGGTCGCGAACTGGCCGGCCTCGGTGAAGAGCGCGACCAAGACCGCCGGCGTCACTGTCCTGCCCCCCGCCGATGGCCGTGTCCGGGCGGTGATCCAGCCCTCGGGCCCCATCGAGATCGTCGCCCGGGACCCGGCCAAGGCCGCCGAGGCCCGCGCCAAGCTTCGCGCCATGCAGGAAGCCGGCGGCCCCGAACTGATGGTCAAGGAAGTCAACAAGCCGGCCCCGAAGGCGGCGCCCGCCAAGCCGCCCGCCGACGAGGAGGACAGCCCCGTCCGCACGGCGACGCCCTCGGCCTAAGCCCGCCTGCCGAACAGCGCCCGCGCCCCGACCCCGGCCGCCAGATAGAGCGCCACCGCAAGACCGACGAACCACAGCGGGTGCGGGATCATGAACAGCGTCCACACCGTCAGCCCGAACAGCGCTGCCGTCACCACCCAGCCTGCCGCAATGCGCCCCTGGGCGATCCAGTTGGCCAGGCTCGCCCCGCCGAACGCGGCGATCCCATAGGCGACGGCCACCCAGGCCACGGCGATCGGCGGCATCCGCGCCACCAGGTCCCGCAACTGCGCCGGATCGCGCGTGTCGATCCCCTCCGGCAGCGGCCAGATCGTATGCCCCAGCATCTGCAGGCCGTACACCAGCCCCATCCCGACCACGAGGCCAGCGACAATTCCCAGAATCATTCGCAGCATTGCAAAGCCTCCCCGCTTCCGATGCGCCCCGACCCTACCTAGATTGACCCCATGCTCAAGACCGCCGCTCGCCGGATCAGTTGGAGCGCCGGCCGCGGAACAGCCGTCCTGGCCCTCGCGCTCGTCTTCGCCATCGCCCTGGGTGCCTTCGTGACCGCCATCGCCGCCTCCCATCCTCCCGGCCGGATGGTCGACATCGGCGCCCGACGCCTCAACCTGGTCTGCGCCGGGCCGCAGGACGCCCCCGGCCCCCTGGTGGTCTTCGAGGCCGGCGCCTTCGGCCTCTCGGCCGACTTCGGCGCCGTGCAGGAGGGCCTCGCCGCCAAGGGCGTGCGCAGCTGCGCCTACGACCGCGCGGGCCTCGGCCGCTCCGACCCCGGCCCCGCGCCGCGCGACAGCGCCGCCATCGTCTCCGACCTCGAGAACCTGCTCGCCGCCGCCGCCGAGCCGGGTCCCTACATCCTCGTCGGCCACTCCATGGCCGGCCTTCACCTGCGGCTGTTCACCGCCCGCAACCGCGAGAAGGTCGCCGGCCTGGTGCTGCTCGACGCCGCCCCGCCCGAGGCCGCCGACCTGCCCGTCGCCAAGACCTGGATCGGCCGCTTCGGCGCCGTCTCGAACCTGGCGGGCCTCGGCGCCACCCTCGGCCTGTTCGCCCCGCTGGGCCCGACCATCGGGGACCGCATCGGCCTGCCCCCCGCCGCGGCCGCTGAGAAGCGCCGCGCCTTCGCTTCCGGGCGCCACAACCGCTGGTCCGCCCGCGAGGTCTCCGCCTGGCTGGCCAGCTCCGAGCAGGGCAAGGCGGCGGCGCCCTACGATCCGGACCTGCCGGTGGGGGTGGTCACAGCCGGCCCCCAGCGGCAGGGGCAGCTGTCGGAGTGGAAGCGGTTCCAGGCGGCGCCGGCCCGGGCCAGCAAGGCCGGCTTCCACGTCAACATCGACGAGGCGGGGCACGCCACCATGCTGGGGCTGAAGCACCGGGACATCGTGGTCGACGCCATCCTGCGGATCAGGGGTTAGTTCCGCCTGCGGGCCAGGAGGCAGGCCGCTGCAATGGCCGCCCCGGCCACGGCGGCGGTCACGGCCGAGCGCCGGATGAAGGCTTCCCGGTCGTGCTTCCAGGCCGCGCCGAACCCGAATTCCTTCCACAGGTTCGGCGGCCGCCCCCGGGCCAGGTCCTCGACGATCCCCTCGACCACGTTGACCCGGTCGGCGGCCATCAGCAGCAGCCAATGGGTCCAGCGGCTCTCGGAACTCTTGAACGCCGCCCGCCGGATCAGGCCCGAGAGCCCGGACGGGGGCGTCGCCGTTCCGAACACCGCCGGGCGCTGGCTGTGCTCGATCGACATCAGCACCTCGATGTCCTGCGGCTGCGGCGAGGGGCTGACCCAGTGGCGACCGGGAGCGTCGTCGAAGGCGCGGTCGCGCATCGGCCAGGTCGGATCGTTGTCCTGGTCGGCGTCGACGCCCCAGCCGGGAATGGCGGCGGGGTCGACGGGGCTGCGCGTCACCCGGCTTTCGACGGCGGCGAGGGCCGGCGGGGCGAAGGTCCTGGCTTCCCCTTCCGGCTTGGCGGCGCCCTCCCCCGGCGCCTGGGCCCGCGTCCGGGCCCCAGTGGATCCCGCGGTCGTTGGTCGTTGCGCCATGGCTCAGGCCCTCCCCGGGATCAGCACCGGCTTGATGCAGCCGTCGAGCTTGGTCGAGAACATGTGATAGGCCTCCGACACCGCCTCCAGCGGCAGCCGGTGGGTGATGATCTCCTTGGGGTTCAACCGCCCTTCGCGGACATGCTCGATCAGCCGCGGCAGCAGCCGCTTCACCGAGGCCTGGTTGGCCCGGATGGTGATGCCCTTGTTCACCACATTGCCGATCGGGATCATATTGCCGGTGGGGCCATAGACCCCGACCACGGAGACCACCCCGCCCTTCTTCACCGCGTTGATCGCCCAGTGCATGACCACGGACGATCCCGCCTCCAGCTTCATCTTGCGGCCGAGCAGGGTGTGCAGGAAGTTGCCCGAGGCGTCGGCCCCGACCGCGTCGATGCAGCCGTCGGCGCCCAGGCCGTCGGTGGTCTTCTTCATGAACACCACCACGTCGTCCATCTCGCGGAAATTATGGACCTCGGCGTAGGCGAAGCGGGCGGCGAACTCCAGCCGGTGCTCCAGGTGGTCGATCACGATCACCCGCCCCGCCCCGAACAGCCAGGCGCAGCGGGCCGCCATCAGGCCCACCGGCCCGGCCCCGAACACGCAGACCGTATCGCCCTTGCGGATGCCGCCCATCTCGGCGGCCTGGTAGCCGGTCGGCACGACATCGGTCAGCAGGACGGCGTCGTCCTCGTCCATCCAGTCGGGGATCTTCACCGGCCCGACATCGGCGTAGGGCACGCGGACATACTCGGCTTGGCCGCCGTGGTAGCCGCCCGCGGTGTGGGAATAGCCGAAGATGCCGCCCACCGCGGTCGCCATCGGATTGCTCTCGTGGCAGTTGCCGAACAGGCCCTGGCGGCAGAAATGGCACTGGCCGCAGGCGATGTTGAACGGCGTCAGCACCCGGTCGCCGACCTGCAGGTTCTCCACCGCCGAGCCGACCTCCTCGACAACCCCGCAGAACTCATGGCCGAAGGTGGTTCCCACCCGGGTGTCGGGCACCTCGCCGTGGTAGAGGTGCAGGTCCGAGCCGCAGATGCAGGACCGGGTGACGCGCACGATCGCGTCCTGCGGGTGTTCGACCCTCGGCATCGGCTTTTCCGTCAGCCGCACCCGCATCGGGCCGCGGTAGTCCATCGCCAGCATACTGTCCTCCACAGGCTTGCCAGGGGCGAACCCGGGGCCGGGCGAACTGTTCCGGAGGAAACGCCGGGCCTGGAGGATCGGGACTCAGGGAACCTCGTGACGGATGTCGGGCGCCGTTTCGGCGCTTCGGCGCATCGCCGCGTTCACGAGAGCGAGGGCGGGGCGATCATCAGCCAGAAGATGGCGATCACCGCGCCCAGCCGCCGGGAGGAAGGAGCCTCGGGACCCGAGCCGACGGCGGTCACCGCCACGCCGGCCGCCGCCAGCCTGGCCAGGATGGCCGAGCCGATGAAGCCTGACGCCCCGATCAGCAGCACCTGTCGTGCGATATCCTTGGCCCCCTCCGCCCCCTGTTCGACCCCCGGTCCGCGCACCCTGAGCCTGCAGGCCGGCGACAGACTAACTTAACGCTATCGCCTCCATTCTCCACCGCTGTACGAGAGACCGCATGCACGCTGCGTTAGAGCTGGAGCGGGTGACCAAGCGCTACGGCGCCTTCACCGCCGTCGACGACCTGTCCTTCGCCGCGCGGCAGGGGCGGATCCTGGGGTTCCTCGGGCCCAACGGGGCGGGGAAGACCTCGACCCTGCGGATGGTGCTGGGCCTCTCCGAGCCGACCTCGGGGCGGCTCAATGTGCTGGGCGCGCCGGACGGGCGCAGCGTGCGGGACCGGATCGGGTTCCTGCCGGAGGAGCGGGGGCTGTACCGGCGGATGACGCCGATCGAGGCCATCGTCTTCCTGGCCGGCTTGAAGGGCCTGGCGGCCGGGGAGGCGCGGCGGCGGGCCAAGGCCATGCTCGAGCAGCAGGGGCTGGGCGAGGCCCAGAACCGTCAGATCCGCCAGCTCTCCAAGGGCATGGCCCAGAAGGTCCAGCTGATCGCCGCCATCGCCCACGAGCCGGAGCTGGTCATCCTGGACGAGCCGTTCAGCGGGCTGGACCCCGTCAACCAGCAGGCGCTGGAGGCGATGATCCGCGGCCTCGCCGAGCGCGGGGCCACGGTGGTGTTCTCCACCCACGTCATGCAGCACGCCGAGCGGCTCTGCGAACACGTCGTCCTGCTGGCCCGGGGCCGCAAGGCCTTCGACGGCACGGTCAACGAGGCCAAGGCCCGCGCGCCGCGCGCCCTGGTGCTGGAGGGGGCGTTCGACGCGGCTGCGGCCGGCGCCCTGCCGGGCGTGGCGCAGGTCACCAGCCAGCCGCTCGACGCCGGCCATGCGCGTCATAGCTGCGCGCTGAAACCCGGCGCCTCGGGCCAGGAGGCGTTGAAGAAGGCCTTCGCCCAGGGCCTCGACATCCAGCGCTTCGAACTGCGCGAGCCCAGCCTGCACGACGCCTTCATCGTCCTCACCGGCGAGTCCCTGGACGAAGAGGAGGCCGCGGCATGAGGCGCCTCCTTCGGATCGCCCTTCGCGAATACGTCGCCTATGTCCGCACGGTCGGTTTCTGGCTGTCGATGCTGGCCCTGCCGCTCGGCATGGCCCTGGTGATGGGGGCCAGCGGCTGGATGGAGGCATCCGCCCCGCCGCCCGCCCTGGTGCTGATCGATCAGACCCCGGGCCAGGCCTATCTGGCGCCGGTCACCGAGGCCCTGACGGTCAAGAACAACATCGGCCGCCCGCGCAACGAGGTGGTAGCGCCGCCGATCGCGCTGCCTGAAGCGCCGGTCGCCATCGGCCCGGCCCTGAAGCCCTGGCTGGCCGGCGACAACCGCCTGCCCGGCAAGCGCAAGCTGGCCGGCGCCTTCGTCATCCACGGCTCGGGCGAGGGGATCGCCGTCGACGTCTGGACCGACAACCCCCTGCTCGGCGCCACCGAGACGGTGCGCAAGACTGTCGCCCTACGCATGGAGCGGGCCAAACTCGAGGCGGCCGGGATCAGCCCGCAACTGCTCGCCGACGCCCGCGCCCTCCAGCCCAAGGTCACCGACTATTCGCCCAAGACGGCCGGCAAGGCCTCGCTGCTGACCCGGCTGCCCGGCCTGATCGGCTTCGGAGCCGCCATGCTGCTGTGGAGCGTGATCTTCACCGGGGCCGGCATCCTCCTGAACGGCGTGATCGAGGAGAAGTCGTCCAAGGTCCTGGAGGTGCTGCTCTCCTCGGCCACCGTCCCGGAAATCCTGTTCGGCAAGATCCTCGGCGTGGCGGGGGTCACTTTCACCGTGCTGGGGGTCTGGGGGACGGTCGGGGCGGTGCTGCTCAACCTCTTCGCCCCCGCCCAGGCGGCCGACATCGGCAGGGTGCTGTTCGGCGGCGGCCTGGTCTTCTACTTCGCCTTCTACCTGGTCTGCGGCTACCTCATGTACGCCTCGGTGTTCACCGCCATCGGCAGCTTCTGCGAGACCACGCGCGAGGCCCAGACCCTGCTGGGTCCGATCATGATCCTGCTGACCGTGCCGGTGATCTTCCTGAGCCAGGCCTTGCGCCGTCCAGACACTCCGGCGCTGGAGATCCTCTCCTGGGTCCCGCCCTTCACCCCCTTCATGATGACCGCCCGCGCCGCCTCGAACCCGCCGATGTGGCAGGTGCTGGCGACCGGGGTGCTGATGCTGGCCACCGTGGCCCTGGTCGTCTGGATCGCCGGCCGGGCCTTCCGCGCGGGCGCGCTGTCGACCGGGAAGGTGGATCTGAAGGGGCTGGTGGCGAAGCTGCGGGGCGGGGAGTAGGGCTCAGAACGCCTTCAAGACCTCGCCCACCTCATCTGTACCGCCGACCGTGACGCCGAGGTCGTTCACCAGGCCGTCGCGCAGGGAATAGACCCAGCCGTGGACGCAGAGGCTCTGGCCGCGGGCCCAGGCGTCCTGGACGAAGATGTCCGAAGCGACGTTCTTCACCTGGCGGATGACGTTGAGCTCGACCAGCCGGTCCCAGCGGGCCCGCTCGCCGTCGAGCGTCTCCAGTTCGTGGCGGTGATGCTCATGCACCTCGCGGATCGGGTGCAGCCAATGGTCGATCAGCCCGCGCCGCTGCCCATCGACCGCCGCGGCCACCCCGCCGCAGCCGTAGTGGCCGACCACCATGATGTGCTCGACCTTCAGCACGTCGACCGAATACTGGAGGACGCTGAGGTAGTTGGCGTCCTGCGGCGGGGCCAGGTTGGCGACGTTGCGGTGGACGAACAGCTCGCCGGGGTCGAGGCCGACGATGTCGTTGGCCGGCACCCGGCTGTCGGCGCAGCCGATCCAGAGGTACTTGGGGGCCTGCTGGCCCTCCAGGCGGCGGAAGAAGTCGGGGTCGACCTCGGTCTTCTTGCGGGACCAGGCGCGGTTGTTGGCCTTCAGATCGTCGAGCACGTCAGAGGATCTCCTTGGCGTCCGGATGGTGGTTTGGATGGGCGGCCTCGAAGGCCGGATGGCGCCGGGCCCGCTCCGCCGCCGCGGCCAGCTTCGGATAGGGCGCCAGGTCCACGCCGAACCGGTTGGCGTTGTAGACCTGTGGCACCAGCAGGCAGTCGGCCATCGTCGGCGCGTCGCCGAAGGCGAAGGCGCCGCCGTGCCGGGCGATCATCGCCTCGAGGGCGGTGAAGCCGTCGCCGATCCAGCGCTTCACCCAGGCGTCGCGGGCCGGCTGGTCGGCGCCCAGGGCGGCGACGGCCTTCAGGATGCGCAGGTTGTTCAGCGGATGGATGTCGCAGGCGACCACGCCGCACATGGCCCGCACCCGCGCCCGGTCCAGCGGATCGGCCGGCAGCAGCGCCGGCTCCGGATGGGTCTCCTCCAGCCATTCTAGGATGGCCAGGGACTGGGTCAGCTCGGCGCCGCCGATGTCCAGGGTCGGGACAAGGCACTGCGGGTTGTGGGCGCGGTAGGCCTCGCCGCCCTGCTCGCCGGCGACGAGGTCGATGGGCGCGATCTCGAAGGGCAACCCCTTGAGGTTCAGGGCGATGCGCACCCGGTAGGGCGCGGAGGCCCGCCAGGCGCTGTAGAGCTTCAGCATCAGATCACCTCGAAGCTGAGCGACCCGACCCCCTCGACCGAACCCTCGACGAGGTCGCCCCGTTGCAGCGGTCCCACCCCCTCCGGCGTGCCGGTGAAGATCAGGTCGCCGGGCTGCAGCGTCCACAGCTTGCCGGCCTCCTCGACGATCTCGGGCACCGACCAGATCATGTCGCCGATACGGGCCTTCTGGCGCACCTCGCCGTTCACCGACAGGCCGATGGCCGCGTCGCCGACATGGGCCAGCTTGCGGATGGCGCTGATCGGCGCCGACTGGTCGAAGCCCTTGGCCGCGTCCCAGGGCTGGCCCTTGTCCTTGGCCCTAGCCTGCAGGTCGCGCCGCGTCAGGTCGACGCCCACCGCATAGCCGAAGATTCCCTCCGGCCCGATGGCCACCACCAGCTCGATCTCATGGTGCAGGTCTTCGGTGGCCGACGGATAGGCCACGTCCTGTCCCGGCGGCACGACGGCGTCGGCCGGCTTGGCGAAGAAGAACGGCGGATCCCGGTCGTCGCCGCCCATCTCCCGCCGGTGAGCGGCGTAGTTGCGGCCGACACAGAGGATACGGCGAACGGGGAACGGCTTGTCGCCCTCGACCGGAACCGTCGGCGTGGGGCGGAGCGGGAACGCGTGATCGGGCATGGCGCTCAGTTAGCGCCGCGCGGCCCTCCGCGCCACCCCTAGGGATGGTCCGCGCCGCGTCTGGCCAGCAGTTCGAGGGCGGCGGCGGTCCGCTCGTCGCCCGCCTCGGCGCCGGCCGCCTCGAAATCGCGCAGGAACTTGTGGTCCGTGCGCGCCAGCAGGCAATCGAGTCGGGTCCACATGCCGGCGACCACATAGGTCTCATACTCGCCCGTGCGGTCTGCATCGGCGACCAGCCTCTCGTTGAGCGTCCCCAGCACCGACGCCCACTCGGCCCTCTGACGCGCCGCCTGCTCCCAGGTCGCGGGCGGTTGGGACAGGCTTTCACCGGGGATCAGGAAACGGGGCTCGCCGTCGGGAAGCGTTCGGCTCACCGTCCGGACGTTGCGCCGGAAGTCTGCGCTCAGGCGGGTCAGGACCAGGCGCCTGCCTCGGCGCGGCTCCCGGACGTGGCGTGCGACATAGCGGCCATAGCCGTCCCGGCGCTCGATGTGATTTTCGCTGCAGACCGTTCCCATGACGCTCGCGAGCGGCTCGGTCGGCTGTGTGAACACCTGGTTGAGCACCTTCTGGCCTTCGGCGCTCAGGATGGCGCGCTGTACGTCTCCGTCGGCCCAGGTGGTCAGGGACTTCAGCTCGGCCGTCGGATCGGCCGGGCGTGTAGCGGCGGCCGCCGCGCCGCTCATCGCGACGACTGCAGCGATTGTCAGGATGATCTTACGCATGCGGCCCCCTGCTGGGAGCAGAGGGCCGCCGCGCTTTCAGCTTGTCAAGCCGGCCTAGGCGAGCGAGCCGTCGATCTGCTTGCAGGCTTCGATCAGCCCCTGCACCGATTCGACCGACTTCTTGAACATCGCCTTCTCCTCGTCGTTGGTGGAGAATTCGATGATCTTCTCGACGCCGCCGGCCCCGATCACCACGGGCACCCCGACGTAGAGGTCGTTCAGTCCGTACTGGCCGTTCAGGTAGGCGGCGCAGGGCAGGACCCGCTTCTTGTCCTTCAGGAAACTCGCCGCCATGGCGATGGCGCTTTCGGCCGGGGCGTAATAGGCGCTGCCGGTCTTCAGGAGGGCGACGATCTCGCCGCCGCCGCCGCGGGTGCGCTTGACGATGCCGTCGAGCTCCTCCTGGGTCATCCAGCCCTGGGCGACCAGTTCGGGCAGCGGCAGGCCGCCGACCGTGGAGTGGCGCACCATCGGCACCATGTCGTCCCCGTGGCCGCCGAGCGTCCAGGCGTGGATGTCTTCCACCGACACGCCGGTCTTCTCGGCCAGGAAGTAGGCGAAGCGGGCGCTGTCGAGAACGCCGGCCATGCCGACGACCTTCTCGTGCGGCAGGCCGCTGAACTCGCGAAGGGCCCAGACCATGGCGTCGAGCGGGTTGGTGATGCAGATGACGAAGGCGTTCGGGGCGTGTTGCTTGATGCCCTCGCCGACGGCCTTCATGACCTTCAGGTTGATGCCCAGCAGGTCGTCGCGGCTCATGCCCGGCTTGCGCGGCACGCCGGCAGTGACGATGCACACATCGGCGCCGGCGATGTCGGCGTAGTCGTTGGCGCCCTTCAGCGTCGAGTCCTTGCCGAACACCGAGGAGGACTGAGCGATGTCGAGCGCCTTGCCCTGGGGCGTGCCCTCGGCGATGTCGAACAGGACGGCGTCCCCCAGTTCCTCCCGGGCCA
>DASPLD010000112.1:0-3508 GCA_035627755.1 Caulobacter sp. | reverse complement strand
GCCGCCGAACCCTGATAGGAGGCCCCATGCCCACCCTTGTTCTGCTGCGTCACGGCCAGAGCCGCTGGAACCTGGAAAACCGCTTCACCGGCTGGGTGGACGTGGACCTGACGGCCGAGGGCGAGGCCCAGGCGACCAAGGGCGGGGAGCTGATCAGAGCGGCGGGGATCAAGGTCGACCGGGCCTATACCTCGGTGCTGAACCGGGCCATCCGCACCGGCGCCATGGCCATGCAGGCGGCCGGGCAGGGCGATCTCGAGTTCGTCAAGGACTGGCGGCTGAACGAGCGCCACTATGGCGGCCTGACGGGCCTCAACAAGGCCGAGACGGCCGCCAAGCACGGCGAGGACCAGGTGCTGATCTGGCGCCGCTCCTATGACGTTCCGCCGCCGCCGCTGCCGCCCGGGGGGGAATGGGACTTCTCCGCCGACCCCCGCTACGCTGGCCAGCCCATCCCCGACACCGAGAGCCTGAAGACCACCCTGGACCGGGTCGAGCCCTACTGGACCGCCGAGATCGCCCCGCATCTGAAGGCCGGCGAGACGGTGCTGGTGGCCGCGCACGGCAACAGCCTGCGGGCTATCGTCAAGCTGCTGTTCGCGGTGCCCGACAACGAGATCGTCGGGGTGGAGATCCCGACCGGAAACCCGCTGGTGATCGAACTCGACGAGGCTCTTAAGCCGGTGTCGGCCCGCTATCTCGACGAGGCCCGGGCCCAGCCCCTGCCGGCAGTGTGACGGACGAACAGTTCATGCGGGCGGCCATCGCCGCGGCGAAGGCCAACTTGGGGAAGACCGCGCCCAATCCAGTGGTCGGCTGTGTGCTGGTCAGGGACGGGGCGATCCTGGCCAGCGGGGCGACCGCGCCGGGCGGGCGGCCCCACGCCGAGGACGTGGCGCTGGCGGCGGCCGGGCCGGCGGCGCGGGGGGCGACAGCCTATGTGACGCTCGAACCCTGCGGGGCGCGGTCCTCCGGCGGGACCTCCTGTTCGGAACTTCTGGTCGCCGCGGGCGTGGCGAGGGTGGTGATCGCCTGCGACGATCCCTCGCCGTTCGCCTCGGGCCGGGGCGGCGAGCGGCTGGCGGCCGCTGGCGTCACCGTGGAGACCGGCCTGCTGGCCGAAGAGGTCCTTGAGGCCCTCGATTACCGCGACTGGATGGCGCGCCCGCCGCCGTAAGCCAAAAGTTAAGTAAAACAATGGACTGTGGCGGCCTCTACTGGGGAGCCGCGTATGACCGCCGCGCCGGCGTTCGGACTAAAACGCCTGACGCAAACCGATGTCGACCTAGTCTGCGCTCGCCATGACCGGCTGTGGTCGGGGCGCGGAGGCGGCGCGCGCGCGATGTTCAGCTTCTGCGACCTGACGGGCCTCAGTCTGGCCGGCCGGAACCTCTGCGACGCGGATTTCACCGGCGCCCACCTGCCGGAGGCCAACCTCACCGGGGCCAAGCTCGACAACGCCAGCTTCTTCGGGGCCGACATGCAGGGGGCCGTCCTGACCGACGCCTCCCTGCGCCGCGCCGACCTGCGCGGCGTCTGCCTGCGGGGCGCCAACCTGTCGGGCGCCGACATGTTCGAGGCCGACCTGCGCGAGGGGGCGATCGCCGCCGCCGACCGCGACAGGGGCCTGCGGATCATCGAGCACGCCGTGCGACAGGGCGACGCCCGGGGCGCCAACCTGTCGGGCGCCAACCTGGAACGCTCGCGGCTGTCGGGGGTGATGGCCATCAAGGCCGACTTCACCGACGCGGTGCTCAAGGACGCCAAGCTGGTGCGGGCCAACCTCAAGCAGTGCTCGATGAGCGGCGCGAACCTTGCCGGGGCCGACCTCTCCGGCGCCGACCTCTCGGGCGCCGACCTGCAGGACGCCATCCTGGTGGGAGCCAAGACCTGGGCCTGGAAGGTCGACGGGGCGGACCTCAAGGGCGCGCTGACCGACCAGCCGGCCGGAGAGCTGGTGGCCGACCTGCCCTACGCCAAGATGATCGCCGACCACGCCCGCTGGTGCGAGACCGGCGGGGCCGAGGGCCAGCCCTCGGCATTCAACAATGCCGACCTGCGCTCGCTCGGCTCGCTGCGGGGGCTAAACCTCACCGCCCTGTCGGCCAGGGCGGCCGTATTCTATGGCCTCGACCTGGAAGGCGCTCAGCTACAGGGCGCGCATCTGGAAGGCGCAGACCTGCGCAACTGCAACCTGCGCCGCGCCGATCTGCGGGGCGCGCGGTTAGCTGGCGCCAAGCTGTCGGGCTCCGACCTGCGGGAGGTCCAGCTCGGCCCCCTGATGATCGCCGCCGACCGCCTGCTGCCCGCCGATCTAACGGGCGCCCTGCTCAAGGGCGCGGATCTGGCCCGCGGTGATCTGCGTTCGGCCCGGCTGATCCGGGCGGACCTCTTCAGGGCCAACTTCACCGGCGCCCAGATGCGCGGCGCGGACCTCACCGACGCCTCCCGGACGGGGGTGCGCGGGCTCGACTGGAGTCCGCTGACCCATGTTTAACGCTCTGGCGCCACTTTCCAGGTTACCCTCCCGTACGATCCATCTGGAGGCGGGGCCTTGGTGACTTTCAGCGCGACAGTGACGGGGCGGCGCAGGCTGACCCAGTCCGAGCTGGACATGATCGTCGGCGCCCACGAGCGATTCCTGGGCGGCAAGCCGGGCGGCAAGCGGGCCTCGCTGCGCTTCGTCAATCTGTCGGGCCTGGACCTGTCGGGCCGAAACCTCTCCGACGCCGACCTGTCGGCCTCCGTCCTCGACGGCGTGCGCCTGATCCGCGCCAGGCTCGACCGCGCCAACCTGTTCGGCTCAGACCTGCGCAAGGCGGTCCTGGTCCAGGCCAGCCTGGTGCGGGCCGACCTGCGGGGCGCCTGTCTTCGCGGCGCCAACCTGAGCCTGGCCAACCTCACCGGGGCTGACTTCCGAGAAGGCCAGATCGCCATTCCCCACCCGCAGAAGGGCCTCAACAACCTGCGCCACGAGGCGCGGGCGGGGGAGGCGGACGGAGCAAACTTCTCGGGCGCCACCCTCGACGGCTCGCGGTTCAACGGCGCTTCGGCCTTCGCCGCCGACTTCTCCGACTGCTCGCTGCGCGGCGCCGTCCTGACCGGCGCCAACCTGAAGGACGCCAACCTGTCCGGGGCAAACCTGGACCATGCCGACATCGGCGGCTGCAATCTCGAGAACGTCGACCTGACAGGGGCCGTGCTGTCGGGATGCGACATGACGACTGCGAAGATGCACGGCGCCAGGATGGAGGGCGTGCTGCACGGGCCAACCAGCGAGGCGACGGCCCTGGCGCCGGCCCTGCTGGAGAAGGCGCGAGCCAACCACGCCTGGTGCGAGACCGGGGGCCGGACCGGCGCGCCAGCGCGGTTCGAATGCGCCGACCTGCGGCCGCTCGGCGAGGCCCTGAAGGGCATGCGGCTGACGGCGATGAACGCCCGCGGCGCCTGTCTGGTCGGGATGAACCTGGCCGGCGCCCAGCTGCAGGGGGCCAACTTCGAAGGCGCC
>DASPLD010000111.1:0-4454 GCA_035627755.1 Caulobacter sp. | reverse complement strand
GTCGAGGGCCAGATCACCGCCCCGGCTCACACCCTGTATGAAATCGTCCGCAAGCTGCCGGACGGCGCCGAGGTGTCTCTGTCCTATTCGGGCGACGATCCCCGCCTCGTGGTTCAGGCCGGGCGTTCCAAATTCAACCTGCCGGTGCTGCCGGCCGGCGACTTCCCGGTGATGAGCGCCGACGGCCTGTCGGCCCATATCCAGGTCGACGCCAATGATCTCGTCCGCCTGATCGACAAGACCCGGTTCGCCATCTCCACCGAGGAGACCCGCTATTACCTGAACGGCCTCTACGTCCACACGGTTATGGACGGCGGCGAGGCCAAGCTGCGCGCCGTCGCCACCGACGGCCACCGCCTGGCCCTGGCCGAGATGCCGGCCCCGGAAGGCTCCGCCGGCCAGCCGGGGGTGATCATCCCCCGCAAGACCATCAACGAGGCCCGCCGCCTGCTCGAGGACGCCGGGGAGAGCGTCGGCTTCCAGGTCAGCCCGCAGAAGGTGCGGTTCGAGTTCGCCGGCGCCTCGGCCCTGACCAGCAAGGTCATCGACGGGTCGTTCCCCGACTACATGCGGGTGATCCCGCGCGACAACCAGAAGATCATGACCGTCGACGCCGAGCTGTTCGCCAAGGCCGTCGACCGGGTGGCGACCATCTCGGCCGAGAAGAGCCGCTCGGTGAAGCTCGCCATCGAGACCGGCCGCATGACCCTGACGGTGCGCAATATGGAGGCCGGCCAGGGCGTCGAGGAGCTGGAGATCGACTACGACGGCGAACCCTTCGAAATCGGCTTCAACGCCCGCTACCTGCTGGACGTGGCTGGCCAGATCAACGGCGAGACCGCGGAGTTCCGCTTCGCCGACCCGGCCAGCCCGACCCTGGTGCTGGACCCGACGGACGCGGGCGTGAAGTACGTGCTGATGCCGCTGCGGGTGTAGCTCGGTGTGGCCGTTTCGTCCGCGAAGCGAACCGACAGGGCGAATTGGGCTGACGTCCCTGTTCGGGAATCCCCCGCCGATTGATCCCTTGTGGGAGTCCGCAAGAGACATCCTGAACGACGACTGGGACCCCCTTCCTGGTACTCCCGACGATGAATACGACGAGGTCGTCCGTAAGATCGTTTCGATGATCAAGGGCCAAACGACTGTCGTCGCATTGGCAGGGGTTATGAAGGAATTCGAGTTGGGCTTGGGCGATTACTTACTGGACGCAAATATTCGGCGAAGGGTCGCCGAAAAGCTGATCCGCTTACGCCCAGAAGGGTCTTGATCAGGCTGCTGTTCGCCCAGTTCCTGACCTTCAGTTGGGAGCCCGCCCATTGATCGCGCCGCCATCGCCTTGATGCTTGCCGCCGCTGATCCTCGCTGACTACCGCCCGGTGACTGTCTCGCGCAGCGTGACTGTCACCGTTCAGCGCTAACGGTGACAGTCATCCGGCTGCGCCAGAGGACAGTCACCTCTGCCGGTGCGCCGCTGAGCAAACTGGCCTAAGAGAGCGGTAAGATTGCCGGTCCGCCTTGCCCACCTCCGCCCTCGCCTCCCTGACCCTGACCAACTTCCGCTCCTACGAGCAGGGAAGCCTGGAGCCGCATGGCCGCAGCGTCTGGCTGGCCGGGCCGAACGGGGCGGGGAAGACCAACCTGCTGGAGGCCATCTCGCTGCTGTCGCCGGGCAAGGGGCTTCGCGGGGCAGGGCTGGCCGAGGTTGGACGGCGGATGCCCGGCGAGGCGGTCGGGCGCGCCTGGGCCGTGGCGGCCCGCGTCACCGACGGGGAGGACGAGACCCAGCTGGGGACCGGCACGGACACTCCCGGCTCCTCGCGGCGAATCACCCGGATCGAGGGGACCACCGTGTCGCCCGGCCGGCTGACCGACCATATCCGCCCCATCTGGCTGACCCCGGCGCAGGACCGGCTGTTCCTGGAGGCGGCCGGCGACCGGCGGCGGTTCTTCGACCGGCTGGTGTTCGCCGCCGAGCCGCTGCACGCGGCTCACGCCACCGCCTACGACAAGGCCCTGCGCGAGCGCATGCGGCTGCTGCTGACCGACGAGACGGCCGCGCCGGACCCGGTCTGGCTGACCGCCCTGGAGGCGCGGATGGCCGAGCATGGCGCCGCCCTGGCCGCGGCGCGGGCGCGGACCCTGGGGGCGCTGCAGGCGGAGATCGATTCCCGGACCGATCGGCCCTTCCCCCGCGCCCGGCTGGCCCTCTCCGGCGAGTGGGAAACCCTGGCGGGGCAAGGGCTGGAGGAGGCGGAGATCGCCGCCCGTCTGGCCCCCGCGCTGGCCGCCTCGAGGCCCCGGGACGCCGCCGCCGGACGCGGGCTGACCGGCCCTCATCGCGGCGATCTCAGCGTTGTTCACGCCGAAAAGGACCGTCCGGCCGCGGAATGCTCCACCGGAGAGCAGAAAGCCTTGATTCTGAACCTGGTTTTGGCCCAGGCAGCGCGACTTTCCGCTGCAATTTCCGCGCCGAATCCTATATTGTTGCTGGACGAAGTCGCCGCCCACCTGGACCCGTTTCGACGGGCCGCCCTGGCGGATGAAATCGCGGCGCTGGGGCTCCAGGTGTTTCTCACCGGGACCGACGCTTCGCTCTTCGAACCTTTCATGGGCCAGGCCCTGGGCGTCCGCGTGGAGCCCACCGGCCTGACCGTTCTGGATGACTGAATGACCGACGAAACCACTGGCGACGTTCCGGAGGCCAACCCGGACAAGACCCCCCTCTCGCAGCAGACGGCCGAGGAAGGCGCCGCCGAGTACGGCGCGGAGTCCATCAAGGTGCTGAAGGGCCTGGACGCGGTGCGCAAGCGCCCGGGCATGTACATCGGCGACACCGACGATGGCTCGGGCCTGCACCACATGGTCTACGAGGTGGTCGACAACGCCATCGACGAGGCCCTGGCCGGCTGGGCGACCCGGGTCGAGGTGATCCTCAACGCCGACGGCTCCGCCACCGTCAGCGACGATGGCCGCGGCATCCCCACCGACATCCACGAGGGCGAGGGCGTCAGCGCGGCCGAGGTCATCATGACCCAGCTGCACGCGGGCGGTAAGTTCGACCAGAACAGCTACAAGGTCTCCGGCGGCCTGCACGGGGTCGGCGTCTCGGTGGTCAACGCCCTGAGCGACTACCTCGAACTCAAGATCCACCGGAACGGCAAGCAGCACGAGATGCGCTTCGAGCGCGGCGACGCGGTGACCTCGCTGCAGATCACCGGCGATTCCCCGCTGCGGGAGAACGGCGAGCCGCTGACCGGGACCATCGTCACCTTCTTCCCGTCGCTGTCGACGTTCAGCCACATCAACTTCGACCGCAAGACGCTGGAGCACCGGCTCCGCGAACTGGCCTTCCTCAACAGCGGCGTGACCATCTACTTCCGCGACCTGCGCGACGCCGAGCCCTACGAAGAGATCATGCACTACGAGGGCGGCATCGAGGCCTTCGTGCGCCACCTCGACAAGGCCAAGACCCCGCTGGTCAAGACCCCGATGGTGATCCGCGGCCAGCGCGAGAAGGTCCAGGTGGACCTCGCCCTGTGGTGGAACGACAGCTACCACGAGCAGATGCTGTGCTTCACCAACAACATCCCGCAGCGGGATGGGGGCACCCACCTGGCCGCCTTCCGGGCGGCGCTGACGCGGGTGGTCGGCAACTACATCGAGAGCTCCGGCATGGCCAAGAAGGAGAAGGTCTCGGTGACCGGCGAGGACGCCCGCGAGGGGCTGACCTGCGTGCTGTCGGTCAAGGTGCCGGACCCGAAGTTCTCCAGCCAGACCAAGGACAAGCTGGTGTCCAGCGAGGTCCGCCCGGCGGTCGAGGGCCTAGTACAGGAGGGCCTCGCCACCTGGTTCGAGGAGCACCCGCAGGAAGCCCGCATCCTCGTGGGCAAGGTGGTCGAAGCCGCCGCCGCCCGCGAGGCCGCCCGCAAGGCCCGCGAACTGACCCGCCGCAAGAGCGCGCTCGACATCACCAGCCTGCCGGGCAAGCTGGCCGACTGCCAGGAGCGGGATCCCGCCAAGTCCGAGCTGTTCCTGGTCGAGGGCGACAGCGCCGGCGGCTCGGCCAAGCAGGCCCGCAACCGCGAGAACCAGGCCGTGCTGCCCCTGCGCGGCAAGATCCTCAACGTCGAGCGGGCCCGGTTCGACCGGATGCTGGGCTCCGACCAGGTCGGCACCCTGATCACCGCCCTCGGCGCCGGCATTGGCCGCGACGACTTCGACATCGAGAAGATCCGCTACCACAAGATCGTCATCATGACGGACGCCGACGTCGACGGCGCCCACATCCGGACCCTGCTCTTGACCTTCTTCTATCGGCAGATGCCGGAGGTGATCGAGCGCGGCTACCTCTACATCGCCCAGCCGCCGCTCTACAAAGCCTCCAAGGGGCGCTCCTCGCGCTACCTGAAGGACGACGCCGAGATGGAGGTCTTCCTGATCGACGAAGGCGTCGA
>DASPLD010000110.1:0-5100 GCA_035627755.1 Caulobacter sp. | reverse complement strand
CGACAAGGAGGCGGGATACTTCCCGGAGGACACCATCCTCTACCTCTGCACCGGCAGCCAGGGAGAGCCGCGGGCGGCGCTCGCCCGGATCGCCGAGGGGACCCATCCGCAGATCACCCTCGGCAAGGGCGACCATGTGATCTTCTCCAGCCGGGTGATCCCCGGCAACGAAATCCCGATCCGCAACCTGCAGAACCGCCTCGCCGACCGCGGGGTGCGGCTCTACACCGAGCGGGACCACCCCGGCATCCACGTCAGCGGCCATCCCTGCCGCGACGAGCTCAAGCAGATGTACCAATGGGCGCGGCCGCAGATCGCGGTGCCGACCCACGGCGAGCGGCGCCACCTGCTGGAACACGCCGCCCTCGCCAAGGACCTGCAGGTTCCGCACGCGGTGACGCCCCGCAATGGCGACATGGTGCGGCTGGCGCCGGGTCACCCCCAGATCATCGACGAGGTGCCGTCCGGGCGGCTCTACGTCGACGCCGGCGTGCTGACCCCGGAGAACGGCGATGCGCTGAAGCAGCGGCGGCATGCCAGTTTCAACGGGGCGCTGACGGTTTCGGTGGCGCTCGATGCGCGGGGCAAGCTGGTCAGCGGGCCGCAGGTGCGGGCGCTCGGCCTGCCCAGCGACGCGGAGTATCCGCTGGACGACGCGCTCGACGACCTGGCCGACGAGGCCGAGCAGGCGATCCGCAAGATTCCCGGCGAGGAACGCGCCTTCGACGAGATCGTCGAGCAGGCCATCTGCCGGGTGGTGAAGAAGGCCGCCTACCGGATCTGGGAGCGCCGTCCCGTGGTCGAGGCGGTGGTGCTGCGGATCTGACCCTTGGTGACGGTGGAGGACGGGCGCAATCGGGTGTAGGGAATTCGGATGCGACTCCTAGCACCCCTCATCGCCGCCGGCCTGCTGCTCGCGCCGCTGGCCGCCGCCGCCCAGGCCCCCGACGAGGTGGTCGAGGCCGTCTACAGCGAAGGCCAGTCCTTCATCCCGAAGGAAAAGCTGCCCAGCTACTACAGCCGAGATCTCGCCGCGGCCCTGGCGCGCAGCCAGGACAGCGAGGACGGCGGGGTCGGCTTCGACTGGCTCTATGACGCCCAGGACGCTGAGATCACCGACCTGACCTTCGAGTCCATCGCCGACGGCCCTGACGGCTCGCTCATCGAAGCCCGCTTCAAGAACTTCGGCGAGGAAAAGGCCGTGCGCTGGGAGCTGTGCCGCCGTCCGAACGGCGAGTGGCGGGTGGTCAACGTCACCGGCGGCGACTGGACGCTGCGCGACCTGTTGGAACTCCCTGAAACCCACGACTGCTGAACGGACCCATGATCGGCAAACTCAACCACGTCGGGGTCGCGACCCCGTCCATCGACGACTCCGTGAAGATGTACCGCGAGGTGCTCGGCGCGACCTCGGTCACCGACAAATGGGCAATGCCGGAGCAGGGCGTCTGGGTCTGTTTCGTCAATCTGCCCAACAGCCAGATCGAGCTGATCGAGCCCTATGGCGAGGCCTCGCCGATCCACGGCTTCCTGGCCAAGAACCCCAAGGGCGGCCAGCATCACGTCTGTTTCGAGGTCGAGGACATCCTCGCCGCCCGCGACGCCATGAAGGCGCGCGGCGCCACCGTGCTCGGCGAGCCCCGCATCGGCGCCCACGGCACGCCGGTGATCTTCGTCCATCCCAAGGACATGGGCGGCGTGCTGGTCGAACTCATGGAAACGCCGAAGGACGGCCATCACTGATGGGCCCGATCACCGCCTTCGCCATCTACCTGACCCTGTGGTGGACCGTGCTGTTCGCCGTGCTGCCGCTGGGCAACCGGACCTACCACGAGGAGGGGGTCAAGGTGACCGACGGCGGCGATCCCGGCGCGCCGGTCAACCCGAACCTCAAGAAGAAGTTCATCACCACGACCTGGGTGTCCGCCGTCGCCTGGCTGATCGTCATGGCCATCGTGAAGTTCGGCCTGGTGACCCTGCCGCCGCTCGCGCAGACGCACTGAGCCGGACCACCCATCGGATGTCATCCTTCGGCCGCCCGCAGGGCGGACCGGAGGACCCACTCGTCCGCTTGGCGCATGCCGTCGAAGGGTTGGTGTGTTGTCGATGACGGCCTTGGGGCTCCAGGCGGTCCCGCCTCACGGTGGGTCCTCCGGTCCGCGCTTCGCGCGCCCGAAGGATGACGTCTGGGGGAGGGCGCCCAGCAAAGTGGCATATGCGCACGGCAGGCCTGCGCAATTCACACGCAATTCATCGATCTGGAAGCCAGCGAGATCACTCGCCCTGCCACCACCCGCTGCCCCATGCATTCTTCAGGCTCGGAGCGCGGGCCTTCCCCGCGGTGTTCCGTGGCGTATGTTCCCCGACGACTGACTTGAAGGCCGCCAGCGCCCCTGGCGGCCTTCTTTTCGCCCGGCCTCGTTGCCAATCACGGGCGCCAGCGGCTAAGTCAGCGCCAATCGATTTCCAGGGGATACCATGCGCCTGTCGCGCTTTTTCCTGCCGGTGCTGAAGGAAGTTCCGGCCGACGTCCAGATCGTCTCGCACCAGTTGATGCTGCGCGCCGGCATGATCCGCCAGGAGGCGGCCGGCATCTACGCCTGGCTGCCGCTGGGCCTGCGCGTGCTCAAGAAGGTCGAGCAGATCGTTCGCGAGGAGATGGACCGCGCCGGCGCCGTGGAACTCCTCATGCCGACCCTGCAGCTGGCCGACCTGTGGCGCGAGAGCGGACGGTACGACGACTACGGCGAGGAGATGCTGCGCGTCACCGACCGCCACAAGCGCGACCTGCTCTATGGCCCGACCGCCGAGGAGGTGGTCACCGACATCTTCCGGGCGTCGGTGAAGAGCTACAAGGATCTGCCGCTCAACCTGTACAACATCCAGTGGAAGTTCCGCGACGAGCGCCGCCCCCGCTTCGGGGTGATGCGCGGCCGCGAGTTCCTGATGAAGGACGCCTACAGCTTCGACCTCGACGAGGCCGGGGCCCGCGAGTCCTACAACCGGATGTTCATCGCCTACCTGAACCTCTTCTCGCGCATGGGCCTCAAGGCCGTTCCGATGAAGGCCGACACCGGCCCGATCGGCGGTGACCTCTCCCACGAGTTCATCGTCCTGGCTGACACCGGCGAGAGCCAGGTCTACTGCCACAGGGACCTGGTGGAGATGGGCGCCCCGGGCCCCGACGTCGACTTCTACGGCGACCTGCAGCCGCTCGTCGACCAGCGCACCGCCCTCTATGCGGCCACCGACGAGATGCATGACGAGGCGGCGTTCGCGGCCGTTCCGGCCGACAAGCAGCTGTCGGCCCGCGGCATCGAGGTCGGCCACATCTTCTATTTCGGAGAGAAGTACTCCAAGCCGATGAAGGCCAATGTCGCCGGCCCGGACGGGACCAATGCGCCCGTCCACATGGGCAGCTACGGCGTCGGGGTCTCGCGCCTGCTGGGCGCCATCATCGAGGCGAGCCACGACGATGCCGGCATCATCTGGCCGGAGGCCGTGGCCCCCTACGACGTCGGGATCATCAACCTGAAGGTCGGCGACCCCGCCTGCGACGAGGCCTGCGCCAAGGCCTATGCGGCGGTTCAGGCGGCCGGCAAGTCGGCCCTTTACGACGACCGCGACGAGCGGGCCGGCGCCAAGTTTGCAACGATGGACCTGATCGGCATCCCCCGGCAGATCGTCGTGGGGCCCAAGTCCATCGCCGAGGGCCAGGTGGAAGTGAAGATCCGCGCGACCGGGGAACGCTCCACCGTGCCGCTGGACGACGCGCTGAAGTCGGTCGGGGCCTGACCGGGTGGCGGCCGCGCCCTTCGGACTGTGGGAGCGCGAGGTCGCCTGGCGCTACCTGCGCGCCAAGCGCAAGGACGCCGGCTTCGCCCTGATCTCCGTGCTGGCGGTCAGCGGCATCACCCTGGTGGTGATGGCCCTGGTGGTCATCATGTCGATCATGAACGGCTTCCGGTCCGAGCTCCTGACCCGGATGCTGGGCTTCAACGGGCACGTCTATGTCGCCGGCGCCCTGCCCCTGTCCGACGCCAACCGCGCCGAAACCCTCAGGCGGATCAAAGCCATCCCCGGCGTGATCCAGGCCACGCCGATGATCGAGGGCCAGGCCATGGTCATCGGCCAGGGCCAGATCACCGGCGCCATCGTGCGTGGGGTCAGCGCGCGCGACGTGGCGGCCACCAAGATCGTCTCCGACAACATCAAGGCCGGCTCCCTCGAGGGTTATGGCGAGGGCGAGTACGGCGGCGACATGGTCCTGCTCGGCCAGCGGCTGGCCATGGCCCTCGGCGTCGCGCCCGGCGACTTCGTCTCCATCGTCTCGCCGAGCGGCGCCTCGACCGCCTTCGGCATGTCGGCCACCCAGAAGGACTACACCGTCGGCGGCCTGTTCTCGGTGGGGATGAGCGAATACGACCAGGCCTTCGCCTACATGCCGCTGGAGCAGGCGCAGCTGTTCTTCGGCCGCGAGGGAACGGTCGATGTCATCGAGGTCAAGCTCGACGACCCCGACGCCGCCCCGGCGCTGAAGTTCGAGATCGGCCGGGCGGCGGGGCCGGGAGCTTCCGTCCAGGACTGGACGGAGAAGAACCAGAGCTTCTTCGGGGCCCTGCAGGTCGAGCGCTGGGCCATGCGCTTCATCCTGTTCTTCTTCGTGATCGTGGCGGCGATCAACATCATCTCCAGCATGGTGATGCTGGTGAAGAACAAGGGCCGGGACATCGCCATCCTGCGGACCATGGGCGCCCGGCGTTCCTCCATCCTTCGGGTGTTCTTCATGGCCGGGGCGGCGATCGGACTGGTCGGCACGGCGGTGGGCCTGGTGCTCGGCATCCTGTTCTGCCTGAACATCGAGACCATCCAGCAGGTGCTGGAGAAGGTCACCGGGACCCAGGTGTTCAACCCGGAGATCTATTTCCTGAGCCACGTTCCGGCGCTGATCGACTGGAAGGAGACGGCCCTGATCGTCGGCTGGACCCTGGTGGTCAGCTTCCTGGCAACCCTGCCGGCGGCCCTGCACGCCTCGCGGCTCGATCCGGTGGAGGCCCTCCGTTATGAGTGAGCCGACGCTGTCCCTGCGCGGGGTGAGGC
>DASPLD010000109.1:0-14983 GCA_035627755.1 Caulobacter sp. | reverse complement strand
CTTGCGCGCCATCGCCCGCTCGCGAAGGTCCATGGAATAGGGAGCCGTCATCCAGGCTGGCCTCCACCTCCAGCCCAGACTCTGAATCAGATCACCACCGATTTGGGAATCCCGATTCCGTCAAATCGGGCCATGCTCTAGGGCGACGAGCAGTCGGATCCGGCGCCGCAGCCGGCGGGCGTCCCTACAGCACCCCGTTGTAGCCGCGGTACCAGTCGACGAAGTTCCGCACGCCCTCCTCGACCGTCACCTTCGGCCTGTAGCCGACCACCCGCGCCAGGTCGGTGACATCGGCCTCGGTGTCGGGCACGTCGCCGGGCTGCAGCGGCAGCATCTCCATCACCGCCTTGCGGCCGAGGCAGTCTTCCAGCACCTCGATGTAGCGCAGCAGCTCGACCTGCTGCTCGGCGCCGATGTTGAACAGCCGGTAGGGGGCGCTGCTGGTCGCCGGGTCGGGGTCCAGGCCGTTCCAGGCCGGGTCGGGGGCCGCAGGCTGGTCCAACACCCGGACCACCCCTTCGACGATGTCGTCGATGTAGGTGAAGCTGCGCTTGTGGCGGCCGTGGTTGAACACCTGGATCGGTTCGCCCGCCAGGATCTTCTTGGTGAACAGGAACAGGGCCATGTCCGGCCGGCCCCAGGGACCGTAGACGGTGAAGAACCGCAGGCCCGTGCAGGGAAAGCCGTAGAGGTGGGCATAGGCGTGGGCCATCTGCTCGTTGGCCTTCTTCGTCGCCGCATAGAGGGTCAGCGGATGTTCGGCGCTGTCGTGGACGTCGAAGGGCATCTTGGTGTTCGCGCCATAGACGCTGCTGGTCGAGGCGAAGACCAGATGCTCGACGCCGTTGTGGCGGCAGCCCTCGAGGATGTGCAGGAAGCCGGTGACGTTGGACTGCACATAGACGTGGGGGTTGGTGGCCGCGTAGCGGACCCCGGCCTGGGCGGCCAGGTTGATGACCCGCTGGGGCCGGTGCTCGGCGAAGGCCCGCTCCATGGCCTCGCGGTCGGCCAGGTCGATGGCCAGGTGGGTGTAGCGGTCGTTGTCGAGGTGGCGGGCCAGGCGCGCGCGCTTGAGCTCCGGGTCGTAGTAGTCGTTCATCACGTCGACGCCGACCACCTCGTCGCCGCGGGCAAGCAGCTTCAGCGAGACGGCCGAGCCGATGAAACCGGCGCTGCCGGTGACCATGACCTTCATGGCGGAGTTCCCTGTTCGCTCCCGCCCGGCCTAGAGGCTGGCGGGCGCGCCGACAAGAGCCTCAAAGCCTGCCGTCCGAGGTCTCGCGGGGCAGGGCCGACTTGACGTCGTAGATCACGGCCTCCGGCCGGCCCAGGGCGCGGACTCCCGCCGGGCCGAGGTCGATGAACTGCCGATGGGCGACCGCCAGGATCACCGCCGCATAGGCGCCCTGCTCCGGTTCGGCGGTGAGGGCGAGGCCATACTCGTGCTCGGCGTCGGCCGGATCGACCCAGGGGTCGTGGACATCGACGGCCAGACCGAAGGCGGCCAGTTCGTCGATCAGGTCCTTGACCTTGGTGTTGCGCAGGTCCGGACAGTTCTCCTTGAACGCCAGGCCCAGCACCAGGACCCGCGCCCCGACCGGATTGATGGCCCGGGCGACCAGCAGCTTGAGCACCTGGCTGGCGACATAGGCGGCCATGCTGTCGTTGATCCGCCGGCCGGCCAGGATGACCTCGGGGTCGTGGCCGATCTCCTGGGCCTTGTGGGTCAGATAGTAGGGGTCCACCCCGATGCAGTGGCCGCCGACCAGGCCCGGCCGGAAAGGCAGGAAGTTCCACTTGGTGCCGGCGGCTTCCAGCACCTCGGTGGTGTCGATGCCCATGCGGCCGAAGATCATGGCGATCTCATTGATCAGGGCGATGTTGAGGTCGCGCTGGGTGTTCTCGATCACCTTGGCCGCCTCGGCGACCTTGATCGAGCTGGCCCGGTGGGTGCCGGCCGGCACCACCGAGGCATAGAGGCTGTCGATCAGCTCGGCCGCGTCCGGCGTGGAGCCGGCGGTCACCTTGGTGATGGTCGCCAGGCGATGATGCTTGTCGCCGGGATTGGCCCGCTCGGGGCTGTAGCCGACGAAGAAGTCCCGGTTGAAGGTGAGGCCGGAGACCGCCTCCAGGATGGGGACGCAGATCTCCTCGGTGCAGCCGGGATAGACGGTGGACTCATAGACCACCACCGCACCGGGGCTGAGGTGCGCGCCGATGCTCTCGCTGGCCTTGCGCAGCGCGGTCAGGTCCGGGCGCTTGGCGTCGTCGATCGGGGTCGGCACGGTGACGATGAACAGGTTGCGGCCGGCCAGGTCGGCGGGATCGTCGCTGTAGGTCAGGCGGTCGGCGGCGGCCAGTTCCTCCCGGGTCACCTCCAGGGTGTGGTCCTCGCCCCGGCGCAGGGCGGCGATGCGCGGCCCGGAGAGGTCGAAGCCCAGGGTGTCGTACCGCGCTCCGAACGCTACCGCCAGCGGCAGGCCCACATAGCCGAGGCCGATCACCGCGATCCGGGCGTTGCTCAGGGACAGCATCGAACCAGGGTCTCCAGAACTCAATCGTCCGTCTCGACGGGCCGTGGCGCGCGGGACGCCGGCATCAGTCCGCAGGCGAGGGCGAAGACGCAGATCATCGCCGGCTCAAGCAGGGGATAGTCGACCAGGGAGTGCAGGAGCAAGAGCCCGGCCACCAGCGGGCCCAGCGCGCCGGGCCAGGCCGAGGAGGCCGACGATGCGCGGCGCGCGCGCCTCAAGCCGGTTCGCGCCGCCGAGCGGCAGCGCGTTGATCGGGATTCCGGGGCCGGCAAAAGAGAAGAGCCGCGAGGTCATGGCGTTGTTTAGACGACCCTCGCGGCTCTTCGAACCTTGAATTCTGACGATGGGACCCTGGTCGGTCCAGGGTCGCCAGATCCTACGGGGAGGACGGATCGTCGCCGTTGCTGATCGCGGCGGCGGTGACGCCGATGGTCACGACGCCGAAGCCGGCCCACGTCCAGAAGTCCCAGCCGGCGCCCGGATCGTCGACGGGCGGGGAGCCGTAGCCTTCCTCGTCCTGGTAGGCAGCGCGGACGATGTTGGTGGAGCCGCCAGCGCAGGGCGAAGCGGCGGAAATGGTAGCCATCGAACGGGCGCCGACGGTGACGGTGCAGTCAGCACCGTAGGAAACCTTGGCCGAGCCATCCATGGCCATGACCCGGTCGCCGGCGCGCAGCACGGTCGAGGAGGTCACCGGCACAAACCGTCCGTTCTGGTTGACCAGAACCGAACCTTCCACGCCGCCGAGGCGCACGGATTCGGCGGCCAGGGCGACCTGGCCAGACAGAAGGAGACCGACCGAAGCGGCGACAACAACTTTGCGGATCATTTCGTACCCCTCGAAAGCGACCTGCCCAGTGCGACGTTGCGCCACAGGACAGGACTAGCCAATACCTCAGGCCCCTCGACACGGCAACCGGTCTAAGACCGAATGTCCATGTTTTTTGAAACCCACGCGGCGAATCTGCCACGCATTTAAGCGCTGGCGCCTCCTAAGGGTTCCAATCCTTTGGAAGCCAACCGTCACAACGGCTTATACGCGACGAAGATGACATTCCGTCGGCGCCGTTGAACTCCACTCGTATTCACAAACTGTTAAGCGCGATGCCGTGAGGGAATGTTCCCAAAGCGTCATCATCATTGATACGCACCTTGTCGAAATTTGGATGTGTCGATCATCCGATTCGCGGCGACAGTCCTGGATGGCGGCCGAAGCCGGGTCTTGGCGCGACTGGCCGGCGGAGAGGGTTTGCAACTTCCCGGTGTCGAAAAAAAAGCCCTCTCGGGTGGCCGGAACGGGCTTGATCCGACGGCCGGTTCCCTCACATCGGACCGCGCTCTAGCGCCGGGCGGCGGCCCGCAGGTCGGCCAGCATGGCCGGGGTCAGCGACCAGGGCTCGACCAGGTAGCGGTAGGCCAGCCGCCCCGGCTGGGAGACCAGCCGGAACAGCCACTCCAGGCCGACCCGGCCCATCCAGCGCGGCGCGGGCGGCTGGACGCCCGCCTCATAGTCGAAGGCCGCTCCGACCGGGAAGAACACCCCGCGGCCGATCCGGTGGCGGTTGGCGGCGATCCAGGCCTCCTGGCGGGGCATGCCCATGCCGACCAGCACCACGTCCGGCCCGAACTCGGCGATGCGCCGCAGGACGGCATGGTTCTCCAGCCCCTGGACGTCGAAGTATCCGTGATGCTCGGCCAGCTGCAGGTTCGGGTGGCGGCGGAGGATCTCGCTGCGGGCCCTGGCCCCGACCCCCGGCGCTCCGCCAAGGTGGAACACCCGCCATCCGCACTCGGCCGCGCGGGTCCAGAAGGCCTCGCGCCAGTCCAGATACGTCGAACGATGCTCGCGCCCGACCGGCTGGCCCATCAGCCGACCCCACAGGATCATGGGAACGGAGTCGATCTGCACCAGGTCGGCGTCGGCGAAGAAGGCGGCGAGCTCTGGGGAGCGGCGCGCCAGGTAAAGGCTGTGGGCGTTGTGGTTGGCGATCACCGCGGTGCCGCCGCCGGCCACGAAGGCCTCGGTGGCCGCCAGCATCGCCGCCGGCGTCAGCGGATCGACCTGCGCGCCCAGGATGCTGAGGCGGGGCAGGGGGGTGACTGCGGCGTGTTCCATGCCGCAATCATCGCGGGCGGCGATTTCAGTGCGGTTAGGGAGCGTGGTTAAGCAAACCTACCCGGCGCCGTGGGCCCGCTCGCCTCCCGGGAACTTCACCTTCAGCACCAGGATCGCCGCCGAGAGCGCCAGGCAGACCGCGTTCGAGAAGACCAAAGGCCAGCTCTTCAGCAGGAAACCGTAGACGGTCCAGAGGGTGAAGCCCGTCACCGTGAAGGCGAACATGCGCAGCGAGACGCTCGACGCATCCCGCTCCTTCCAGATCTTCACGATCTGCGGGGTGAAGCTGATCATCGAGCAGAGGGCCGCGCCCACCCCGACGGCGTTGATCCAGACCTGGTCCATGGGCTCGGAACGCCGGGAGAAAACCCGGCGTTCCGAGCGCCCTAGAACATCATCCGGCCGGCCAGGCGCAGGTTGTAGCGGTCCTCGCCCTCAGCGGCCTCGAGGTCGCCTTCGACGGCGACGTAGCTCATCGGCGTGCCGGCTTTCAGGGAGAAGCCGATGATGGCCGCGCCCTCGCCCGGCTCGGTGGCCACCAGGGTGAAGGGCGAGCCGCTGTTGAACTGGGCGACGGTGTCTCCGATCTCGCCGGCCAGGTGCTGGCGATAGCCGATGCGCAGTTCCGGACGCCACCAGTTGTCGCGGCCGAAGGTGGCCCCGATGGCGACCTCCGCCGAGGCCGACAGCCGGCTGCTGGTGCGCTCGTCGACTGTCAGCTCGAAACCGAGGTCGCCGTCCTCGTCGCGCTCACCCTCGGAGAGGTAGAGGTAGTCGACGCTGACCATCGGCCGCACGTAGAAGCGGCCGAAGCGGGCCTCGTAGGAGACCATGGCGTTGGCCGAGCCGGTGAAGCCGCCCCAGGAGGCGGTCGCCTCTCGGATCACCCCGGTGCGCGGATCGATGAACCGCCGTTCGCCCTCGAACCAGCCGTAGCCGGCCGCCCCGCGGGCCGCGAACATGAAGCCGCCGGCCGAGCGGCGCCAGTAGACGCCGGCCTCCACCAGGGAGACGTTGGTCTGCTCGCCGATCTGGGCGACGTCGTCCTTCTCCTCGGCGTTCATGTAGGCCAGGGTCGCGCCGAGCGCCCCACCATCGTCGCCCATGCTCTCATAGCCGCCGATGAAGCCGAAGGCCTTGGTCTCCGAACCGATGGTGACCCCGGTCTCGCGCAGGACGCCGACGTTGATCTCCTGGACCCAGAAGCTGTCGGGGCCGTACTTCTGGCCCATGTCCGGCCGGGTGGCGGTCAGGCGGAACAGGGCCTGGCCGGCGTTGTCGAGGGCCGAAAACAGGCCTTCGCCCTGGTCGGGCAGCAGCTGGTCGTAGAGCTTGTAGAAGTCCTTGGCGTTGGTCGCGGCCAGGAAGGAATCGGCGAGCTCGTCGTCCTGGAACAGCACGTCGTAGACGGCCTCCAGGGCCGCGGCCTGGTTGGCCTCCATGCCAAGCGCGTTGGCGTCCTTCAGCCGGATTACCAGGTCGACGTTGCCGGTCGTGGTGTTGGCCTCGGCGTCGACCGTGTAGAAGAACGGCGAGTTGGCGAGGGCGGCCGGGTTCAGGTCGCCGACCAGCGTCAGGGTGTCGGCGTCGATGATGGTGTAGCGCACCCCGCCCGCGCCGGCGGCGACGAAGGCGTCGCGCTCGATCAGGTTGGTCAGCTCCATGCCGATCACCACATCGTCGCCGAGCACCGCGGTGTCGAAGTCCAGGAGGGTGTTCTGCCGCCCGGCCACTTCGTCCGGATTGACCGTGACGAACAGCTGGGTGTTGGCCCCCAGGTTCAGGGCGCCGCCGCGGATCACGCTGGTGTTGGTGATGGTCAGGCGGGTGGCGTTGTCGACGTCCGGCTTGTCCGCGATCGGCGCCGGGCCGGTCAGGGTGATGTCGAGGCCGGTGTCGAGGTTGGCGGCGGTATAGCGGTCGGGGCCGCCGCGGGTCTCTTCCGCGATCAGGTTCAGCACCGCTCCCCGCACCTTGGCGCCGGCGCTGAGGGTCAGGCGGTCCTGGCCGTCGCCGAACGACATGTCGCCGTTCACCGCGCCGTTGGCGACCGTCAGGCTGTCGTCCGCGCCGCCGAACAGGATGTTGCCGCGCACCGACGCCTCGTCGGCGTCGTCGATGCCGTCCCCGTCGGCGTCGAGGTCATCGATATCGTCGTCTCCATCATCCCCGTCGGCGATGCCGGCGATGCTGACGCGGACGCCGGTAGCGCTCTTCGACAGGTCCAGCGCAATGGCCCGGCCGTTGACCGGCTCGTTGCCGGCCAGCAGGTCGTCGTCGTTGGTGTCCTCGGCGTCGTCGTTGGAGTTGATCGCCGCGTTCACCACGCCGGAGATGTTCACCTGGTCGATGGTGCCAGAGGCGTCGCGCACGGCGATCGCGTCGATGTTCTCGCCGATGGCCCCGACCGAGACGAAGCCGCCGATGTTCAGGACGCCCGCGCCGGCGGCGAGGGGCGTGTCGAGGTTCACCTGGCTGACGCCGGCGTCGCCGATGACCGCGCCGTCCTCGATGTCGAGCGCGACGACGAGGAGATCGTCCTCCTGGCCGGCGGCCGGCGCCACGGGGCCGTACGGGCCGGTGGCGGGCGGGGTGGGTGACGGCGCAGAGGTCGAGGAGGTGATCGCGACGATCGCGCCGTCGATGCTGATCTCTCCGGCGGTCGTGCCGTCCCGGACCCAGACGCCGACGGCGTTCTCGTCGTAGGAGCGGGCGGAGACCGAGCCTTCCAGGGAGAGGCCCCGGTTCAGGTCCACCGTCCCGCCGTCGCCGACCTGCACCCCGATGGAGCCGACGTTGTCCAGCAGCCCGTCGGAGGTGACATTGCCGCGGATCCGCAGGCCCCAGGTGTCGTCCCCGGCGCCCGCCGTGGCGCCCTCGCCCAGCGCCACGTGACCCGCGTCGCCAATCAGCAGCCCGGGGGCCGAGCCATAGACCTGGATCGAGCCGACGCCCTCGTTGGCGTCGGGGACCCCGTCGTTGTCGAAGTCCTTGTCCTCGGTGTCGATGACCCCATCATTGTCATCGTCCGTGTCATCCTTGTCGAGCGTGCCGTCGGCATCATCATCATCATCCACGGCATCCTTCTTGCCGTCGTTGTCCGTGTCGACGTCGCTCGCCGTCGTCGGGAGGCCCAGCACCACGCCGCCGGTGACGTTGCCGGTCACCCGCACCCCGGCCGTGGCCTGCAGGATGTCGTCGGCGTCGAGCTTCTCCCGGGCCTCCTTCGTGAAGGGCCGCAGGTCGTAGCGGTAGCCGCGGGCGGTCACCGATCCCTGCAGCACGAAGGCGCCGTTGATGTCGCCCGAGACGTCGATGCCGACGGCGTCCTCGCCGCGGACGTTGACCGAGCCGCTGACGAAGACGGCGTTGTTCTGCTGCAGCGCGGTGCCGCCGCCGATGTCCCCGGCGATGTTGATGCCGACGGCGTTGTCGCCGGTCACCGTCACGCCGCCGAAGCTGCGCAGCGTGCCGGAGACGTCCGTCTCGATGCTGATGCCGAAGGAGTCGTTGCCCTCGATGGTGATCGAGCCGGAGTTGAGGATGCTGCCGTTGACCCCGCCCGCGCCGATGGCGCGGATGCCGTACTTGCCGGTCCCCTCGACGAAGTCGCCATCATCATCCCCGTCCTTGTCGGTGTCGGTCGGGGTGAAGTCGTCGCTGTGGGTGATGTTGCCGGCCTGGATCAGGTCGCCGGTGACCGTCCCGTCGGGATTGGCGGCCGAGGGGTTGGTGTCGATCAGCACCCCGACCGCGTTGTCGACGTCCTTGGTGGTGATGACCCCTTCGTTGTTGACGTCGTGGTCGCTGTTCTGGGTGATCGCCGGCCCGCCGGAGGTCAGCTCGAACTTGCCCTGGTTGGTCACCTTGATGTCATCGGCCGCGCCGTTGTTGACGGTCGAGGTGGACACGCCGGTCGTGCGGGTGTTGCTGATGGTGGTCTCGGCCCAGGCCGAGCCCGCGAACATCAGCAGGGGGGCGACCGCCACCGTGGCGACCAGACGCTTACGAACCATGGGATTTCCCCGCAACCAGACCAGACACCCTCGTGTCTCCGCGATGCGGCGAAAATGCGTCAGCCATGACGTCTTCGCACCTCACCGGCGGAGCCTGCCTCGTCTATCGCAAGGTTCAACAGGGCGCCATACGAACGTGCACCATAGAGTCGGCGAACCGCCGAATCGAGGCCGTGCATGTCGATCCTGAAGGCCCTGTGGCCGCAACGCACCGCAGAACCGGAGCGGCCGGCCTCCCCGCCGCCGCCGCCGGCCGCGGCGCCCGCGGCCGAGACCGCCGGGCCTTTCCGCACCCTCGTCGAGAGCCTGCCGGATCCGGTCCTGGTCATCGAGGGCGACCCGGCCGAGCCGGCGGCGCGGCGGATCCGTTTCGCCAATGCGGCGGCAAGAGGGCATTTTCCGGCGCGGCTCGAGGGCGCCCGGCTGGTCACCGCCATCCGCCATCCCGAGGTGCTGGAGGCGGTGGACGAGGCGCTGCACGGGGCGGCCGGGTCGGCGCTGATGGAGACCGGCGGGGCCCAGGAGCGGGTCTGGTCCGTCCAGACCCGCCCGCTGGGCGAAGGAGCCGGCGGGCGCCTGGCCCTGCTCACCCTGCGCGACGAGACCGACGTGCGCCGGGCCGAGCGGATGCGGGTCGACTTCCTGGCCAACGCCAGCCACGAGCTGCGCACCCCCCTGGCCTCGCTGTCCGGCTTCATCGAGACCCTGCGCGGCCATGCCCGCGAGGACGAGGCGGCGCGCGACAAGTTCCTCGGCATCATGCAGGCCCAGGCCGAGCGGATGGCCCGGCTGATCGACGACCTGCTCAGCCTGTCCCGGGTCGAACTCAACGAGCACATCGCCCCGGTCGGTTCGGTCGACCTCGGCCTGGCCGCCACCGACGTGCTCGACGCCCTGGTCCCGCTGGTCCGCGAGAAGAGACTGGAGGTCGACACCGACTTCCCAGCCCGCGGCGTGGCCGAGGTGGAGGGGGACCGGGACCAGATCGTCCAGGTGATCCAGAACCTGGTGGAGAACGCGGTGAAGTACTCCGGGTCCGGAGGCGTCCTGCGTTTGAGCGTCGTCGCCCCGGCGCCGGACGCCGCCTTCGCCCTGCCCGCCGATCCCAGGGCGGCGCGGATCACTCTGCTGGCCCCCGACCGGCCGCAGGGGCGGCGCTACGCCCTGCTCGAGGTCGCCGACACCGGGCCCGGCATCCCGCGCGACCGTTTGCCGCGCCTGACCGAGCGCTTCTACCGGGTCGAGGGCCAGAAGAGCGGCGGCGAGCGGGCCGGCACGGGCCTGGGCCTCGCCATCGTCAAGCACATCGTCAACCGCCACCGCGGCGGCATGGCCGTGGAGAGCGCCGAGGGCCGGGGGGCGACCTTCAGCGTCTGGCTGCCGCTGACGGCGGCGCGGGAGGCCGGGGGATGATCGACCGGCGGCGCTTTGGGCTGGCGGGGGCGGCGGTCCTGGTGGCGGGGCCGGCTAGGGGACACGTTGGAGTCCAACGTGTCCCCGGCGGCAGAATCCCCATTGTCATCGCCCATCGCGGGGCCAGCGGCGAGCGGCCCGAGCACACGGAACTGGCCTACGCCCTGGCCGTCGCCCAAGGCGCCGACTTCATCGAACCGGACCTGGTGCTGACCCGCGACGGCCACTTCGTCTGCCGCCACGAGAACGAGATCGGCGGAACCACGGACGTCGCCGGCCGCGCCGAGTTCGCCGCCCGCAAGGCGACCAAGGTGATCGATGGCGAGGAGATCACCGGCTGGTTCACCGAGGACTTCACCCTGGCCGAACTGAAGACCCTGCGTTGCCGCGAGCGCCTGCCGCAGCTGCGGCCGGGGAACGTCGCCTTCGACGGCAGGGAGGCCATCCCGACCTTCGACGAGGTCGTGGCCCTGGCGGCCGAGGAGGGCCGCCGCAGGGGCCGGACCATCGGCCTGTATCCGGAACTCAAGCACCCGCTGCATTTCGCCAGGGCCGGGCTGGCGATGGAGAGCCGGTTCGCCGCTCGGCTGAAGGCGCACGGCTTCGACCGCCGCTCGGCGCCGGTGTTCGTGCAGTGCTTCGAGGTCACGCCGCTGAAGACCCTGCGCGGGATGGTGAAGACCCCGCTGGTCCAGCTGATCAGCAACGAGGGCGGGCCGGCCGACCTGACCGGCGTGACCTACGCCCAGATGGCCACCGCCGAGGGGCTGAAGGCCATCGCCGCCTACGCCGACGGCGCGGGGCCGCACGGCAGCTTGGTGGTTCCGAGCGACGGCAAGGCCCTGCTGCCGCCGACGGCCTTCGTGAGGCGCGCCCACGCGGCGGGGCTGAAGGTCCATCCCTGGACGGTCCGGCGGGAGAACGCCTTCCTGCCGACGGGGCTGCGGTCGTCGGAGCGGCCGGCCGAGGTGGGGGACGTGGGCGCGCTGTTCGCGGCGCTGTTCAAGGCCGGCGCGGACGGGGTGTTCACCGACAATCCCGCGCAGGGGGTGAAGGCGCGGAACGCCTTCATCGGGGGGAAGGCGTAGCGTGGCCATCCTCCGCCGCAAACGCAGGGCAATCGCAGATGCAAAACCTCCGTCATCCCGGAAAGCGCGCAGCGCTTATCCGGGACCCAGGGGTTGCAGCGCGCCGGAGGCAAAGCTGCGTTCGACACCGAGTTCACGCACCCCTGGGTCCCGGATAGTCCGCTTCGCGGCCTTCCGGGATGACGGAAGAAGGGGTGGAGTTTGGCGAAATTCGGTGACAGTGCACTTATTGCGCTCGCCGACGGAGAGGCGCCGCCAGCCCGTCCGCAATAAGTGCACTGTCACCGAAATTCTCCACTGGCGGTGAAGGGTTTCCCCCAGTCCCAGCTTGTGGCGCGCCTGTATTTTTGATACAGTTAGGCATGACGGTTTCCACGGATCTGCCCGCCGCGCCTTCCCATCGGGAGATCATCCAGGCGGCCGGCGGGGTGACCCGGCTGGCCGAGCGGCTGGGGGCCAAGCGGACGACGGTGAGCAGCTGGCAAACGCAGGGGATTCCCGCGGGCTGGTGGCCGGCGCTGGTCGAGGAGGGGCTGGCGCCCAGCGTCGAGGCGATGAGGGCGGGGGCCGAGAGGCTGGGCCTGCAGCGCAAGCAGGCGGCCCCATCGCCGGTTGAGGCGTCTGAAGCGTCGGCGCCCAAGACGCCGCTGAGCCGCAGGGAGCTGCGGGCGGCGAAGGGGGCGAAGGGCGGCCTGCTGGCCTTTACCCGGCTGATCGACATTCCAGGGCTGGGACCCGGGCGGACCGCCCAGCTGGCGGCGCATCATCGGCTGTGGCTGGAGAAGCTGGAGGCCGTCGAGCGGGGGGAGGTCCGCCGGCTGATGGGGTTCATGCCGCCGGGCTCGGCGAAGTCGACCTATGCGGTGGACGTGTTCACCCCCTGGTTCCTGGGGCGGAAGAAGAACCGCAGCGTGCTGGTGGTGACCTACGCCACCGCCCTGGCCGGGCGGCGCGGGCGCAAGGCCCGGAGCGTGACCCGCCAGCCGGTGTTCGCCGCCCTGTTCGGGGTGTCGCCGGAGAAGGGCCGGGCCAGCGCCATCGACTGGGGGCTGGACAACGGCGGGGAGTGGATGGGGGCCGGGATGCTGGCGGGGATCACCGGCAACCGGGCCGACCTGATCGTGGTGGACGATCCGGTCAAGGGCCGCAGCGAGGCCGACAGCGAGCTGATCCGGCGGCGGACGCGGGAGGAGTTCGACGACACGGTGCGCACCCGGCTGAAGGCCGGCGGGCGGATCGTGCTGATCCAGACGCGCTGGCACGAGGACGACCTGGCCGGGAGCCTGTTGCCGGCGGGCTATGACGGCCGCAGCGGGCCGGTCCTGTGCCGGGACGGGGAGGTGTGGGAGGTGGTGTCGATCCCCGCCCAGGCCGAGCGGGCGGACGATCCGCTGGGCCGGGCGGTGGGAGAGTATCTCTGGCCGGAGTACTGGGGGGCGGAGCATTGGGCGCCCTACCGGCTGAACCCGCGCACCTGGAACGCCCTGTACCAGCAGCGGCCCAGGCCCGAGGAGGGCAGCTATTTCGAACGGTCGCGGTTCCGGCGGTTCCAGGACCACGAGCTGCCGGGGGCGCTGAGGTACTACGGGTCGAGCGACTATGCGGTGACCGAGGGCGGCGGGGACTTCACGCGGCTGACCGTGTGGGGGGTGGACCGGGGGATGAACCTCTGGCGGGTGGCCAGCTGGGGCGGACAGACCAGCAGCGACCAGTGGATCGAGCGGCAGTGCGACCTGATCGCGCGGTTCCGCGGGCGGGGCGGCATCCGGCGGTGGTTCGGGGAGGCGGGCGTGATCCAGCGGGCGGTGGAGCCGATGCTGCTGGCGAAACTTAGGGCGCGGCGGCTGAGCTGTCCGCTGGAGTGGCTGAGCTCGGGGCAGGACAAGGCGGCGCGGGCGCGGGGCGCCCAGGCGCTGGTGCGCGAGGGGCGGGTGTGGGTGCGGGACGACGGGGACGGGGACTGTTTCATCGACGAGTGCGTGGCGTTTCCGGCCGGAAGGTACGACGACGAGGTGGACTGCCTGTCGCTGATCGGGCGGGCGCTGGACCGGGTGAGCGGGCCGGGGGAGGTGGATGGGCGCGGCGCGGCGTTTGCCGATGGGGGGTCGGTGTGGGCGGCGGGGGTGAATGGCGGGGGCGGACTGCCGGAGTATGCGGAGGGTGGTGGGGTGTTTGAGTGAGTGCCGAATTTCGGTGACAGTGCACTTATTGCGTTTGCGGACGGGCAGCCTTCACTGACGTGTCCGCAATAAGTGCACTGTCACCGAAATTGCCCCCGGCGGCGGCCGATGCTAGCATTGCCGACATGGCCCGCATCGCCCGCGCCGTGTTTCCCGGCGTTCCGCATCACGTCACCCAGCGCGGAAACGGGCGGGCGCGGACCTTCTTCCGGGATGGAGACTACCAGCTCTACCGCGACCTGCTGGCCGAGCATGCCGCACGGTGCGGGGTGGAGGTCTGGTCCTGGGTGCTGATGCCCAACCATGTGCATCTGATCCTTGTGCCGTCGGATGCCGATGGCCTGCGGCGCTGCCTGTCCAGCGTCCATCGCTGGTATGCCGGCTACATCCATGCGCGCGAGCAGCGCAGCGGGCACTTCTGGCAGGGGCGTTTCGGCTGTGTGGCGATGGACGAGGCGCACCTGGGGGCGGCGGTGCGGTACGTCCTGCTCAATCCGGTGCGGGCGCGGCTTGTGGAGCAGGCCGCGGACTGGCGCTGGAGCAGCCTTCACGCCCTGCTGGCGCCGGAGGTTGGCGATGGGCTGACGACGACCGGGCCGGTGCTGTCGCGGTATCCGGACATCGCGGAGATGATCGCGGCGGGGGAGGATGAGGCGATGTCTCGCAGTTTGCGGCGGGCGGAGACGATCGGGCGGCCGGTCGGGAACGCGGAATTCCTGGCGCGGCTCGAGGGGGACGCGGGGCGGGCTCTGGCGCCGGGCAAGCGGGGGCGGAAGTCGAGAGCGGGTAATCCTTCGGCGGTCGGTGGCGAATTTCGGTGACAGTGCACTTATTGCGGCCACGAACGGGAACGCTCAGCCAGAGCATCCGCAATAAGTGCACTGTCACCGAAATTGTACCGGCGGTGGGGGGGTCTTACCGTTCCATGTCCAGCGAATAGCCCGCCGAGCGCACCGTGCGGATGGGGTCGACTTCGGTTCCGGTGTTGAGGGCCTTGCGGAGGCGGCCGATGTGGACGTCTACGGTTCTGGCCTCGACGTAGACGTCGGAGCCCCAGACGGCGTCGAGGAGCTGTTCGCGGCTGAAGACGCGGCCGGGGTGCTGGATCAGGTGGTCGAGGAGGCGGAACTCGGTGGGGCCGAGGTGGACCTCGCGGCCCTGGCGCTTGACGCGGTGGGCGACGCGGTCGACCAGGATGTCGCCATGGGCCAGCCGGTCGTCGGCGAGGCCCGGGCGGATGCGGCGCAGGACGGCGCGGATGCGGGCCAACAACTCGGTCATCGAGAAGGGCTTGACCACATAGTCGTCGGCCCCGGTGTCCAGGCCGCGGATGCGGTCGCTCTCCTCGCCGCGGGCGGTCAGCATCAGGACCGGGAGGTTGCGGGTCTCGGTCTTCTGGCGGATGCGGCGGCAGACCTCGATGCCGCTGACCCGCGGCAGCATCCAGTCGAGCAGCAGCAGGTCGGGCTTGGCCTCGTCGATGACGATCAGGGCCTCCTCGCCGTCGCCGGCGGTCAGGACCCGGTAGCCCTCCTTCTCGAGGTTGTACTGCAGCAGGGTCGCCAGGGCGTCTTCGTCCTCGGCCACGACGATGGTGGGCATGCTCATGGGATCAGGGTCTCGCCTTTGGGACGCT
>DASPLD010000108.1:0-2070 GCA_035627755.1 Caulobacter sp. | reverse complement strand
CTGGGCTTCCGGGTGGCGGAAGGCGATGAAGCGGGCGCGTGGCTTGTTGTCGAACGGGTTGAGGATCTCCGCCTCGGATAGGTGGCCAGCCTTGCCGGCGACGATGGCGTCGACCAGGCGGCGCGAAAGGGCGTCGACCTTGGCGCTGACGTCGGCGGTGGTCAGGCCCGCCTGGCGGTGCATGTCGAACACCGCGTTCAGGCGGTAGATGCCGGTGGAATCGAAGGTCCCGCCGAGAAAGCGGTTGGCGTCGGTAGTGTAGCCCACGCCGCCCGGCCGCGGAGCCTGGAGCTCGCCGAACTCGGCGAACCAGCCGGTCACCTCCGGACGCAGGGCCAAGCCCGCCGGGGCGTGCAGGAAGCCCGCCCCCTCGCCGGCCATGGCGTACTTGTAGCCGCCGCCCAGGAAGAACACGCGCTCGGCCACGGCTGACAGGTCGACCGGAATGGCGCGGAACGAGTGGTAGCCGTCGAGCACGACCCACGGGCCGTTCGGCTTCGAAAGCGCCGCCAGCTCCTCGACGCGCGAGAACACCCGGCCCGACTTGAAGAAGACGTGGCTCAGGAAGATCACGTCCCACTCGCCGCCGCGGGCGGCCTGGAGGAAACGCTCGTCGAAATCGTCCCAGGGCTCGCAGGCGACGCGGGTCAGCTCGATGCCGCCGGCCTCGGCCCAGCGGGCGCCCTGGCGGCGGAAGGAGTGGAACTCGCCGTCGGTGGACAGCACCCTGAGCGGCCGCCCCGCCTCCCGCTCGAAGGCCGAGAACAGGCGGATCAGCAGTTCGTGGGTATTGGGGGAGAAGGCGATGGTCGCCGGGTCGGGCAGGCCCAGTTCTTCCGCAACGTTCTTCTGCGCGGCCGGATAGACCTCGCCGAAGACCTTGTCCCACTTGCGGTCAGCCAGGGTGACGCCGTCGGTCCAGGCCTGGATCTGGGCGTCGAGGGTGACGTCCGGCCACAGGTGATGGCTGTGGGCGGCGAAGTGCAGCCGGCCGGGAGCGGCGGCCAGCGCCTTGGAGAACAGATGCTTATACGACGCCACGCCGGTCAGGCCTGCATGGTCCAGCCTTCCACGCCCATGGCCGCCTGGCGGACGGCCTCGGAGCGGGTCGGGTGCGGGTGGCAGGTGCGGGCGATGTCCTCGGATGCGCCGCCGAAAGCCATGACGATGGCCGCCTCGCCGATCATCTCGCCGACCTGCGGGCCGAGCATGTGAACGCCCAGCACCCGGTCGGTCTTGGCGTCGGCCAGCACCTTCACCAGGCCTTCGGTCTCGTGGTTGATCTTGGCGCGGCTGTTGGCGGTGAAGGGGAACTTGCCGCTCTTGTAGGCGACGCCCGCGGCCTTCAGCTCGTCCTCGGTCTTGCCGACCCAGGCGGCCTCCGGCCAGGTGTAGACCACGCTCGGGACCAGGTCGTAGTCCACGTGCCCCGCCTTGCCGGCGATGGTCTCGATGACCGCGACGGCGTCCTCCTCGGCCTTGTGCGCCAGCATCGGGCCGTAGATCGCGTCGCCGATGGCCCAGACGCCCTCCACGCCCGTGCGGAAATGGTCGGTCTGGATGAAGCCGCGCTGGTCGACCTGAACCCCAATTTCCTGCAGGCCCAGGCCCTCGGTGTAGGGCCGGCGGCCGATGGCCACGAGCACCACGTCCGCCTCGATGGTGGAGGCGTCCCCGCCCTTGGACGGCTCGACGGTCAGGGCCACGCCGGCGTCGGAGACGTTGGCCGCCGTCACCTTGTGGCCGAGCTTGAACTGCATGCCCTGCTTGGTGAGCGCCCGCTGGAAGGCGCTGGCCAGCTCGGTGTCCATGCCCGGCGTGATGCGGTCGAGGAACTCGATCACCGTCACCTCGGCGCCGAGGCGGCGCCACACCGAGCCCATTTCCAGGCCGATCACGCCGGAGCCGATCAGGCCCAGCTTCTTCGGCACCGCCTGGATGGCGAGCGCGCCATCGTTGGACAGGATGTCCTGCTCGTCGAACGGCACGCCGGGGAACGCGCGCGCATTGGAGCCGGTGGCCACGATCACGTGCTTGCCGGTGATGGTTTCCTCGTTCGCACCCGAGACC
>DASPLD010000107.1:0-8811 GCA_035627755.1 Caulobacter sp. | reverse complement strand
GGACCATCGCCCTGCGCCGGGCGGCCAACGAGGGGGCGGAGGCCTGGGACCGCTACCGCGCCGAACTGGAGCGGCAGGGGTTCGACACGGAAGGCCTGGAACGGCCGGTGCTGGTTCGCGTCCGCACCGAAGCCATGACCGGCGAGGCGCGGGCGGCCCTGGCCCGCGAAATGAACGCCGACGTGACCGAACGCCTGTCGGTCACCGAACAGGCCATGGCGGACGCCGCCAGCCTGGATGACGCGGCCCTGGAGATCCTGGAGGCGGGCGACGTCGGCGGGCCGGGAAACCGCGCCTTCCTTGCCCGCGTGGCCGGCGACCAGGCCAACACCCTGGCGGACGCGGAAGGCCGGCTGAGCGCCACCGGCGTGCAGCGCCTGAGGGCCGCGGTCACGGCGCGGGCCTATGGGGACCCGCGCCTGGTCGAGGCGGTGTTCGAGACGGCGGACGGCAATATCAAGATGATCGGCCAGGCCCTGGCCGACGCGGCGCCCAGCTGGGCGCGGATGCGGGCCGCGATCGCGAGGGGGCAGGCGGCGGCCGAACTGGACCTCACCGCCAACCTGAGGGCGGCTGTGGACCTTGTGCGCCATGCGCGCCATAGTCGCGTTCCCCTGGGGCAGCTGGTCGCCGACCGGCTGGGCCAGGTGGAGATGTTCGGGGGCGAGGCCATCGCCCCCGAAACCGAGGCCTTCCTTCGGCTGTTCTTCCGCGACGAGGCGTTCAAGCGCGGGCGGGCGGCGGCCAGGGTGGCGGCGGCGCTGGACGATTACAGCCGGCGGGCGGGAGAGATCGCCCCCGGCCCGGACCTGTTTGGAGAGACCCCCGATGCCGCGGCAAAGCGCATCCTCGAAGACCTCGGCGTCCGGCTCGCCGCCGAACCCGACGACGCGGCCGGAGACCTCCTCGACCGCCTCCGCGACGACCCGCCAGACGCCCCGCGCCCTGCGCCTGAGCCTGTTGTCCTCGACCTTCGCCCATCTCGCGGCGACGGCGAGCGACCCGGCGGAGAAGGCGCACGACCTGAAGGCGGCGGCGCGGCTGAAGGCGCTGAGCGAGGAGGCCTAACCGATGGCGAACCCGCTGGACCTGCCGCTGGCCCGGCCGCTGACGGAAGCGGAGCGCAAGGCGCTGGCCGAGGCGATGGCCAGGGTCAAGGTGGTGCGAACCCCGCACAGGCCGCACCCGACCAAGCAATAGAGTTTCCCGACCAGGCCCATGCGGACCTGTTCACCGCCGGCCGGCGCCAACTGGCGGGCGAAGCCGTTCCCGACGCGGAGTGGCAGGCGCTGGCGGAGCGGATCGGCCGGTTGATCGACTGGACCGATGTCGGGTTCGTCACCGCGCGGGTGCGCAGCAGCTTCAAGGGGGACCTGCCGCCGCCGGCGGTGATGCGCCGGTTCGCCCAGGACTATGCGCGGGGCATGGTCGAGGAGCCGGAGCTGTGGTCGCTCAGCCTCTACGACCCCGACCGGATCGGCGAGGCCCTGCAGCCGGTGACCCTGGCGCCGGCGAAACCGCCGCCGGCCGAATCTGCGCCGGCCGTCGGCCGGGGCCGCGCCATCATCGCCGCCGATCCGGAGCTGAAGGCCCTGGAGGAGGACACGGCCGGCTTCATCCGCGACCAGGGCGTGGAGCTGCCCGACAACCCCGCCCTTGACCCCGACGTCATCGCCGAGGGCGTCCGCGCGGCCGCCATCTGCATCAAGGAAGGGTGGGTCGGATGATCTGTATGCGGAAGCGGTGCGCGGTTGAGGCGAAGTGGGCTCCGAAGCTTTGCGTCCCGGCTAAGAACATCCCCATCGAGGCGCACCAGCCCATTGCGGCCATCCTGGGCTGCGTCGTTTGCGACCGCCACTTCGACGACATGAGCGCCAGCGACTGGTTGGAGACCGATGACGGTCGGCCCTCCCCCTTGGTGGCCATTTTTAAGCAGCTTGTAGCGGGACGGGCGCCGCCGGATTTCGAGCGTGCCTTTCTCACCAGGGTTTCCGTCAACAGCAGCGAATACCTCCGGTACGTCGCGGCCGTAACTGGGGTCCCCGAGCAATGACCCGCGCCTGTCACGGTCCCGTCCGCGCAGCCACCGGCGGCGCCTTCTCCGACGAGGAGATCGACGACGTCCTGTCGCGGCTGGAGGCCCGGTTCCAGCGCGCCAAGGGGCGCAGCCCCAATGGGGACGAGGCGGCCGCCATGGCGGAGGCCGCCGGTGAGATGACCCGCGAGGCGGTCATGGATGCGCTGATCGCCCGGCGCCTGGAGGCGGCGGCGGCGAAGTCCCGCGCCAAGCGCCAGAAGATCCTGGCGGCCCTGCCCGGCGACGAGGGACAGAAGCGGATCGCCTACAACGTCGGCTCCGAGAAACAGGGGCTGTACAGCGCCTATTCGGTGGACGCCCAGGGCCGGGCCGCCGCCGATTCCCTGCTCGCCGAGGTCGACGCCGGCCTGCGTGCCGAACCCGGCCTTTGGGACCGGATCAGCAATGTGCTGTTCACCGGGGAAAAGGGCTTCGACCGCCTGGTGGCCAAGGAACTGGCGCGGCTGCGCGGGGCGTCGACCCCGGCGACCGGCGACCGGGGCGCGGAGATCGCCGCGCGGGTGTTCGCCAAGGCCCAGGACCGGGCCAAGGCGATGCAGAACGCCGCCGGGGCCTGGATCGGCGACCTGGAGGGCTGGGTGGCCCGCCAGCACCATGACCGGCTGAAGATCAGCGGCGGCTTCTGGCGTGAGCTGCGGGCCATGGCCAAGGGCGAGGCGGCGCCGGGGAACTGGAAGGCCGCCAGCCTGGCCGCGCGGCGCAAGGCCTTTCACGACTGGGCCGACTTCATCCGGCCCCGGCTGGACGCCAAGACCTTCGAGCGGATCGACCCCCAGGATGTGGCGCAGCTGGCCGATGCGGCCGAGCTGCACGCGGCCGGGGTGCTGCGCCGGGCCGACGACCTGGAGGAACGGTTCCTCTATTCGGCCTGGTGGAACATCGTCACGGGGGGGGAGGACCGCCTTGCCGGCGCCTCGGACCTGGGCGAGTTCCGTCCGCCGCCGTCGACGGCGCGCAGCGTCAGCAAGAGCCGGGTGCTGCACTTCAAGTCGGCCGACGACTGGATGGACTATCACGACCGGTTCGGCCAGGGCTCGCTGTTCGGCGTCATCGCCCGCGAACTGGACCGGTCGGCCCGCAACGCCGCCCTGATGGACCGCTGGGGCCCGGCCCCCGAGGCCGCCATCCAGGCGGACCTGGCAGACGCCGCCAAGGCCGCCCGCGCCGCCGGCGACAGCAAGGCGGCCCAGCGACTGGACGGCGGCGCCCTGCGCCAGACCATCGACCAGCTGACCGGGGCGGCCGAAAGCCCCGAGAGCCTGCGCCTGGCCATCATCGGCCGGACGATCCGCTGGGACCAGAGCATGTCCAAGCTGGGCGGCATGGTGCTGTCGGCCATGGGCAGCGACCAGGCCCTGGCGGCGTCGGCGATGAAGCGGGCCGGCGGCACCTGGTTGCAGGGCTACAGCGGGGCGTTCGGCGGAATCCTGCGGCTGCAGGGCGCGGAGCGGACCTCGGCGGCGCGGGCGGTGGATGTCGGGGCGCGGGTGGCCATGGCGCGGCTGACGGGCCGGTGGAAGGCGAGCGACGGGCCGCTGGGCTGGATGAACAGCACGAGCCGGCTGTTCTACCGGGTGAACTTCTTCGAGGCGGTGGCGGACGGCCAGCGCCACGGCATGGCGGCCATGCTGGCCTCGCACCTGGGCGACGAGGCGGGCAAGCCGCTGAGCGCGGTGAACGCCGGCACGCGGGAGACCCTGGAGCGGTTCGGCATCGGCGCGCGTGAGTGGGACCTGATCCGGGCCGGGGCGGCCGACGTCGACGGCGACGGGAAGTTCCTGGCCTTCGACGCCCTGGACGCCATCCCTGACGACGCGCTTCTGACCTGGCGCGGGCTGGAGGGCGAGGCGCGGAGCCCCGCGGCGGCGGCGGCGGCGCGCGAAGACCTGGGCCTGAGGTTGCGGGCGCTGTTCGGCGACTTCGTGGACAACACCCTGACCGAACCCCGCGCGCGGGAGGCGGCCGCGCTGACCCTGGGGACGCGCTCCGGCACGGTGCTGGGCGAGGTCGTCCGCAGCTTCATGCAGTTCTGGAGCTTCCCGGTGGCGGTCCTGGGCCGCCACGTGGCCCCGGCGATGGCCGGCTATGCGGGGCAGGTCCCCGTGGCCCTGCTCGCCCATCTGATCGCCGCATCCACCCTGGGGGGCTATTTCAGCCTCCAGGCCAAGCAGATCGCCAAGGGCCGGACCCCGCGCGAGATCCTGGAAGAGGATGGCTCGCTCAAGCTGATCGAGTGGAGCGACGATCCCGACGAGCCGGGCTTCAAGTTCGGCCGCGCCGGCAGCGTCTGGATCGCCAGCCTGCTTCAGGGCGGCGGCCTCGGGATCTATGGCGACTTCCTGTTCGGTGAGGTGAACCGGGCCGGGCGTGGCTTTGGCGTGTCGGCCCTGGCCGGGCCGGCCATCGGCGAGTTCGAGAGCCTGGCCCAGATCGTCCGGTCGGCGATCAGCGGCGACGTCGACGACGCGCCGGCCGAGCTGTTCCGGTTCGGGGTGCGCAACACCCCCTTCGCCAACCTTTGGTACGCCCGCTGGGCGCTGGATTACGCGGTGCTGTTCCGCGTCCAGGAGGCGCTGAGCCCCGGCTACCTGCAACGCTACGAGGACCGCGTGCGCGATCGCGAAGGGTCCGACTTCCTCATCGATCCCAGCGAGGCCGTGCTATGACGCAAGCGACCGAAGTTCCCCTCACGCCCGTTGTTCTGGAAGGCTCCGACGTCGGGCCCTGGGAAACGGTCTGGACCTTCGGCGATCCGGCCGAGGTGACCGTCTGGATCGCGCTGCCGGGGGAGGCCGCCCAGGAAGTCGATTCCGACGACGTGACGGTGACCGGGGCCGAGACCCTGGCCAACGGCGGCGAGGTGGAGATCGCGGCCGACCTGGTTCCCGAAGGCGGCTGGCCCGAGGGCGCGGCGGCGGCGCTGGTGCGCAGGACGCCGACCGGCCAGACGGCCGACATCAAGAACAGCGGCACCGTGCCGCTGGCGGCGATCGAGGCGGCGCTGGACCGCCTGAGCCGCCAGACGCAGGATCTGGGCCTGGAGCCGCCCCGCAGCCTGCGCGCGCCCTATGGGGAGACGCTGGCGGACCTGCCGGGGGCGGAGGACCGGGCGGGCAAGATCCTGGAGTTCGACGCGGAGACCGGGGCGGCGAAGGTTGACCGGGGGGTGGCGGAAATCACCGAGGCGGTGGCGGAAGGCATCGGGGCCGAGGTGGTCGGGCAGATCGCCGCGGCGGGCGCCAGCCAGCGGGCCTCGGTGGAAGCCACGGGCCAGGCTGAGCGGGACCTCGTCGAACTCGAAGGGGACTTCGAGCGCGGGGAGATGGAGGACTTGGCCGACGACCTGATGGACGGCATCGAGGCCGTGGGGGCGTCGGAGGTCGCGGCCGTCGATGCGAAAGGAACGCAGCAACTGGCGCTGATCGCGTCGGCGCGGGGCGGGGACCTGTACGCCACCACGGCGGCGGGCCTGAGCAACGGGGCGCTGGCCATCCAGAGCATCACCGCCGGTTCGGGCGGGACCAACGGAACCTTCGACGCGGCGATCAGCGGCGGCGGCGGCACGGGCATGGCCATCCGGTTCGTGGTGTCGGGCGGGGCGGTGACCTCGGCGACGATCCTGAACCGGGGGGTGAGCTACACCAGCGCGCCGACGATCAGCCTGGCGGCCTCCGCCGGCCTGACCGGGGCGGCCATCGCGGTGACCCTGGGGGCGCTCAACAGCGTCGGGGAGTATTTCAGCACGCCGGGCGCGAATGGGGCGGCGCTGAATGTCTACCGGGTTGATGCCGGGCCGGTGGCGACCCTGATCAAGCGAATCTGGGAGAGCGATCCGGGCGACCCTCAGACGCTACGCCATGTGACCGCGCGCCGGGATAGCCGGATCAGCGCCGGGAGCGAGCCCTACGTCGAGCCCTATCCGCTCCGGATGTACATGGGCGCGCTCGGCGGCGGCGCGGCCAAGAACGCCAACGGGACCTATGCCCTGCCCGCCGCCGCGACCTGGACCAGCCCGCAGCTCACCGCCGGCATCTTCGAGGTGCCTGGCGCCCGGTACTGCTACGTCACCCTGACCGACGAGACGACCGACGCGATCCAGATCACCATCAAGCGGGGCGGGACGACCATCGCCGCCGGCAACACCACGACGCAGCCGGCGCCGGGGGTCTACAAGCAGACTTGGAACAACAGCGGCTCGCTGCCCTACGTCGAGATCGTGGTCACCAATGTGTCGAGCGGCGCGGTGGCCATGTATCCGATCGAGGTCTACCACCTCGCCGACGCCAGCTATTTTCCCCAGGTCTTCCGCTTCGACGACACCACCCTGGTTCCCGAGACGCGGCGGATCATCGACTGGAACGGCGAGGTCTATCCGCCGAACCGCTGGACGCGGGGCCGGGCCCTGTGGGTGGCGGACGAGGGGAATATCACCCACGCCTTCGACAGCGTCTCAGGCTCCGATGCATCGGCCGGCACGCTCTACGCGCCCAAGCAAAACCTGACGGCGGGTTCGCCCTTGGCGGCTGGATCGGTGCTGGGTCTTCGGCGCGGGTCGACCTGGAACCAGGGCGTCAACACCATGATCGGGTCCACGACCAAGGGCCTGCGCGTGATCGGTTATAGTGAGGGCCATGCCTTCACCGCGTTCCCGATCCTCGATGGCGGGATCGACGTGGGCACGGCGACCTGGACCGACGAGACCGGCGGCTGCTGGTCGACCACCATCCCCTGCGCCAGCGACCTGACGGTCGACGGCTATTCCTTCCCTACCGTCGTGGAGATCACCCGCGCCGACGAGGCGGCAAAGCCCCTGGGATCGGCCCGAATCCTGGTTCCGCAGGCGAACGCCGCCGCCTGTATCGCCACGCCGAGTTCGAGCTATGGGACCAAGCCGACCAGCACCACGCTGAAGATCTACATCCACCCGACTGATGGGGTGCAGCCCAGTACCGGCGGGACTTACAAGCACAAGGTCAGCAACCTGCAGTCGCCCATGGACTTCGTGCAGGGGAATAGCCGGCAGGCGGTGGTCCAGAATGTGGAGGTCCGCCAGGGCGCCAAGGGGCTGGGCGTGGCCTGCGGCAGCAATCAGTCGGTGTTCAGCGGCATCATCGCCGCCCATGGCTGGACGCACACCCTCCACATCGAGGCCGGGGAGGTCGATGGTTTCGTCCTCTACAACCGTGGCGCCACGACCAACACCGGGAACTGCTACATCACCCCCACCGCCAACGGCTATAGCTGGAAGTGGACCAACGGTTTCGCCTTCGCCTGCTACTCGGCCTTCTACTCCCATGCGGCGGCCGGCCAGTATTCCCGGGGCGAGTACAGCTACATCTGGATGATCAACGAGCGGGACGCCTCCGGCTCCCTCGCGCTTGGCGATCCCTTGGCCTGCGACCAGGTCGCCATCGTCGAGGAGGCCTGGTGCTACATCCAAGGGCAGATTTCGGTCGGCCGGGCCGGAAACTCCGTCAACCCCGTCGCCGCGCATTTCCACCACAACCTGATCCGGGAGTGCGGCCGGCTCGGGAGCCGGAAGCTGACCGAGAACTTCATCGCCCAGCTCGCCAACATCTCCGGCGCCAGCGTCGGGGACCGCAGCATGCGGATGATCGAGCTGAAGGAAGACCATGTCGTTCGCAAAGGCATCATCTATGCCCGCAACACCCAGACGACGATCGGCGACGCCAACCCGACCAACGACTATCGGGCCAACGTCATCGACCCTGTGGCGACCGGCCTCAACGGCGCCAGCGTCACCAAGACCATCTTCCTGATCGACACCACCCTCTCGACGGGCGGAACGATCCTGGTGGCCGAAGAGGCGGCGGCGATGAACTGGGCTTCCTCCGGCAACGTCTTCATCTTCTGCACGCAGGGCAGCATCGTGTCGACGAAGCACGGCGGGGCGAGCAAGACCACAATCGCCGAGTACCTGAGCAGCTTCCCTGGCCATGACGCCGACAGCCTGTTCGTCGACCTGCGGGACGATCCGCGCGGCGCCAAGGCGGTGTTCATGGACCCGGCCAACGGAGACTTCCGCTGGGCTCAGACGGCGGTCGCCAAGCGGATCAAGGCCTACTGCGACGCCAACGGTGTGGGACCGGAGTGGACGCTTCGGACCTGGCCGTATGTCCCGACCGTGGACGAGGCCCGCCAGCTGCTGATCGCCTCGCGATGAGCCGCCTACCACTCACCCGTGAAGCACTCGTCGCAGACGCCCGCCTCGTCGACGTCGCGGCGCAGCTCGTCGCACCGGCTGCAGCGAGCCAGAGGGCCATTGGCCTTGGCTGGTGCCAGCAAGGCGAGCAGGGCGCTCAGCCAGTCCCATCGGGCTACGGCGGTCGCAAACATGCCGTGCACCATGCGGCCCAGCCTCCGGAGGCGTCAAGATGACCCCGCCCAAGATCATCATCGACCTGTTCACCGGCCCTGACGGCAAGACCTGGCACCTGGGCCGGGTCGGCGCCGTGCCGATGATGGCGAGCGGCCTGGCCCTGCCCTGGGGGGTGCTGCTGAGCGGGAGAGACCTGGATCTGATGTCTGCGCTCGGGGGCTACGGCGCCCTGGCCGCCGGCGTCTGGGCGCTCGTCCATGGCGCCCGAAACATGGACCTCATGCCCGGGGAGCGGGCGAGCCCTTCGACAGAGGAGACCCCCTGATGTGGACCTGGGATCAATCGGCCGGCCGGCTCAGCCGGAACGGCGAGA
>DASPLD010000106.1:0-2335 GCA_035627755.1 Caulobacter sp. | reverse complement strand
CCAACCACTACACCCTGGTCACCGGCCTGCGTCCCAACCGCCACGGCATCGTCAACAACGCCATGGAGGATCCGGCCGTCCCCGACGTCCGGTTCACGATGGCCAACAAGGCGGCGGTGGGCGACGGGGCCTGGTGGGACGAGGGCGTTCCCCTTTGGGTCACCGCCGAGAAGGCGGGGATCCGGACGGCCACCATGTTCTGGCCTGGCTCGGAGGCCGAAATCCACGGCGTGCGGCCGGCGAAATGGGCGCCGTTCGATCAGCAGCTCCCGTCCGCCGCCCGGGTCGACGTCCTGCTCGGCTGGCTGGAAGATCCGGCGGGCCGGCCGGGGTTCGCCACCCTCTATTTCGACATCGTCGACACCGCCGGCCACCGGTTCGGCCCCGGCGCCCCGGAGACCGACAAGGCCCTCATGGAGGCGGATGCGGCGATCGCCCGCCTGCTGGAGGGCCTGACGGCGCGGGGACTGGAGGCCAACCTGGTGATCGTCGCCGATCACGGGATGGCCCCGGTCCCGGTCGGCCAGGCCATCGCCGCCGACGCCGCTGATCCGGGAGCGGTGCGGATGGTCACCGGCGGCCCGACCGCCGGCTTCGCCCTGATCCCCGGACGGGAGGCGCGGGGCGAGGCCCTGCTGCTCAGGACGCACGACCACATGGCCTGCTGGCGCAAGGGCGAGCTGCCAAGGCGGTTCGCCTACGGCGCCCACCCCCGCGTCCCGCCCATCGTCTGCCTGGCGGAGGTCGGCTGGCATATCGGCACCGTGGAAAGCCTCGCCCAGCGGCGCGCCGAGACCCGCACCACCGGGGCCCACGGCTACGACCCGGCGGCGCCGGAGATGGCGGCGCTGTTCCTGGCCTGGGGACCGTCGATTCGGCGAGGCGGGAAGGCGGAGAGTTTGAACAATGTGGACGTCTACCCCCTGCTGGCGCGGATGATCGGGGTGATGCCGGTCGAGGGCGACGGGAAGCTGCCGGCGGGTGTGCTGCGGTAGACCTGTCGGCTCCTCCCGTCATCCCGGAAGCCCGCGAAGCGGGCTGTCCGGGACCCAGGGGGTGCGTGATCTCGATATAGACCGCGGCGTTGTGGCTGGTGCGCCGCAACCCCTGGGTCCCGGATAAGCGCTGCGCGCTTTCCGGGATAACGGACAGGTTGACATACTTTCAGATTTCGCAAAATATTATCGCAATCTGCAACCAAGGACCGCCGCAATGGCCTGGACCCGCCCTGCCCTCACCTCCGCCGTCAGCTATCGCGATCCACGCGCGGCGTTGAAGTTCCTCGAGGAGGCCTTCGGGTTCGAGACCATTCTGCTGCTCGAGGACGCCGAGGGGAACGTCGGGCACAGCGAGATGCGCTACGGCACGGGCGCGGTAATGGTCGGCTCCGAATGGACCGACGAGCACCGGAGCCCGGCCTCGATCGGCGGCCGGATGACCCAGACGGTGCACATCCAGGTATCGCCGGCAGACGGCACGGTGGACGAGCATTGCGAACGGGCCCGCCGGGCCGGGGCGACCATCATCATGGAGCCGCAGACCCAGTTCTACGGCGACCGGACCTACCGCTGTAAGGACCCTGAAGGCCATATCTGGACGATCGGCCAGACGGTGAAGACCACTTCGCCCGAGGACTGGGAAGCCGAGGTCGGGCTGAAGACCACCGTCTACAAGGAATGAGCGCCGCCGCTCTCGACACCACCCTGGCCGCCCTGGCCGATCCGCACCGCCGGCGCGTCGTCGAGCTGCTGCGCGAGCGGCCGCACCGGGCCGGGGAACTGGCCGAGGCGGCGGGGCTGACGCCGCCGGCGATGAGCCGGCATCTCAGGACCCTGCGCCAGTCCGGCCTGGTCGAGGAGAGCCATCCGGCGTTCGACGCCCGGGTGCGCGTCTATCAGCTGAGGGCCGAGCCGATGGTCGATCTGATACGCTGGCTGGAACAGACCGAGCGGATGTGGTCGGCCCAGCTGGCGGCCTTCAAAGACCACCTGGAGCAGGGCTGAGGGTGGCGAGCCGGGTCCTGGTCTCCGTCCGGGTGAAGGCGACGCCGGCGCGGGCGTTCGAGGTGTTCACCCGGGATATCTCGCTCTGGTGGGCGCCAAATCCCGAGTTCGCGTTCACGCCGCGGTCCCCGGGCGTGATGGCGTTCGAGGGCGAGTCGCGGCTGGTGGAACGACTGCCCAGCGGCAAGGTGTTCGAGGTGGGCAAGGTGACGGCCTGGGAGCCAGGCGTCCGCCTGGCCTTCGGCTGGCGGCAGGCGACCTTCACCCCGGAACAGTCGACGGATGTGGAGGTGACGTTCGAGGCGGTCGGCGAGGAGACCCGGGTGACCGTG
>DASPLD010000105.1:0-2712 GCA_035627755.1 Caulobacter sp. | reverse complement strand
GCCGGCGGCGGGGGCGGCGGCGGCGGGGCGGCGAAGCTGTACCGGATGCCGACCGTCACCGACTGGTCGTTGAACTTGCCCGACATCGGACCGGCGGAGCCGCCGTTGGTGAAGTCGAACTCGTCGGTCTGGAAGTAGCGGTAGGTCAGATCGACGTTCATGCGGTCGGTCGCCTTGGCGGTGACGCCGGCGATCGCCTGCCAGGCCCAGACCGCATCATCGTCATCGACGACGAAGCGCGGGGCGGCGGTGGCGTCGAACTGGGCCGCGGCGATACCGCCGCCGACGCCGATGAAGGGGCTGATGTCGCCGTCGGGGATGAAGTCGACGATGACGTTGCCCATCAGCGACCAGACTTCGAAGTTGCCGCCGGCCGGGAAGTCGCCGCCTTCGGGCACTTCGCCCGGACGGTAGGCGCCTTCGAGTTCCACGCGCCAGTGGGGCGACAGGCGGTAGCCGAGGCGGGCGGCCCCCATCCACTCGTCATCCGGATCGAGGTTCGGCTCGGCGCCCACGGCGACCGCGTAGTTCTCATCGTCCGACCAGTGATAGCCGAGGTCGATAGCGCCGTACCAACCGGTGTCTTGCGCCGCAGCGCCCGACGCCACGAGCGTCGCGGCTACAGCCGCACCCGCCAGGAGCTTGAATTTCATCGAAAGAGCCCTCTCTTGCCCGCGATGCGACGTCTCGTCGCTTCTCGTCAGTTATAGCAATGCCACACGGGACGCAAAGTGCCCGCGAAGCCACACCGGCGTTCATTTTTCTGCCATGATCGTCTTTCGAGCGAATTAATCGGCCTGCGGTTGCAGTTTCGCGTCAGCGTATGTCGCGTAGCCGACGCCTGCCGCCCAAGGCCTCGGGACGATTGAGTTCCTTGCGGAACTCGTCCCGCCGCTCGTGGATCGAGGCGATGACCAGTCCCATCGGGATGCCGATGTCGACCAGCGCCGCCTCCGACAGCTGCAGCGAGGCCTCGATCGTCTCCGGCACCGCGTCGGTGGCCCCCAGTTCGTACAGCCGCTTGGCGTGACGGGCGTCGCGGGCCCGGGCGACGATGGTCAGGTCGGGCTTCAGCTCGCGGGCGGTGGCGACGACCGCCTCCGCCCCCTCGGGGTTGTCCATGGTGATGACCAGGGCCCGGGCGCTCTCCAGCCCGCAGTGGCGCAGGAAATCGGCCCGCGAGGCGTCGCCGAAGAAGATATGCGCCCCCGCCCGTCGCCCTGACTCCACCAGCCGAGGATCGCGGTCGATGCCCACCCAGGGAATCTCGTGGCGGCCGAGCATGTCGCCGACCAGCTTGCCGACCCGTCCATAGCCGATGACCAGCACCCGGGCGTCGGTCCGGGCCTCGCCCTCCGGCTCCACGGCGATGGTCTCCGGTTTGGCGGCGGCGCGGCCGCCCAGCCGGGCCCCGAGCGTGGCCAGGAAGGGGATGCAGATCATCGACAGGGTCGAGGCCACCAGGATGGTCTGGCCCACCGTCTCCTCGACCACGCCCGCCCCCACGGCGCTGGCCAGGATGACGAAGGCGAACTCGCCCCCGGCGGCCAGCAGCAGCGCGGTCTCCAGGGCCACCCGCGACTTCAGCCCGAACAACCGGCCCAGGACGTAGACCACGCCGCCGGTCAGCAGCATCAGCCCGAGCGCCATGCCGAGGATCGGCAGCGGGTCGGCGACCAGCTTCGACAGGTCGAGCCCGATGCCGATCGAGACGAAGAACAGCCCCAGCAACAGGCCCTTGAACGGCTCGATGGTCCGCTCGACCTCGTGGCGGTACTCGGTCTCCGCCAGCAGCAGGCCGGCGACGAAGGCGCCCAGCGCCATCGACAGGCCGGTGAGCGCCGCCAGCAGGCCGGCCCCGATGACCACCAGCAGGCTGGCGGCCATGAACAGCTCCTCGCTCTTGGCCTTGGCCACCGACCGCAGCATCGGCCGCAGCAGCAGCCGCCCGAAGAAGAACAGCGCCAGCAGGCCAAGGACGGCCGGGGCGAAGGCCAGCAGGTCCCTGAGGGTAAAGGCGGTGTCGCCCTGCCGTCCGAGCACGGCGAGGGTGATCAGGATCGGGGCGACGGCCAGGTCCTGGAACAGCAGCACGGCGAAGGTCGCCCGTCCGGCCTGGCTGTGCTGGCGTTTCCGCTCGGCCAGCAGCGGCATGACGATGGCGGTGGAGGAGAGCGCCAGGGCGGCCCCGATGGCGATGGCGGCCGGCGCCGGCTGGCCCAGCAGCATGGCCGCCCCGGCGATGGCGGCGGTCGACAGGGCGACCTGCAGTCCGCCCATCCCGAACACGTAGCGGCGCATCAGTCGCAGCCGCTCCCAGCTGAGCTCCAGCCCGATCATGAACAGCAGGAAGACGACCCCGAACTCGGCGAGCTGGGCGATGTCCTCGGGACTGTCGACGGTGACCGCCTCCAACCAGGGGAACCGGTCCGTGAAGGCGCCCAGGCCGAAGGGGCCCAGCGCCACCCCGGCCCCCAGGAAGCCCAGTATCGGGCTGATGTTCCACCGGCGGAACAGCGGCACGACGATCCCGGCCGTCGCCAGGAACAACACGACATCCTTGTATTCGCCCGGAGAAACTTCTCCCGCCATTCCGGCTCCTTGTTCGTAAGAGGCCAGTATGAGGGGGCCGCGGTGGTTGCGGAACCCCTCGGCGGGGATTAGAGGCCCGCCGACGGCGAACGTCTTCGAAGGCGCCGCCGCCCTGGACAT
>DASPLD010000104.1:0-10131 GCA_035627755.1 Caulobacter sp. | reverse complement strand
CGCCGGTCTATGCCGGGAGTCCACGCACCGGCATCCGCGGGGCCACGCCCGACGGCCTGCCGCTGGTCGGGCCCAGCGTCCGGCCGGGCGTCTGGCTGGCCATGGGCGCGCGGCGCAACGGCTGGCTGCTGGCCCCGCTTGTCGCGGCGATGACGCGCGCGTATCTCGCGGGCGAAGATCCGGGCCCCTGGGCCCCCCACCTGGATGCGCGCCGATTCACGGCGCCGGAGGAACCATGAGCGGCTTCTGGCTGACCGAGGAACAGGAAGCGATCCGCGAGGGCGTTTCCAAGGTGATGGCCGGGTTCGACGCCGAATACTGGCGCAACGCCGACGAGACGGGGCGCTTCCCCGAGGAGTTCGTCGCCGCGATGGCCGAAGGCGGCTGGCTGGGCGTGGCCATGCCGGAGGAATTCGGCGGCTCGGGCCTGGGGCTGACCGAGGCGGCCATCGTCATGCAGACGGTCGCCCAGTCGGGGGCGGCGTTCACCGGGGCCAGCGCGGTGCACCTGAACATCTTCGGCCTCATGCCGATCGTGAAGTTCGGCACTGAAGAGCAGCGCCGCCGCCACCTGCCGCGCACCATCGCCGGCGAGGACAAGGCCTGCTTCGCCGTCACCGAGCCCAACAGCGGCCTGGACACCGCCAGCCTGGAGACCCGGGCGGAGAAGCACGGCAACGGCTATCGCATCAACGGCCGGAAGATCTGGACCACCATGGCCCAGCGGGCCAACAAGATCCTGCTCATCGCCCGCACCACGCCGAAGGAACAGACGGCCAAGCCGATGCAGGGGCTGAGCCTGTTCTACACGGACTTCGACCGGACGAAGATCGAGGCCAAGCCGATTCCCAAGATGGGCCGCAAAGCCGTTGAATGTAATATGCTTTTCATCGAGGACCTGCAGGTCCCGGCCGAGGATCTGATCGGCGAGGAAGGCAAGGGCTTCCAGTATCTGCTGGCGGGGCTGAACCCGGAGCGGGTGCTGTTCGGAGTCGAGGCGGTGGGCATTGGGCGCGCCGCCCTGGCCAAGGCCGCGACCTACGCCAGGGAGCGGATCGTGTTCGGCCGGCCGATCGGCAAGAACCAGGGGGTGCAGCATCCGCTCGCGAAATGCTGGGCGGAACTGGAGGCCGCCAACCTGCTCGCCTTCAAGGCCGCTGCCCTCTACGACGCGGGCAAGGACTGCGGGGCCGAGGCCAACGCCGCCAAATACCTGGGCGCCGAGGCGGGTTTCCGGGCCGCCGAAGCCGCCGTGCTGGCGCACGGCGGCATGGGCTACGCCAAGGAGTACGACGTCGAGCGCTATATGCGCGAAGCGATGATCGCCCGGATCGCCCCGGTCAGCCGTGAGATGATCCTCAACTTCATCGCCGAGCGCGTGCTGCACCTGCCGAAGAGCTACTAGTCCTTCGGCACGGTGAACTTCAGCGGGATGCGCACCGTGCCGCCGTCGACCGGTTCGCCATCAAGCGTCTGGGGCTTCATGACGAAGTGTCGGCTGAGCTTGAGGGCGGCAGCCCCGAATCCGTAGTCGGCGGGGGTTTCGCTGCTGACGACACAGTCGCGCACTGCGCCCTTGGCCGTGACCTTGCAGGTCAGCTGGGCCGAACCGGACATGCCCCGGCGGATGGCGCGATCCGGATAGGCCACGCTGACCTGCTCAGGGGTCGGCTTGCGGAGCCAATCCGGCCGGCCGAGCAGGCCGGGCCCCTTGGCGATGGTCGGCAGGACCGGAGTCGAGGGTCCGGGGTCGAGATTGGTCGGCGGCGCGCGCAGGCCTTCAATGGCCGTGTCCGACGGTGTGGCTGCGATGGGCTCCATGTCCGTCTGGAACGGCGGGATCACCGGATTGTGGACGGCGACTTGCGATTTCTGCGGCCGCGGCTTGGCCGGATCGGGCTCCGGCGGCGGCGGCTTGGGCCGTTCGATGGTGACGTGTTCGCCGTCGATCGGAGGCTCTTCGATCGGCGCCGTCACCGGTGCGACGAACTTCTTGTAGGCCAGATAGACTCCGACGCCGGCATGGACGGCCACCGAGGCGGCCAGGGCGGTGATGAACACCCTGCTGAAACCCCGGCCCCGGGGGCGGTCGTCCGAGACGGGAAAGGGGTGGTCGGCGAAGGCTGCGGCGGTCATGGCATTCCTCCTCGTGGAATGACATATGTAATCCACATGATTTTATCTGCGTAAAGCCCAACGATTGCACATATGTAAAAGTCTTTGAACGCCTGTTCGTCAACGTGGTTAATCAGGTCTTAACCGACGCGGCGCACACAGGCGCCATGGCGGTGGAGTCGATCAGAGGTGTCGTCGAGTCGGCGATCAAGCGCGCGTCGGAGGCGACGGGCGTCGATTTCTCGTTCCTTCTGGGCACGGCCAAGCGGGAAAGCGGCCTCAGGCCGAACGCCAAGGCGCCGACCTCCTCGGCCGCCGGCCTGTTCCAGTTCGTCGAGCAGACCTGGCTGTCGACCCTGAAGCGGCATGGCTCGAAATACGGCTACGCCCGGTACGCCGACCTGATCGTCCAGGGGGCTGACGGCCGCTATCGGGTGAACGGGGCCGAGGCCCGCGCGGCGGTGATGAACCTGCGCTATGATCCCCGCGCCGCCTCGCTGATGGCCGGGGAGCTGACCAGCGACCATGCCGACTACCTGCGTGGCCGGATCGGCCGCTCGGCCACGGCGGGCGAACTCTATGCCGCCCACTTCCTGGGGCCGAAGGGCTCGGCGCGGCTGATCGAGGCGTCCCGGACCCAGCCGGGCGCCAGCGCCGCGGCAATGTTCCCCGATGCTGCCGCCGCCAACCGCTCGCTGTTCTACAAGGCCGGCCGTCCTGTGACGGTGGCGGAACTCTATGGCAACCTGACGTCAACAGGGGGGCGCGCCACGGCGTTGCGGGAGCGCCTGCCGCAGCAGGACCAGGGCTTCCTGCAATACGCCGGCCGGCGCGGTGACCGCCAGGCGCAGGAGGACGCGCTCGTCGCCCTGATCCTGCGCGGCTCCCAGGGGATCGATGGCGACCGTGGCGGCAGCAGCGGCCTGGCCGGCTCGGTATTCTCGGCGGAGATGCTGCGGGTGCTGTCGGACTCGCGATCCCGCTGATGTGTCAGGGGCGCGATGCGCCTCTGGCGGGAAAGCACTAAGCTGATCGGCGAGGGCTCTGTTAGCCTGGACTCCGGCGCTTCGGGGAAGCCATGACAGTCGAAGTCCTGCTGATGAACCGCACGGCGGTGGCGATGGCGGCTGACAGCGCCGTTTCGGTGACTGAGGATTCCCGGCTGCTGACCTCCCAGACCGGGGTCCAGAAGGTGTTCGTGCTCAACGCCCAGTCGGCGTCCGGGCTCATGGTCCACGGGCTGGCGGAGTTCTGCGGCTGTCCCTGGGCGACGGTGGTCGAGGCGTTCAAGGCCAAGGGTCTGGGTGGCGAGCCGACTTTGACCGCGACTGTCGAGTCCCTGGTCGGCCTGCTCCGCTCGATGTACGGCGGGGAGCTGGTGTCAGCCGACCAGGGCGCCACCTACTTCCGGTTCTTCGCGGCCTATGCCGTCAATGACTTCCGCCTCCATTTCGAGCGCCTGCGCGAGGCTGGGCCGGCCAGATCGGTCGAGGAACTGTTGGGCCTGGCCCTCGAACAGCTCCGCGCGGAGGTGCTGGAGTCCACCCTTTACGAGGACAATGGGCCACGTCGGGTCGATCGCGGCCGGATCGGCGAGGAGACGCCGGTGCTGCGGTCGCTGATCGAGGAGCATCTCGACGAGGTGCTCGAACTGATGGCGGTCGAGTTCTTCGGTCCAGATACCGTGTCGCGCGAGATGCGGGCCAGGCTCGCGGCGGTGGTGCGGGCGGGCTTGACCACCACCTGGATGCCCAGCGAGCTGCCGACCACCGGGGTGGTGGTGGCGGGCTTCGGCCGGGACGAGATCTCGCCCAGCTATTTCGAGCTTCGGGTGTTCGGCCTGGTGGGTGACCTCCTCATATACGACTACAGCGACGCGGGGCGGCTGGGGCCTGAGCTGCCGGTGGTGATCAAGTCGTTCGCCCAGGACTCGGCGGTGAACCGCTTCCTGCGCGGCGCCGACTGGTCGTTCGTGGCCGACACAGACCACGCCGCGGCGCACCTCGCCCGGGAGATGTTCCAGGAGATGGTCCAGGGCGGCGACATGGACCGCACCCGGCAGAAGGCCCTGACCGACCAGCTGACTGGCCTGGTGTCCGAGGCGGTCCGGTTCGGGCTGTTCCAGGCGATGCGGGCCCGGTTCACCCATGTGCTCGACACCTATGGCTCCAAGGTGCGGTCGGCGACCGGCGCCGAGCCGCTCGGCCGGCTGGCGGGGCAGTTGCTGACCCTGCCGATCGTCGAGAGCGAGCTGACCGGGAACTCCACCGTGGCGCGGCCATTCTCGATCCTGCGCCTATCCAAGGGCGGCGCGAGCCTGACGCTGGAAAAGGACTTGGTCTGATGCCCCGTCGAACCATCCCCCTGCCGCCCCCGCCGCCGCTCGACACCGCCCAGCGGGCGGAAACCTTCCAGAAGGTCGCCCAGGTCGCCAACCGCCCAGGGAAGGGCGCCCCAAAGCGGCCGAAAGGCGTGGTCGGCGCCATGCAGACCCTGTTCGCTAAGCCGAACCTGGCCCGCCAGACCGAGAACGTCTACCGCCGCGACGTCGCCTGGCGACCAATCATCAGCGCGGCGGACCAGCTGCCCGAGGGCTCAGGTCAGGGCGGGCTGGTGTTCGTGGCTCGAAAGGCCAAGCGCTAGAGCGCTCAGTGCGGCTTCATGGTCTTGGCCGCCTTGACGATCTGCCCGGCGCAGACTCGCATCTCATCCTCCCAGCAGGAGCCGGTGCGGCGGAGGGTTCTTACTCCCGCGGTCAACTCTGCCCGGTAGGAGACCCTGATCCGGCCGCCGGTCTCGCGCCAATCGACGTGGGTCGGGATGAGAACCGTGAGGCGCGGCGAGGCGTCGGCCGAATAGCCGGGCGTTTCGGCGAAGATGGCGCGAACCTCCTCGGCCAGCCGTTGCGTCAGGGCGTCATCGCCGCCGGTCTCCACCGAGACGGAGACGGGGCCGGATGCGGCCAGGAGCAGAGCCGCGGCGGTCAGGGTCGACAGCAGGGTCATTCGGCGGCCTTCCGGGGCCAGTGTTGCGCGCCCACCAGCAGCAGGCAGCTGATCAGCAGGACGCTGTATTCGGCGCCGTTGCGGCCGAGGCCGACGACGAACCAGCCGGCCTGGGCGTGCACCAGCACGATGCCCATCACATAGATGAAGGCGTAGGCGAGGGTCAGGGGCAGCACCAGCCGGCCCCAGGCCAGCAGGGGCGTGCCGAGGATCTCCAGGGCCGTGATCCCGGCCGCGATCCAGAAGCCGAGCGGAAAGCCGACCTGGTCGAGGAAGCCGCCGAACGGGACGACCCCGTCGCTCAGCAGTCGGGCCCATCCATGGGCGGCGATCAGGCCGGCCAGCACCAGCCGAAGGAGGGTCAGGGCCAGGGCGCCCCGGCCCGGGTCGAAGGGAACTGGGTTGAACAGGTTCATGCCGCCGCCCCGCTGGCTTTGAGACTCGCGATCTCCTCGGCGGCGTAACCCAGTTCGGCGAGTACGGCGTCGGTATGTTCGCCCAGCCGGGGCGCGGGACCGCGCGGGCCGTCCTCCGCGCCTGGGAAGCGGGCAGGGGAGGCGGGACTTTTGTGGAAGCCGCCTTTGCCGTCCGGGATGTCGACGAAGCAGCCGGCGGCGATCGCCTGCGGGTCCTCGATCACCTGGCGCGGGGTCTGGACCTGGGCCCAGGTGATATCGGCGGCGTCCAGGCGGGGGGCGAGTTCGTCGAGGGTCAGCGCGCCGACCGCCTCGTCCATCAGCCGGACCAGTTCGGCGCCGTTCTGACGCCGGTCGCGGCCGGTCCTGAACCGCGGGTCCTCGACCCATTCGGGATGGCCGGCGGCCTCGGCGATCTGCCGCCAGTCGACTCCGCCCTGGCGGGCCAGCAGGCAGACCCAGCGGTCGTCCGCGGTCCTGAAGAAGTTGGCCAGGGGATTGACCGCCTGTTCGCGCGGCCTTGTCGAGGCCAGCTTGCCGAAGCGCAGCTGAATGGCCATGTCCGACCCGATCGAATAGACGCCGGTCCGCAGCAGGCTGGTCTCGACCAGCCGGCCCCTGCCGGTGGTCTGACGCTCGAACACGGCCGCCAGGATGGCCGAGACGGTGGCCATCGAGGTGATGTGGTCGCCCATCGCGGTGCGGATGGGGAAGGGCTCGACGCCTTTGGGGGTGGTGATAGCCGCGACGCCCGAGCGCGCCCAGTAGGCGGCCACGTCCATGCCGGCCTTGTCCGCGTCGGGGCCCTCCAGGCCATAGCCAGTCAGGCTGCAGTAGACGAGGCGGGCGTTCTCCTTCCGGAGATTGTCCCAGTCCAGGCCCGCGCGGGCCAGGCCGCTGGGCCGCACGTTGGTCAAGAAGACGTCCGCGGTGCGGACCAGCCGCAGGGCCGCCTCGCGCCCCTCGGGCTTGGAGATGTCGAGAACGATGCCGCGCTTGCCGCGGTTGTCGAGGTCGAACACCGGGTTGTCGGCCTCGCCGGTGTCGAAGGAGTCGAAGAACATCCGCATCGGGTCGCCCTTCGGCGACTCGATCTTGATCACGCTGGCGCCCCAGTCGGCCATGATCGCGCCCGCGCCCGGCGCGGCGATGTAGGTGGCCAGCTCGACGACCTTGAGACCTTCCAGCACCGCGCCACTCCCCAAACACTTGTTTGGAGCATCATGGCGGCGTCGGACGGGAGAGGGAAGGCCGCCCTTGCGTCACCGGCGATTTCAGCCGACGGCGAGGGCCGCGGGGTCCTTGCTGAGACTGCGACCCCGAGCGCCGGCGTCGGCGACGGCGCGGGCGACGCCGGCCACGGTAACGGGCTTGCGCAGCACGGTGTCGGCCCCGGCGTCGAGGCATTCGCGGGCCTCCTCGGCGTCGCCGCCGATTACCGCGATGATCGGGACCCCGGCGCAGCGGCCGTCGACCTCGCGCAGGGCGGCGGCGGTGTGGGCCCCGTCGAGCAGGGGCATGCGGCCGTCGAGCATGACCAGGTCGAAGTCGCAGGCGCTGGCCAGTTCGACCGCCCGCCGGCCGTTCTGGGCGTGCACCACCTGGTGGCCGAGTTGCTCGAGGATGGCGCGCAGCATGGCGGCGTTGAGGGCGTCGTCCTCGGCGACCAGCACCCGCATGGCCCGCTTGGAGGTGGCGACGGGTCCGGTCATCACCGACTCCTCGGCCTCGCTGGCGGCGACGGCGCTGGGATCCCAGGGCAGCTCGAAGGTGAAGCAGCTGCCGACGCCGACGGCGCTCTGGCTCTTCAACTCGCCGCCCATCAGGCTGGCCAGTTGCCGGGACAGGGAGAGGCCGAGGCCAGCGCCGGGCACGCCCGCGCCCGTGCGCTCGACGCGCCGGAAGGGTTCGAAGGCCCTTTCCAGTTCCTCGGCCGTAAGGCCTGGGCCGGTGTCGGCAATGGCGATGGCGAGGCGGCCGTCGTCCCGCAGTTCGATGCGGGCCTCGATACGGCCGCGCAGGGTGTATTTCACCGCGTTGCCGATCAGGTTGGACAGCACCTGCCGGGCCCGGGTGGCGTCCCCGACCACGGCCCCGCGAGCCATCTCCAGCTCGGGTTCGACGTGGACGGCCAGTTCGACTCCCTTGGCCGAGGCGTGCGGGCGGTTGAGCAGCACCAGCTCGCGGGTCAGGCGGACGGGATCGAAGGGCTGGCTGTCGAGGGCCAGGCGGCCGGCCTCGGCGGTCTCGGAATCGAGGGTGGCGTTGAGCACGGCGATCAGCTCGTTGGCGGCGGTCAGGGCGGCGCCAAGCTGCTCGCGGCTGGGGGCGGCGCGACCGCCCTGGCCTGCGGCGGCGGCCAGGACGTGGGTCACGCCGTTCAGGCCGTTGCGGATCTCATGGCTGAGGGTGGAGACGATGTCGGACTTGGAGCGGGCCACCTTCTGGGCCTTCTCCAGGGTGGCGCTGCGCTCAAGGATCAGCGCCTCGCGCTCGGCGGCCAGGGCGAACTGGCTGCGCATCATCCGGTTTAGGACCAGGCAGAGGGCCATCGCCAGGGCCATGGCGCCCCAGACCGCCAGCCCCTGGTCGCGGCTGCCCTGGTGGCTGAAGAGGGCGATCAGCGGGCCGGCGGCGGCGGCCGGCGCCACGATCAGCAGGGCGGGCAGCAGGGGCGCGCTGAAAAAGAAGCAGACGATGGCCCCGGCGGCGGCCATCAGCAGCAGCGGCTCACGAGCCGGGCCCGCGCCATCGGCCAGGGCGGCCACCTGGGCCACCGCGCCGGCCCACAGCAGGCCGCCGAGGACCTGGACGCGCAGGCGACGCTCGGCCGGAGCGTCGGGATGCTGCCGCATCCAGCTTACGGTAGCGTAGAAGGCGCCCCAGTTGAGGGCGAAGATGGCGAAGCTGGCCGCCATCCACATCGAGTTTTCAGCGAACGATCCGGCCCAGACGAAGACCGGCAGGCTGACGGCGAAACAGGCCAGGGCGTAGGGCAGAATCTGGCGCTGGGCGTCGAGGCACTGGCCAAGATAGCTGGCGCTTCCGCGAGCGGATCCGAGGACGGGGATGTCCGCGGAGGCGGATTGAGCGGCTTCGGACACTGGGCATCCCCGATTTGAGGTTGCGGCAACGTAGCGAGGGAGGGTTTGCGAGCCGTTACGGCGCAGCGTTAATCCACAGCTTTCGGTAGAGGCGGCAGCAGCCCGCAAGGCGCTTATGGGCAACAGATGGTTAAGCATAACGGCCCATCATCCTTGACGATTCGGCAGGGGGAGCGCGTCGCCGCCAGATGACCACGACCAGGACAGCGTTGACCGACATCGACGTGCGCACCCTGCTGAAGGGCGCGACAGCGGACGAGCGCGCCCTGGCGGCGCACAAGCTGTGCCGGACCATCGACCGGGAGGCGCTGACCGAGGCGGACCGCGCCAAGGCCCAGGAAATCCTCCGGGTAATGGCGGCCGACGCCACCGAACTGGTGCGGCGGGCCCTGGCGGTGACGCTGAAGTCCTCGCCCCTGGTGCCGCGCGACGTGGCCATCAGGCTGGCAAAGGATGTCGAGAGCGTCTGCCTGCCGATCCTGAACTTCTCGCCGGCCTTCACCGATGAGGACCTCTCCGAGATCGTTCGCCTGGGTGGTCCCGTGCGGCAGGTGGCGATCGCCAAGCGGCCCGAACTCTCCGATACCGTGACGGCGGCGATCGTGGAGCATGGCGTCGAAGCGGCCGTCGAGACCGCCGCGGCCAACGACAACGCCACCTTCTCCGAACGCACCCTGGCCCGGGCCCTGCAGCGGTTCGAGAAGTCGGAAAAGGTGCTGGCGGCGGTGGCCTACCGCAGCGTCCTGCCGCCGGCCGTGACCGAGAAGCTGATCAGCCTGGTCAACGACCAGCTGCGCGAGCACCTGCTCAGCCATCATGCCGTGCCGCCGGACCTGGCGATCCAGATCGCCATCGGCACGCGGGAGCGGGCGATCATCGACCTGGTCGACCAGGCCGGCCGCACCGCCGATCCGAAAACCTTCGCCGCCCACCTGCATCGGGCCGGGCGGCTGACCCCCAGCCTGCTGCTGCGGGCCCTGGCCCAGGGCCACATGACCTTCTTCGAGTGCGGGGTGGCGGAGCTGGCTGGAGTGCCGCATCACCGCACCTGGCTGATGATCCATGACGCCGGGCCGCTGGGACTGCGCGCCATCTACGAGCGGGCTGGACTGCCGGCCAGGCTCTATGCGGCCTTCCGGGTGGCGGTCGACACCTACCACACCATGGAATTCGACGGGGGGCCGCGGGACCGCGAGCGGTTCCAACAGCGGATGCTGCAACGGTTCCTGACCCAGACGCAGACCGCGCAACGCGAGGATGTCGACTATATGCTCGACAAGCTCGACCGCCTGTCTGAGCGCGAGGAGCGGCGCGGGGCGGCCTGAGCCGGGCGCCCTTGGGTCAGGCTTGCCGGAGCCGCCCGGCGCGCGCGATGCTGGCGTCATGACCGACAGGCCCCCCGCCGCCATCCGCCCGGCCGCCACCATCCTTCTGGTGCGCGACGATCCCGCCTTCGAGGTGCTGATGGTCAAGCGCCATCACCAGATCGAC
>DASPLD010000103.1:0-2555 GCA_035627755.1 Caulobacter sp. | reverse complement strand
CCTGCGCGGCGCGTCCATCAAGTCCTTCAAGCATGCCCCGCCCAGCATCCGGGAGGTCTGGCTGTCCACCGTCCAGTTCGCCGAGCGCGACTACCTGGTCTACCAGGACGAGCGGATCACCTATGGCGAGGCGCACCAGCTTGTCGCCTCGATCGCCAACTGGATGCTGGCCAACGGCGTGGCCCCGGGAGACCGGGTCGCCATCGCCATGCGCAACTATCCCGAATGGATGCTGATCTACTGGGCCGCGGTCAGCGTCGGGGTGGCGGTGGTCGGCATGAACGCCTGGTGGACCGCGCCGGAGATGGCCTACGGCCTCAGCGACTCCCGCCCGAAGGTGATCTTCGCCGACGCCGAGCGGCTGGCCCGCATCGCCGAGCAGCCGGACATGCTGGCCGGGGCGACGCTGGTCGCGGTCCGCGCCGATCCGCTGGCCGGCGCCGTCCCCTGGTCGACCGTCATCGCCCAGGGCGGGACGATGCCGCAGGTCGCGGTCGACCCCGACGCCGACGCCTGCATCTTCTACACCTCGGGCACCACGGGCTTTCCGAAGGGGGCGCAGCTGACGCATCGGGGCTGCGTCGCCAACCTGTTCAACATGGTGTTCGCCGGCCAGCTCAACGCCCTCATCACCGCCCGGGTGACCGGCGTCGCCCCCGACCCGGAGGCCCCGCCGCCGGTCCCGGTGTCGCTGGTCACCACCCCGCTGTTCCACGTCACCGCCAACAACTGCGGCGCCTACGCGGTCACCGCCGGCGGCGGCAAGATGGTGCTGATGTACCGCTGGGACGCCACCCTGGCCCTGCAGCTGATCGAGCGGGAGCGGGTCAGCGCGGTCAGCGGCGTGCCGGTGATGGCCCGCGAGCTGGTCACCCACCCCGACTTCGCCAAGTACGACACCTCCAGCCTGCTCAGCGTCGGCGGCGGCGGGGCCCAGATCCAGCCCGACCTGGTCGCCAAGATCGACGCCACCGTCCCCACCGCCCGGCCCAACACCGGCTACGGCATGACCGAGACCTGCGGGGTGATCACCTCGCTCAGCGGCGACTTCTTCGTCGACAAGCCGGCCAGCTGCGGCCGCGCCCTGCCCAACTTCGACGCCAAGGTGGTCGACGATCAGGGGAACGCCCTGCCGACCGGCCAGGTCGGGGAGCTGTGGGTCAAGGGCAGCAGCGTCATCAAGGGCTACATCAATCGCCCCGAGGCCACCGCCGAGACCATCACCGACGGCTGGCTGCATACCGGCGACGTGGCCCGCATCGACGAGGAGGGTTTCATCTTCCTGGTCGACCGCAAGAAGGACATGGTCCTGCGCGGCGGCGAGAACGTCTACTGCGCAGAGGTCGAGGCGGCCATCTATCACCACCCGGCCATCGCCGAGGCCTGCGTGTTCGGAGTGCCCGACCAGCGGCTGGGCGAGGAGGTCGCAGCCGCCGTCCTGCTGCGCGAGGGCATGACCGCCAGCGCCGACGAGCTGCGCGCCTTCGTCGCCGCCCGCATCGCCAAGCACAAGGCGCCCCGCTACATCTGGTTCCTGTCGGAGAACATCCCGCGCAACGCCAGCGGAAAGTTCCTGAAGAAGGATCTCAAGGCCACGCTCAGCCTCGAGGCGGCGGCCTAGGCGGAACGGCCGTCTTCGCGGCCGCGTTCTGACTCGATGAGCCTGGACCTGGCCTTTTCCCGATTTGCCTCCCGCGCCGCCCGGCTGACCGGCCGGCCGGGATCCTTCCTGCTGTGCGTGGCGGTGGTGCTGGCCTGGGCCGTCACCGGGCCAATGTTCGGCTTCTCCGAGACCTGGCAGCTGGTGATCAACACCGGCACCACCATCATCACCTTCCTGATGGTGTTCCTGATCCAGAACACCCAGAACCGCGACGCCGCCGCCGTCCAGGCCAAGCTCGACGAGCTGATCCTGACCTCGAACGCCCAGAACGGCTTCATCGGTATCGAGCAGATGAGCGACAAGGAGCTGCAGGCCCTGCAGCTGCGCTTCGCCAAGGCCGCCGAGCAGCGCGGCGACCTGCTGGACGAGATCGAGAAGGAACTGGCCGGCGAGCCGGAGCAGAACGGGCCCCGTCCCGCCGCCCGCCGGCCGGCCGGCAGGTCGGTATCGAAGCAGGCGCCCAAGGCCGCCCGCCCGCCCCGTCGAAAACGCGCCAAGGCCTGAGCGCCCGACGGCCCGGTCGGGCTGAGAACGACTCTCAACCAGGCCTGCTCGGGGAACGGGCCGCGAGCGGCGCCGTTAGGGCCTGGAACCCACTCAACGGCTGGAGGACATCATGGCCCGTTCGTTTACCGACAAGTCCGAGAAACCCGACGCCATCGCCCTGCTGAAGGCCGACCACCGGACCGTCGAGGAGCTGTTCGAGAAGTTTGAGTCCGCCAGGGGCAAGGATTCCAAGCAGAAGATCGCCGAGAAGATCTGCACGGAGCTGAAGATCCACGCGATGATCGAGGAGGAGATCTTCTACCCCGCCTGCGAGGGTGCGGTGGAGGAAGACCTGCTGAAGGAGGCTTACGTTGAGCACGACGGCGCCAAGATGCTGATCAACGAG
>DASPLD010000102.1:0-20942 GCA_035627755.1 Caulobacter sp. | reverse complement strand
CACGGTCAGCAGGAACTGTTTCATCATTATCCCCAGGATTTGCCGGACAGGCTTAACCGTCTGGGCGTTGCGGTCAAATGAAGACGCCGCAACATATGCCGCGGCCGGCGGCGGGCGGGCGATTCAGGGATGAGGGGAAATGGTCGGAGTGGCAGGATTCGAACCTGCGACCCCCGCGTCCCGAACGCGGTGCTCTACCAGACTGAGCCACACTCCGACTTGAGGAGCGGGCTTATAGAGGAGGGCGCCCCGGGCCGCAAGCGGCCTAAACACAGCCGTTGCATCGTCCGCCCGGCTGCGCTATCTCCCCCCACCTTGCCGGGGCGGAGCCCGTCCCCGCGCCGTTCCTGCTGGGGAATGGTGTAATGGTAACACTGCGGTTTTTGGTACCGTCATTCTAGGTTCGAGTCCTAGTTCCCCAGCCAACGCCTCCTGCACGAAAACACCATCGCCAGCCCGCCATCCCCCTCGCGCGCGACGCCGAAGATCGGCGGCATGGATCGCCGTATCGTCCTCGCCGCCGCAGGGGCGGCCCTGCTCGGGCTGCTGGCCCTGACCCTGCCGCTGCTGGCCGTGCGGGCCTTCCATGAGCACGAGCCGGACCGGTCGCGCTATCCGCTGCGAGGCCTGGACGTCTCCCACCACCAGGGGCCGATCGACTGGCGGGCCGCCGCAGCCGACGACGTGGCCTTCGCCTGGATCAAGGCCAGCGAGGGCGGCGACCATCGCGACAGCCGGTTCACCCAGAACTGGCGGGCGGCGAGGGCGGCCGGGGTGCGGGTCGGGGCCTATCACTTCTTCACCCTCTGCCGGCCGGGCGCGGCGCAGGCGGCCAACTTCCTGGCGGCCACCCCCCGCCGCACGGATGGCCTGCCGCCGGCGGTGGACCTGGAGTTCGGCGGCAACTGCGGCGAGCATCCGGACGGGCCTGCGCTGCGGCGGGAGCTGGAGGCCTTCCTGGCGCCGGTCGAGGCCCGCGACGGCCCAGCCGTGCTTTATGTCACCCGGGAATTCCTGGAGGCCTATGGCCGCCACCTGCCCGACCGGCCCCTTTGGCGCCGCTCGATCCTGATGCGCCCCCGCGGCGCGGCGAAGTGGACCGTGTGGCAATACCACCACCGCGGCCGGGTCGAGGGGATCACCGGACCGGTCGATCTCAACGTCTTCGTCGGCGACGCGGCGGCCTTCGACGCCTTCCTGTCCCAGCGTTGAACGGCAACCCGCGACCCTGCGCCGCGCCGACTGTATTCCGCGCCCGCGACCTGATAGCCCTTGGCTTTCCGGCCGTCGCCGGGGGAGACCTGTTCCGCGTGACCCGTAACCGCGCCCTGCTGATCCCGGTCGCCCTGATCGTGGTCCTGGCCGCCCTGACCGGCTGGATGGCGTTCAGCCATGTCACCGCCCTTCGCGAGAGCCGCGAGCTAGAACGGCACACCTTCGAGGTGCTCGACACCAGTCGCGGCGTCTTCTCCCTGATCCAGGACGCGGAGACCGGCCAGCGCGGCTACATCCTGACCCGCGACGAGACCTATCTCGAGCCCTACCGCAACGCGGTCGCCGCCCTGCCGGGCCAGACCTCGAAGCTGCGGACCCTGATCGCGGACGACCCCCGCCAGGCCGCCCTGCTCCGCCAGGTCGAGCGGGCCCTGGCCCTGCGGCTGGCGATCATCCAGCGGACCACCGACCTGGCCCAGTCGGGCGACCGCGCCGCCGCCCAGGCCATGATCGAGTCCGGCCGGGGCAAGGTTCAGATGGACCGCATCCGCCAGCTGACCGCCCAGATGATCGCCAACGAGAGGGCGCTGCTGGCCCAACGCCAGGCTGAGGCCGACGCCGAGGAGCGCCTGAGCCTCATCATCGGCCTGATCTTCGCGGCCCTGGCGCTTGTCGGCCTCGGGTGGGGGGTGGTGGGCCTGGGCCGGGCCAACCAGCAGCTGGCCCGTGCGCTCAGCGAACGCGACACCGCCCGCTCCGGCCGGCGTGAGAGCGAGGCGCTCTATTCGGCGGTGTTCGCCAACACCGCCGACTATGTGTTCGTGATCGGCGTGCCGCCCGACGGCGGCTTCATCCTGGAGGACCTCAATCCGGCCGGGCAGAAGGCCACCGGCCTCAAGGTCGACCGGGTGCGGGGCAAGCCGGTGCAGGAGATGGCGCCGGGGCCGGCCGCCGCGGCGCTGAGCGCCTACTACCAGCGGGTCGTCGACGCCGGCGAGCCCTTGGCCACGCGCGACGTCCTGTCCCTGCCCGGCGGCCCCCGGACCTGGGAGTCGGTGCTGGTGCCGGTGCGTGACGACAGCGGCCGCGTCGAGCGGATCGTCGGTTCGGCCCGCGACGTCACCGAGCGTGACGCGGCCGAGGAGCAGCGGCGCCGGGCCCAGCGTATGGAGGCGATCGGCCAGCTGACCGGGGGGGTCGCCCACGACTTCAACAACCTGCTGCAGGTGATCCGCGCCAACCTGGAGCTTGTCGAGCCGGCGATCTCCGACGAGAAGGCCCGCCGCCGCCTGCGCAATGCCATCCATGGGGCCGAGCGGGCGGCCGACCTGACCCGGCGGCTGCTGGCCTTCGCCCGCCGCCAGCCCCTCGAGCCCGAGCCGATCAACCTCGGCCGGCTGGTCGGGGAAGTGGCCGAACTGATGCGGCGCACCCTCGGCGACGGGGTCGAGGTGGAGACCATCATCGCCGGCGGCCTGTGGAACACCCTGGCCGATCCGGCCCAGGTGGAGAGCGCCCTGCTCAACCTGGCGATCAACGCCCGCGACGCCATGCCCGGCGGGGGCCGGCTGACGGTGGAGGTGGCCAACGCCTCGCTCGATGACGACTACGCCAGCCGCGAGCCGGACCTGAAGCCGGGCCAGTATGTGATGCTGGCCGTCTCGGACACTGGCCACGGCATGACGGCCGAGGTCATGGGCCGTGTGTTCGAGCCCTTCTTCACCACCAAGGCCGAAGGCAAGGGCACGGGGCTGGGGCTGCCGATGGTCTACGGCTTCGTCAAGCAGTCCGGCGGACACGTGAAGATCTACAGCGAGGTCGGGCAGGGCACGACGGTCAAGCTCTACCTGCCCCGCACCCGCAAGGCGACGGCCGAGCGGGCGCCGGACCCGCCGGCGACCGTCTTGGACGGCCAGAAGCGGAGCGTGCTGGTGGTCGAGGATGAGCCGGCGGTGCGCGAGGCGGCCTGCGCCATGCTGGCCGAGATGGGGTTCGCCGCGGTGTCCGCCGACGGGCCGGAGGCGGCGATGGAAATCCTCCGCGGCGACACTGTGGTCGACCTGCTGTTCACCGACGTGATCATGCCGGGGCCGATCAAGACCCGCGACTTCGTGGCCAGGGCGCGCAAGCTGCGGCGGGGCCTGCCGGTGCTCTACACCTCCGGCTACACGGAGAACGCCATCGTCCACCACGGCCGACTCGACGAGGGGGTCAGCCTGCTGTCAAAGCCCTACGGGCGCGAGGCCCTGGCCCGCAAGGTGCTCCAGGCGCTGGGCGGGGCCAGGCCGGCGGTGCTGGTGGTCGAGGACGACGCCCTGGTCCGTGACCTGGCGGTCGAGATGATCGGGGCCCTGGGCTACGGGGTGGAGACCGCCGTCGATGGGCCCGGGGCGCTGGCCGTGCTGGAGTCGGGCGCGCGGATCGACCTGCTGTTCACCGACATCGGCCTGCCCGGGATGAGCGGCGAGGTGCTGGCGGCCCGGGCTCGGTCGCTGAGGCCGGAGCTCAAGGTGGTGTTCGCCACCGGCCGGGCGCCGCCGGACGAGGGCGGCGACGTGGTCTGGCTGTCCAAGCCCTACGACTCGAACGCCCTCTCCCGGGCGCTGGGGACCTCGACCGATCCTCAATAGCAGCCGGCGGGATCGTCCCTGCGGACCAGGCAGAGGATCTTCTCCCCGCGCTGTTCGCCGTAGGTTTCCCTGACCGCCTTGGCGAACCAGATCCAGCGGCTGCGCGTGTCGGCCGCCGCTACGGCCATGGCCTTGGAATAGACGCCGCCCCGGCCGCGGTCCGCGCCGGCGGTGTCCTTGTTCAGCGTGGCGTGCTTGATCCGGCCGCGACAGTAGAAGGTCTCCGGAAACCCGTCGTAACAGCCGCTGATCAGCCCGGTCGGAAAGCCGGCGGCGGACCCCACGCCCAGCCATTCGGCCGGCTCGGAGCGGTTGAGGCCAGGCGGTGCGGCCAGGCTGGGCGGCCCGCCCGGCGGATCGACCCAATTTGTGTGGGAATAGAAGTCCTGCGCGGCATGCAGCGCCAGGCCCAGTTCCTCCAGCACCCGGCATTTGGCGCTGCCGGTCTTGCCGTCGAAGGGGCAATCCAGCGCCGAGGCGCCGGGATCGATCTTGCCGCCCTGGCCCAGGGCGCCCGCCGCCTTCACCGCGGCCTTCATGTGGGTGGTGATATGGATCCGGCAGCCGTCCAGGGTCGCCTGCGCCGCCGCCTTGGAATGGGGATAGCCCGGCAGGTCCAGCCAGTCGCCGCCATCGCAGTGCGCCGTCTTCACCGAACTCAGGCCACGGCCCGGCCGGTCCGGCGCGCCGACCGCCCCGAACCCGCCACGCTTGCCGGCCAGTTCGTCCAGGGTCCTGGGGCCAAGGTCATGGGGCTGCAAGGCCGTGCGGGTGATCCGCTCGTGTTCGGCGTCCTGCCCCAGGCCTCGGATGGTGCCGAAGCCGGTGGCCAGCATGGCCGAGAGCGCAAGGGCGGATGCCAGGACTGGTGAACGCATGGGGCCCCCGGGTATTGAACACGGGCAAACGTCGATATGCGACCATAGCATGGGCGCGACCGGAGTCGACGGCGGGCGCTGCGACCCCGGCCGCGCCGGGAGGCTACTCGATCTTCAGCCGCACGAAGAGCATCCCGCCGCCCGGGTCGCCGTAGGAGGCCGACAGGGGCGCGGGGATGTCATAGGCGTTGACCAGGCCGCCCAGGCCGACCGTCACATGGTCGCCGATCCGCCAGTCATGGAGCAGGCCGATGGAGGCCTTGCGTACGGTGTACTGCGGGCCGTGATGGACCCCCAGGGTCAGCTCCGACTGGTCCACCTGTTCGGCGCGGCCGAAGATCGTCCAGCTGCCCGGCTTGGCGGCCGCCTCAAGCACCCAGGCCTGGGAGGTGTCGCCCGGAACCACGTCCTTGCGAGCCCAGGCCAGGGTCCCGGAGACCGGGATCTCTCCGAAGTGGCGGCTGAACAGCACGCTCAGGGAGGTCCGGCGTTCGTCATGACCGGGCTCCAGGGCCTCGGGGCTCTCGATGCTGGCCCAGCTGGCCTGCAGGGCCCAGTGCTCCGTAGGGTTCCAGCTCAGCCGCACGGAGGTGGAATCCAGGGCGCCGGTCTCGATGTCATAGCGGTGCTCGTCCGGCTCGCGGCCGCGGAACCGCGAGGCTTCTATCTTGAACGGCCCGTTGGCGTAGCCGGCGGTCAGCACCCCGAAGGTGATGTGGGTGGAGTCCAGCCAATGGTGGCTGATCGGCGCCTCCGGGCTGTCCTTGGCGGCCGGACGGTGCATGAAGGCCGGCGGTCCGAAGGCCGGCTCGCCGGGCAGGCCGCCGTAGAGGTAGATCCCCTGGTCGTCGCCGAACCGGTAGGACCAGCTTGCCGACAGCTCCATGAACAGGTCGTGCGGATGCTGGCGGTCGACGAGTGGCTCGACCCCGTCCGCCGTCTCGCCGGCGGCCAGCAGCAGGGGATAGCCCTCGGCTCCCATCAGCGGGTCGGGACTGAGCATGGCCCGGAACTGGACGCCGTGGTTCTCCCACTGGCGGCTGGCCGAGACCATGCCCATGCCGGCCACGAAGGCCATGGAGTCGCCGCGCGGGCCGCCCTGGTCGGCATAGACGCCGTTGAGCAGCACATGGCTCATCACCGTCCAGTCGCCGACGCTGGAATGGACGCCGCCGTGGCCGGCCGCGGCGGGCTGCCAACTGGTGCCGCCGGCGTCCTGCTGCATCGGCCAGGGGCCGAGCGGGCTGTACATTGTAGTGGTCGTCACCAGTTCCTCCTCGGCCGTCGGTTCGGCGGCGGGAGCCTGTTGATGGCCTTGGTGGGGATCGTGGCCTTCGTGCTGGGCGAAGGCGGGCTGGGCCGCGGCGGCGGCCAGAAGTCCAGCGGCGCCGAGCAAGGCGCGGATATGATGGGAGGTCATCTGACCCTCCTCCTGTCTGATCGAATCCATAGGCCGCCCGCGCCGAGAACGACAGGGGCCGGCCGCGAGAGGCGTTCGATCAGGCGCGCGGCGGCCGCGGCTCCGGCTCGGGAGCGAGGCCGCTCAGGGGCAGGACGAGGAGCGGGTAACGGGCCGGCGTGGCGGCGCGGATCCGAGCGGGCTGGACTTCCAGCCCCTGGGCGGCCGGCATGCAGCCGACACAGCAGTTCACCGCGGCAGTGGCCTTTCCGGGCTCCGGGGTCTGCGCCGGTGTCTCATGGCATGGCGGCTCTGCGGTCGGGGTCTCGGCGCGCGCCAGGCCGCCGACGGCCAGCAGCATCGCCGTCAGGATCAGCAGCAGGGGGCGCAGGGCGGCCATGGCGTTCAGATAGTCCTGTCCCGGTGCGGGCTCAAGCCTCGCGCAGGATCTGGCCGCCCCCGCTGGGCTGCGTCGAGTCGCCGCCGTTCAAGGGCCGCTGCATGAAGACGATGTCCACCCACCGGCCATGCTTGTGACCGACCGACCGGAACGCCCCCGAATGCTCGAACCCCATGGCCCGGTGCAGCCCGATCGAGCCGGCGTTTCCGCTGTCGCCGATCACCGCGGTCATCTGGCGCAGGCCGAGCGCCTCGCAGCGCGCGATCAGTTCGGCGAGCAGGGCCCGGCCGACCCCGATACCCTGCGCGTCCGGGGCGATGTAGACGCTGTCCTCGACGGTGTAGCGGTAGGCGGCCCGGGGCCGGAACGGCTTGGCGTAGCTGAGCCCCGCCACCGCCCCGCCGGTCACGGCGACGAGATAGGGCAGGCCCATGGCCTTCACCTCGGCCAGGCGACGCGCCATCTCCTCCGGCGACGGGGCCTCCTCCTCGAAGGTGCCGAAGCCGTGCAGGCAGGCGTCGCCATAGATGGCGGCGAGGGCCGGCGCGTCTGCCTCCGTGGCGTCGCGAACGGTTAGTTCCACCTCGACCTCCCCTGCCCAATTGCAGAGCTGAGCCTCGCCAACATTCCAGTCATCCCGGAAAGCGCGCAGCGCTTGTCCGGGATGACGGGAGAATCGGGGCAAGCTCAAGCGCTATCGAGGACGGCAGAGATCACGCCTTGGTCCAGCCCTTCTCCACCGCCCACACCGCGAAGGCGTAGTCGAGGGCGATCTCCTTGAGGAAGTCGAAGCGGCCGGAGGCGCCGCCGTGGCCGGCTTCCATGTTGATCTTCAGGAGGATCGGGTTGCCGCTGGTGGTGTGCTCTCGCAGCTTGGCGGCCCACTTCTCGGGCTCCCAGTAGGTGACGCGCGGATCCGACAGCCCGCCGGTCGCCAGCACGGCCGGATAGGGCTTGCGCGTGACGTTGTCATAGGGGCTGTAGCTCATCATGTAGTCGTAGGCGGCGGGGTCCTCGATCGGATTGCCCCACTCGGGCCACTCCGGCGGGGTGAGCGGCAGGGTGGTGTCGCTCATGGTGTTGATCACGTCGACGAAAGGCACCGCGGCGATGATGCCGGCGTAGAGGTCCGGCCGCTCGTTGACCACCGCCCCCATCAGCAGGCCCCCGGCCGAGCCGCCGTAGGCCACGGTCTTGGCGGGGCTGCCGTAGCCGGCCTTCTGCAGGTGCTCGGTGCAGGCGATGAAGTCGGTGAAGGTGTTCTTCTTCTTGAACTTCCGCCCCTCCTGGAACCAGCCCCAGCCCTTGTCGGAGCCGCCGCGGATGTGGGTGGTGGCCCAGACCCAGCCGCGGTCGACCAGGCTGAAGTTGCGGATCGAGAATCCCGGCTCCTGCGGGATGCCGTAGGAGCCGTAGCCGTAGACCAGCAGCGGCGCCTTGCCGTCGAGCTTCACCGACTTGAGCTTCAGCACGGTGATCGGCACCTCGGCGCCGTCGGCCGCCTTGGCGTAGAGCCGCTTGACCTCGTACTTGCTCGCGTCGTGGCCGGACGGGATCTCCTGCGTCTTGCGCAGGGTCCGCGTGCGCGCGGCCATGTCGTAGTCGAACCACTGACGCGGGGTCGAGGGCGAGGTGTAGGTGTAGCGCATCACCTTGGTGTCGAACTCGAAGCCGCCCTCGACGCCCAGGGCGTAGGCCTCCTCGTCGACGGCGATCGGGTGCTCGGCCTTGCTGGCGCGTTCGGTGATGATGATGCGGTTGTTGGCGTTCACCCGCTCGACCCGGACCAGATAGTCCTTGAAGGCGCCGATGCCGACGATGAACCGGCCGGCCTCATGGCCGATCCAGTCCTTCCAGTTCTCCGCCTCGGTCTTGTCCAGCGGGGTGGTGCAGAGCTTGAAGTCCACCGCCCCGCCGGCGTTGGTGCGGATGACGAACTTTCCGTCCCAATGCTCGACATCGTAGAGGGTCCCGACCTTGCGGGCGGCGAACACCCTGGGCTCGGCGGTCGGCGTAGCGGCCGGGATCAGCCGCAGCTCGCTGGTCTCCTGGTTGCCGATGCCGATGGTGATGAAGGCGTCGGACGACATCGTCCCCACCCCCATGAACATGCCGTCGTCCTTCTCCTCATAGACCAGGGTGGTCTCGCCGCCGCGGGCCGGGCGGCGGAAGATCTTGTCGGGACGGCCCTCCTTGTCGCGGTTGGTCCAGAACAGCCACTGGCCGTCCGGGGAGAAGGTGAAGTCGCCATAGGCCCCCTCGATCGGGGTCCCGAGCAGCTGGCCGCTCTCCAGGTCCTTGACGAAGATCTTGTAGAACTCGGAGCCCTGCGAGTCCTCGGCATAGGCGAACAGCCTGTGGTCGTTGGTGTGGGCGGTGGTCCCGACTTCGGAATAGGCCTTTCCCTTGGCCAGGGCCTCGGCGTCGAGCAGGATCTGCTCCCCGTCGGCCTTGCCGCGCGGGCGCCGGCAGTAGAAGGGATGCTGCGCCCCGACGTTGAACCGGGTGTAGTACTCCCAGGGGCCGTCGGGCGCGGGAACGCTGCTGTCGTCCTGCTTGATGCGGCCCTTCATCTCCTCGAACATCCTGGCCTGCAGATCCTCCGTCGAGGCCAGCATCGCCTTGGTGTAGGCGTTCTCCTCGGTCAGGTGGGCCTTGACGTCGGCCTTGATCAGGCTGGGATCGCGCAGCACCGCCTGCCAGTTGTCGTCCTTCATCCAGGCGTAGTCGTCGGTCCGCTTGCGGCCCAGCTGCTCGATGACCTTCGGCTCCTTCTTGACGACCGGAGGCTTTGGCTTGGCGGGGCTTGCGGACATGACCTGACCTGGGAGGAGGGCTGCGGCGGCGGCGCTGGCCGCCAGGAGTTCACGGCGATTCATATAGGGAGTCTCCCCCGGGAGTGCGTAACGCCGCGCAGCGGCGAGGAAGCGGGACCTTGGCGCGGGCCCCGGGGCCGGTCAACGGAACGGCCCGCAACATTAAGGGGTTTTCATGTTGGGCGGCGGGCTTTGGGTTCAACCGTGAAAGGACCAGCGCATGTGGGACCGTATCGAAGGCTCCTGGAAGCAGATCTCCGGCAAGGCCAAGGAACAGTGGGGCAAGCTGACCGACGACGACCTCACTGAGATCGCCGGCAAGCGCGACCAGCTGTCGGGCAAGATCCAGGAACGCTACGGCTACGCCAAGGACAAGGCCGAAGAAGAGATCCGCGCCTTCGAAAGCCGCTACGGCGAGGACAAGAGCTTCCGCAGCCAGGGTTAAGGCGCGGGTTACCCTGTAGTCAGGTTTCCGGCACGGCGCTTGCCCCGTTGCGTTCCGGCGCTGCCTCGGCGCCCCGGAACGGACCATGCTGACCTACGACCTGCGACCCTTCCGGCTGGACGATGCGCCAGCCGTGAACAGCCTTTGCGACTGGGCCTGGTGGCCACAGCGCAGCGAGGCCGGCTGGGCGTGGCTCGCCGAGGGCCCGCCCGGCGCCCGGGGCCCCGAGGACGTCGGCCCGCCGGGCTGGGTCTGCGAGAAGGACGGGCAGGTGGTCGCCTTCCTCGGAAACTTCGTGCAGCGCTTCCGCTACGGCGAGGAGATCCTGCGCGGAGCAAGCGGCCATACCTTCCTGGCCCATCCGGGCGCCAAGGGGGCCGGCCGCATGCTGCTGCGCGCCTTCGCCGAACAGCCGGGCCGCTTCGCCATCTACCTGTTCAACGCCAACGCCATCTCCGCCACCCACTATCGCCACTACGCCATCGACCCGTGGCCGGAAACGACCCACACGGTGAAATACCGCTGGTGGGTCGACCTGCCGGCCGCCATCGGCGAGCGGCTGTTGTGGAAGATCAGCGAGCTGCGCGGCTTCGAGGGCGTCCGCGCCCGCGGCGAGCGCTTCATTTCCGACCGGCTGCGCGCCGGCGAGGTGACCCGGTTCCGGCCGGGTGTGCGGCTGCTGGCCGAGAGCGAGGTCGACGAGCGCTTCGACGAACTCTGGGTCCGGATGACCGCCGACGGCCGCCTCCTGGCCGCCCGCGACGGCGCCAGCCTGCGCTGGCGGCTGGCCGATCCGGACCTGACCCGCCGGCCGGTGATCCTCGGCTACGAGCAGGACGGCAGGTTGACGGGCTACCTGCTCGCCTACTTCGCCAAGCAGACCGAGATCGAGCGGGCCTCGCTCGACATCGTCGACCTAGTCGCCACCGCCGAGACGGAAGCCGTCGCCATCCCGGCCCTGGTCGGCACCCTGGTCAGCAACGCCCGCGACCTCGGGGTCGTGCGGGTGCGGCTGCAGACGGTGTCGCCGGGGCTGGACGAGATCCTGAGCCCCCTGGCGGGCGCTCAGCGCATCGTCACCCACGGCCACTGCCATGCGCGGTTCGCCGAGGGGCTGCCCGCCGGAGCCTTGGAGGCCTGGCAGGTCACCCCGTACGACGGCGACTACAGCTTCTGCCTGCGCCCGCCGCCGTTGGCGGCGACGCAGGCCGCGTAGCGATCAGGCTCCGTAGATCACCGAGATGGTCTCGGCGACGCAGGCCGGACGCTCTTCGCCCTCGACCTCGATGGTGCATTCGTTCTTCATCTGGATGCCGCCGGACTTGGGCTCGGCGGCCAGCAGCTTCTGGCGCATCCGCACCCGCTTGCCGACCCGCACCATGTTGGTGAAGCGCACCTTGTCGGAGCCGTAGTTGATGCCGCGGGTCACCCCGTTGACCTTGAGCAGCTTGGCCCCGAGGAAGGGGATCAGCGACAGGGTCAGGTAGCCGTGGGCGATCGGGCCGCCGATCTCGCGGTTGGCCCGCTCGACGTCGACGTGGATCCACTGGTGGTCGCCGGTCGCTTCGGCGAACTGGTTGACCCGCTCCTGGGTGACCTCGAGCCAGTCGCTGACCCCGATCTCCTGGCCGACCAGGCTGCCGACGTCCTTGAAATCCACTTCCTTCATGGCCTTGCCCCGCTGTTGAACAGTTGTTTGAGGGTTTGCCACGGCTGGAGAGCGGCCTCAAGGCGCCGGCCGCGTCAGGTCAGCCGGGAACCTTGTCGAGGAAGCCGGTGATCGAGGCCAGGCGGCCGTCGCCGGACACCACGCCGATGTCGATCCCCTCGACGACCGAGGGCCCGCCGTCCGGCCCCAGCGCCCAGCTGAAGCGCAGGCGGTCGTTGTGGGCGTCGACGGGCGAGGTGCGGCTGAGCCTGAAACCCGGGAACCGGGCCTGGACCCCGGCCAGCATGGTGTCGATGCCCTCGTGGCCGGTTCCGGCCATCACCGGGTCGAGATAGGCGCCGTCCTCGGTCCAGGCCCCGGCGATCAGGTCGCGGCGGTCCTCGGGATCGGTGGCGTTCCAGCTGGCGACGTAGCGGTCGGCGAGTTGGGTCAGGTCGGTCATGGCGGTTCTCCGGGCGCGGGATTGCGCCGACGGCATCAGCATCGGGCGGCCGCCGACGCGGGTCGATTACCGCGGAAGTAATGGAGGGGCGGCGTCAGGCCCGTTAGGCTGCGCCCATGACCAGCACTCCCGCCTTTGGCGACCTTGTCCGCGATTGGCGCGCCCGCCGTCGGATGACCCAGCTTGATCTTGCCCTGGAGGCGGAGATCTCCCCGCGCCACATGAGCTTCCTGGAGACCGGACGCTCCCGGCCGAGCCGGGAGATGGTGCTGCGCCTGGCCGAGCGGCTGGAGCTGCCGCTGCGCGACCGCAACCACCTGTTGACCGCCGCCGGCTTCGCCGCCGTCTTCCCGCAGCGGCCGCTCGACGATCCCGGCCTGACGGCGGCCCGCCGGGCCGTCGACCTGATCCTGGCCGGCCACGAGCCGCATCCAGCCCTGGCGGTCGACCGCGGCTGGAACCTGCTGGCCGCCAACGGCGCGGCGCTGGAGCTGATGGGCGGCCTGGCGCCGGAGCTTCTCGTTCCGCCGGTCAACGTCCTGCGCGCCAGCCTGCACCCGGGCGGCCTGGCCTCCCGCATCCTCAACCTGGTCGAATGGCGCGGCCATGTGCTGGAGAGGCTGCGGCGCGACCTGGCGATCACCGCCGATCCGAAGCTGGCCGAACTGCTCGCCGAGCTGACCGCCTATCCCGCCCCGCCGGCGGCGGTGGGCCGCGCCCACGGGGCCGACTACGGCGGGGTGGCCATTCCCCTGCGGATGGCCAGCGAGCGGGGGGCCTTGAGCTTCCTCAGTACGACCACCCTGTTCGGCACGGCGGTGGACGTCACCCTGTCGGAACTGATCCTGGAGACCTTCTTCGCCGCCGACGAGCAAACCGCCAGGGTGATGGGCGAGATGGCCGCCGCCCGCGCCGCGCGGGTCGCGGCGGCCTAGAGCATGGCAGGCCGAAGTGTACGCGGTTCGGCCGCCCGGCCATGCTCTAAATGTTTGAATCTAGACCCTGTCAGGTTCTGATGATTCCATCAGAACCTGACAGGGTCTAGGGCCCCGGAACCTCCGCCGCCGCCTCCCTGAGCCGCGACATCAGCGCCTCGCCCAGAAGGGTGGGGCTGCGGCTGCGCGAGCGGATCGCCACCACGTCCCAGGGCGGGGCGGCGGTGAAGGTGGCGGCCGAGACGTTCGGGTCCAACCGAACCAGCTCGGTGGCCATCTCCTGGTCGATCAGCGCCACCGTCCCCGACGACAGGGCCAGCCAGGCCGCGCCGCGCTGGGTCACCACCTCCAGGCGCGGCCGCATCGGCAGGCCGGCGGTGGCGAACACCTGCATGACCAGCGCCCGGTGCGGGTTGGGATCGGCTAGCAGGACGATGTCGGTTCCAGCCAGTTCCGCCGTCCCCACCTCGCCGCGACTGGCCAGCGGGTGGTCGTGGCGCATCACCGCCATCAGCCGGCGCTGACCCAGCGGCTGCGCCTCGAACTCCGGGTGATCGGCGAAGGAGCCGGCCAGGACGCTGAGCTCGACCTGCCCGTGCAGCACCTTGCGCAGCATGTCCTGCGGCGTGTCGATATCGATATGGACGTCGACGTCGGGGGCGTTCTCGATCAAGCGGCCGACCGCCCGGGCCACGAAGCCTTCGGCATAGACCGGGATGGCCCCAACCACGATCCGGCCGCGCACGCCCTGGCGGATGGCCCTTGCCGAGGCCGCGAGCCGCTCCAGCCCGGACAGGCTGCGCCGCACCTCTTTGGCGAACATCGCCCCCTCGGCCGTGGGCCGCATGCCGAACCGGCCGCGCTCGAACAGAGTGAGGCCGGTGGCCTGTTCCAGCTGGGCGATGGCGCGGGTGATGGTCGGCTGGGTCAGATTCAGCCGCTGCGCCGCCAAGGTGGCCGAGCCGGTCTCGGCCACGGCCTGGAAGACTTCGAGGGAATGGGGGTCGAGGCGATCCATACGCCCGACGTATATCATGAGGACAAAACGGAATTTGATCGAAAACCGCCGCCGACCAATGTTCCCCGAACTGGGTGCAACAGCTTCGGGGGATCATTGCCGTGACCGCTTTTCCAGCCAACATCGATCTCTCGAGCCTCGACGGCATCATCGGCTTCCGGATCAGCGGCGTCGCGCAGTTGGACCACAGCGGCCGCGCGGTCGGCTGGGCGGGCGACGTCAATGGCGATGGCTTCGACGACCTGATCATCGGGGCCTCCGACAGCCGCTCGGTCCAGACCAGTCTGTACTCCAGCACGAACTACGTGGTGTTCGGCTCCGATGCCGGGTTCCCAGCCAACCTAAACCTCTCCGACCTGAACGGGACGAACGGCTTCCGGCTCGACGGCGCTCCGAGCCTCACCGGCGGCGGCGGCTTCGGGGCACGGGCGGGGGACGTGAACGCCGATGGCTTCGACGACCTGATCATCTTCTCCGGCGGCAACTACGTGGTGTTCGGCAGCGACGCCGGTTTCCCCGCCATCTTCAGCCTCCCCGCGCTGGACGGAACGAACGGCTTCAGGATCAGCGGCGCCGCGACAGACATCAGTCTCGGCTACAGCGTGGCCTCGGCGGGCGACGTGAACGGCGACGGAATCGATGACATGATCATCGGAGCGCGCGGCGCCTCCGCGAACGGCGCCAATTCCGGTGGCGGCTATGTGGTGTTCGGCAGCGGTGCGGGGTTCGGCGCCAATCTCGACCTTTCCACCCTGGACGGCAGCAACGGCTTCCGGATCAGCGGCGTGGCGGCAGGCGACGAGGCCGGCTACCGGGTCGCTGGGGCAGGCGATCTCAATGGCGACGGCTTGGCCGACCTGGTCATAGGCGCCTTTCTCGCCGATCCGAACGGCGCCGACTCCGGCGCCAGCTATGTGGTGTTCGGCAGCGATGCGGGTTTCGCGGCCAACCTCGACCTTTCCGCCCTGACCGGCAGCAATGGCTTCCGGATCAGCGGCGCAGCGGCCGGCGACAACAGTGGCTTCACGGTGGCTTCGGCGGGCGATTTCAACGGTGATGGCATCGATGATCTGATCGTAGGGGCATGGCGGGCTGACGCGAACGGCGGCGACTCCGGCGCCAGCTATGTGGTGTTTGGAGACGATGCCGGGTTCGCGGCCAATCTGGAGCTCTCCAGTCTGGACGGGACCAACGGCTTCCGGATCAGGGGCGCCGCGGCGGGTGACCGGAGCGGGTGGGCGGTGGCTTCGGCCGGCGACGTCAATGGCGATGGCTTCGCGGACCTGATCATCGGAGCCCCCTATGCCGATCCTCACGGCGCCAATTCCGGAACCGCCTATGTGGTGTTCGGCGGCCAGGCCGCCTTCGGCGCCGACCTGGATCTCGCCAGCCTGACTGGCGCCGGCGGCTTCCGGATCAGCGGCGTGGCTGCGTACGACCGCAGCGCCAGCTGGGCGGCCCGAGCCGGCGACATCAACGGCGATGGCGTCGACGACCTGATCATTGGCGCCACAAGCGCCGACGTGAACGGCGGCAACTCAGGCGCCAGCTATGTGATCTTCGGCCGGGCGCAGCTTCCGGTGATCGAGGGCGGCACCGCCGGCGAGGACAGCTACGCCGGCGGATCGCTCGACGATCAGTTGAGCGGCGCGGGCGGGGACGACGTCCTCTCCGGCCTGGGCGGCGACGACCTCCTCGACGGCGGCGACCTTTCCGACCTGCTCTACGGCGGCGGGGGGGCGGACGACCTGGTCGGCGGCCTGGGCCATGACCTGCTTGACGGCGGCGTCGGGGCGGACGCAATGGCCGGCGGGGCCGGAGACGACACCTACATCGTCGACGACGCCGGGGACGTGGTCACCGAACTGGGGGGCGAGGGCTCCGACCGGGTGCGGGCCACCGTCAGCGTCGTCCTGGCCGACAATCTCGAGAACCTGACCCTGGAGGGCTCGGGCGACATCGACGGGACGGGTAACGGGCTAAGCAACGTCCTCGACGGCAACAGCGGAGCCAACGTCCTGAGCGGCGCCGGCGGGAACGACCTGATCAAGGGCCACCTCGGCGACGACACCCTGAACGGCAATGCCGGAAACGACCAGCTGCTGGGCGGCGACGGGGCGGATATCCTCGACGGCGGGGCCGACAACGACCGTCTCGACGGCGGGGCGGGGATCGACGGCCTGACCGGCGGCGCGGGCGCCGATATCCTCGAAGGCGGGGCCGAGGGTGACACCCTGAACGGCGACGCAGGGGCCGACCAGCTGCTCGGCGGCGACGGGGCCGACACCCTCAATGGCGGCAGCGAGAACGATCTCCTCAACGGCGGGACCGGCGCGGACGCGATGACCGGCGGGGCAGGGGACGACAGCTACGTCGTGGACAACGCCGGCGACACGACCGTGGAGGCCTCCGGCCAGGGCAGCGATCAAGTGCGGGCCAGCATCAGCCATACCCTCGGCGACCACATCGAGATCCTGATCCTCGAGGGCGCCGGCGCCCTCAACGGGACCGGCAACGGTCTCGCCAACACCCTCAACGGCAATGGCGGAGACAACCTCCTCGACGGCGCGGGCGGCAATGACGTCCTCAAGGGCGGCCTCGGCGCCGACAGCCTGATCGGCGGCGCCGGCGCGGATATCCTGCTCGGCGGCGGCGGGGCGGACAGCTTCGTGGTCCGCCAGGAGTCGGTCTATTCCAGCCTCGTCCCCGCAGGCCGCAGCCTGGAGGTCGACACGGTCAGCGACTACGCCGCCGACGACCGGATCGACCTGTCGGCCATCGACGCCGTCTCCGGCGGGGCCGACGACGCCTTCACCCAGGTCTCGGCGTTCGACGGCCAGGCGGGGCGGCTGGTCCTCGGCTTCGCGGGCGGGATCACCACCCTGTCGCTCGATGTCGACGGCGACCGAACGGCCGACTACCTGATGAAGATCAACGGCGATGCCCGGGGAGAAATCGGCGACTGGCTGCTCTGACCCAAGGGCGGCAATTCGGTCGAAAATGCGCACTCGCCAGTCCTCCGCCCCTGTGCCAAACCTGCGCCCATGACCGATACGACGACCGCCGCCGCCCAACCCGGCGCCGCCCCCGCCGCGGCGAAGGAAGCCTTCGCCCTCACCACCTCGCGGGGCTTCCCCGAATGGCTGGCCCGCACCGGCGCCTCGATCGGCTTCACCACCTACCAGGCCGGCAAGGTGTTCCTGATCGGCAGCCGCGACAACGGACGGATCGCCGTCTTCGAGCGCACCTTCGCCCGCTGCATGGGGATGGCGGTCAGCCCCGACACCCGGACCCTGGCCCTGGCCACCCACTACCAGATCTACCGCTTCGACAACGTCCTGCCGCCGGGCCAGGCCAACGGCGCGCATGATGCGGTCTATGCGCCGCGGGTCTCCTGGATCACCGGCGATGTCGACGCCCACGACGTGGCCTTCGATGGCGATGGCAACATCGTCTTCGTCAACACCCTGTTCTCCTGCCTGGCGACGATCAGCGAGGGCTACAGCTTCAAGCCGATCTGGCAGCCGCCCTTCATTTCCAAGCTGGCCCCCGAGGACCGCTGCCACATGAACGGCATGGCCATGGAGAACGGCCGGCCGCGCTATGTGACCATGGTCAGCGCCTCCGATGTGGCCGACGGCTGGCGCGACCGGCGCACCGACGGCGGGATGGTGATGGACGTCACCACCGGCGAGCGGGTGCTGGAAGGCCTGTCGATGCCGCACTCGCCGCGGGTCCACGACGGCAAGCTGTGGGTGCTGAACTCGGGGGCCGGGGAGTTCGGCTACTACGAGCCCGAAACCAAGTCCTTCAAGGCGGTCGCCTTCTGTCCCGGCTATGCCCGCGGCCTGAGCTTCATCGGCAAGTACGCCCTGGTCGGCCTGTCCCAGGCCCGCGAGAACCGCACCTTCCAGGGGCTTCCGCTCGACGAGGCTCTGGCCAGCCGCGACGCGGTCGCCCGCTGCGGCATCCTGGTGATCGACACCGAGTCCGGCGACACCGTCGAGTGGATCCGGATCGAGGGGGTGGTGCGCGAGCTGTTCGACGTCGTGGCCTTGCCCGGCGTGCGCAATCCCTCGGCCATCGGCCTGATCAGCGACGAGGTCCGCCGGGTGATCAACGTCGACGAAGGTTGATCGTACCAAATTTTTTCACTGACGCGGCCGGACCTTAGCCGCTAGCAAGTCGCCGTCGCGGCGGCTGCTGGGCGCCCTCGACCTCGGTCGGGGCGCCGGATTGGGGGGCAGTCGCTGCGGCCCACTTCACCCGCTCCCAGGTTTTGCGTGGTCGTGCGTGCCCGATTGCCGGCTCCCAGCAATCGGAACGCGCTAGACGATCTTGGCGTCGGTCTTGCCCCAGTAGGCGTCGCGGATCAGTCGCTTGTAGAGCTTGCCGGTCGGATGGCGCGGCAGCTCGGCCATGAAGTCGATCTTCCGCGGCGTCTTCACATGGCTGAGGTTTTCGCGGCAGAAGGCCAGCAGCTCGGCGGCCAGGGCTTCGTCGCCCGCGCCCTGCGCCGGCTGGACCACGGCGATGACCTGTTCCCCCATCTCCTCGTGCGGCCCGCCGACCACGGCCACGTCGGTGACCTTGGGATGGGTGACCAGCAGGTTCTCGATCTCCTGCGGATAGATGTTCACCCCGCCGGAGATGATCATGAAGCTCTTGCGGTCGGTCAGGTAGAGGAAGCCATCCTCGTCCATCCAGCCGACGTCGCCCAGGCTGGTCCAGCCGTGCTTGTTGTAGCTCTCGGCGGTCTTCACCGGGTCGTTGTGGTAGTTGATCGGCGGGCCGTTCTCGAAATAGACCTGCCCCTCCTGGCGGGGCGGCAGGGGATCGCCCTCCTCGTTGCAGATGCGCAGCTCGCCCAGCACCGCCTTGCCGACCGAGCCCTTGTGCGCCAGCCAGTCGGCCGAGCTGATGTAGCAGAAGCCGTTGCCCTCGGTGCCGGCGTAGTACTCGTGGATCACCGGACCCCACCAGGCGATCATCTGTTCCTTGACCGGCACGGGGCAGGGGGCGGCGGCATGCACCGCCGAGGTCATGCTGCTGAGGTCGTATCTGCGGCGAACCTCCTCCGGCAGCTTGAGCATGCGCACGAAGTGGGTCGGCACGAACTGGCCGCACTCGATCTTGTATTTCTCGATGAGGCGGAGGGCCTCTTCCGGGTCGAACTTCTCCATGACGATGACCGTGCCGCCCATCTTGTGCACGCTCATGCACCAGCGCAGCGGCGCGGCGTGGTAGAGGGGCGCCGGCGAGAGGTAGACGCAGCCCTCGCGGAAACCGAACAATCCCTGAGTCATCATCGACAGCGGGTTGGGCATGTCGATGGGATTGCCGGTCAGCTCCGGCTTGACCCCCTTGGGCCGGCCGGTGGTGCCGGAGGAATAGAGCATGTCCGACCCGGCTGTCTCGTCGGCGATCGGAGTGGTCGGCATGGCGTCGCGGGCGGCCTCGAAGCTCTCGTAGGGGCCGCGCGTCCCGTCGACCATGTAGAGCTTCAGGTCCGGTACGAGCTTGGCGACCTCCTCGGCAAGCGCCCCCATGGCGGCCGAGGTGATCAGCACCTTGGCCCCGCAATCCCGCAGGATGTACTCCATCTCCCCGGCGGTCAGCTTGGATGAGATGCAGGTGTAGTAGAGCCCCGACCGCTGGCCCGCCCAGGCGATCTCGAAGTAGCGGGCGTTGTTCTCCATGCAGACGGCGATCACGTCGCCGACGCCGAGACCGAGCGAGCGGAACAGCTGGGCGCCCTGGTTGGATCGCTCGTCGAGCGCCTTGTAGGTCACCGTCTCCCCGCTGCCCGCCATGATATAGGCGGCGCGGTCGGGATGGCTCTTGGCATAGTGGGTCGGATGCATCGGCCTGCCTGGTTCCTCGGACGGCCCGGTCTGGCGCCGGGTTATCGGTGTTCACCTGGATAGAAGCGCGTTGCGCCGCCCCGCTCAAGGGCGCCGTAGCGGCGCCTGGGCGTGAATTCCCGGCGGCCGCTTCGCGTTGTGGCCCGCGAGGCCCGGCGCTAGGGTCCCCGCAACAGCCCAAGGAGCCCCGATGGCCGGAAGCCAGGACTTCGCCGCCGATCCCCGCAACGCGACCGCCCGGGTCTGGCTGAATGGCGCCCTGGTGGCCAAGGACGAGGCCAAGGTCTCGATCTTCGACGCCGGCTTCGTGGTCGGCGACGGGGTCTGGGAGGGGCTGCGGCTGCACAAGGGCGCCCTGGTCTTCCTCGAGGCGCATCTGGACCGCCTCTTCGCCGGCGCCGCAGCCATCGGCCTGGACATCGGCATGACGCGCGACCAGGTGGTCGCGGCCCTGGGCGAGCTGCTCGCCGCCAACGGCATGGAGGACGGGGTCCATCTGCGCCTGATGGTCACCCGCGGCCCCAAGTCGGCGGCCAACCAGGATCCCCGCAACGCGCTCGGGACCCCCACCGTGGTCATCCTTGCCGAATGGAAGTCGCCCAGCCCCGCGATCGTCACCCAGGGGCTGAAGCTGGCCACCGTTTCGATCCGCTGCAGCCCGGCGGAGATGTTCGACATGCGGCTGAACTCCCACAGCCGCCTCAACCTGATCATCGCCCTCAACGAGGCCATCGCGCTCGGCGCCGACGAGGGGATCATGCTCGACCCCCACGGCAACGTTTCCAGCTGCAACGCCACCAACTTCTTCTGGGTGCGGGATGGGCAGGTGCGCACCTCGCGCGGGGACTACTGCTTCAACGGGGTGACCCGCGGCAACGTCATCCGTCTGTGCCGCGACAACGCCATCCCCCTGGTGCTTGGAGACTTCCCGCCCGACGACGCCCGCGCCGCCGACGAGGCCTTCGTCACCGGCACCTTCGGCGGCCTGACCCCGGTGCGGGAGATCGACGGCAGGACACTGCCCCTGGCGCTGCCGGGGCCGGTGACGGCCCGGCTGCGGGGGCTGTACGAGGCGCTGAAGGATGCGGAGGCGGGGCGTTGACCATCCGCATCGCCATGTGGTCCGGCCCCCGCAACATCTCCACGGCGATGATGCGGTCGTTCGAGAACCGCCCCGACACCGTGGTCGTCGACGAGCCCTTCTACGCCGCCTACCTGGCCGAGACCGGCC
>DASPLD010000101.1:0-20993 GCA_035627755.1 Caulobacter sp. | reverse complement strand
ACCCGGCCCAGGCCATGGCCGCAGAAGTCGCGGACCACCGAGAAGCGGTTTGCCTCGACGTGCTTCTGGATCGCATGCCCGATATCGCCGAAGGTGGCGCCCGGCTTCACCTCGGCAAGGCCCAGTTCCAGCGCCTGGTAGGTGACGTCGGCCAGCCGCCGCGCCCGGCCTGGAACCGCGCCGACCCCGTACATCCGGCTGGTGTCACCATGCCAGCCATCGACGATCACGGTCACGTCGATGTTGACGATGTCGCCCTCGCGCAGGGCCCAGTCGCCCGGGATGCCGTGGCAGACCACATGGTTGCGCGAGATGCAGACGGTGTGGCCATAGCCCTTGTAGAACAGGCAGGCAGGAAGGGCGCCATTGTCGAGCACGAACTCCCGGGCCAGCCGGTCGAGATCGGCGGTGACCGCCCCCGGCTTCACATGCGGGATCAGCATGTCTAGGCATTCGGCCGCCAGCCGGCCGGCCTTGCGCATGCCTTCGAAGCCCTCGGGGCCGTGGATCTTGATCTCGCCGGTGCGGGTCTCGAAGGCGGTGTCGGCGGGCAGGGTCATGCAACTTGTCCGGGCCGCGCCAGGCGGCTCATGGCTGGAATATCGGCTCTATGTCGCAATCATAGCACGGAAGTTCAATGCGCGGGCGGGGGCGGCTAGTCGAATACGCCTTCGACCAGGGCCGGTTGCAGGGACTTCAACTCGCTGACCGGGATGACGTAGGTTCCTGCGGCGAAGTCCCCGAGGCGCCGCCGTTCTTGGTTGCACAGGAGCACGATGCCCGCAGGCAGACCACCGAGGAAAAAGGGGTTCACCTCGATCAGCCGCAGAAGGGTGCGTACGGCCGCCCGGCCAATGCCCGGAAATCGGCCGTCAGCTCGCACAACCACCGTGCCGGTCACCAGCTTGCCCAAGGACCGGCCCCACAGCCCCTCGGTGACCGGGAAATAGGCGACGGCGGCAGCCAGGGAGGCGTAGACCACCGCATCCGGTGGCGTATCGGAGAACGGCAGTACTGGCAGGAACACAACCGCCGCCAGCAGGATGAAATCGATCCAACAGCCGCCCCAGCGTCGCAGCAGCATCTCGCCGGCGCTGAGACGCCCGGCGACGGTGGCCACCGAACGAGGCCGCGGCGCGTACGGATTGAAGGCCGACCCGCCGAAATCGACTGTGTTCATGCGAAATCCCCCCGCCCAGCTATGCCGGTTGGACGCAGTGCTGACAAGCCGCTGGCGCCCGCTAATGGCTCGCGGCGTTGTCCGGCACATAAGGCTGCGGCCCATCCGGCAGCATCGGCGTCGGCTTCACGCCCCGTCGGATGTCGCTGGACAGGGTCAGCGGGGCCTGGCCGCGGTTGAGCCGGGCCCGGTAGACCTGGACGTTGGACATCACGTTCATCACGTAGTTCCGCGTCTCGGAGAAGGGGATGCATTCGAGAAAGTCGAGCGGGTCGCCGGCCGGGTCGCGCGGATCGCCGCAGAACTCGATCCACTGCAGCGGCCGGCTGGGCCCGGCGTTGTAGCCGGCTGCCGCCATCACATAGCTGCCGCCGAAGTTGGAGGTCATCTGGCCCAGGTACCGCGAGCCGATGCGCATGTTGTACTCGGCCTCGTACAGGCGGGAGGCCTCGAACGGCACGCCGATCCGGCGCGCCACATCGCGGCCGGTGGCCGGGATCACCTGCATCATGCCCCGGGCGTCGGCGTGGCTGCGCACCCGCGGGTCGAACTGGCTTTCCTGCCGCACGATGGCCAGGACGAAGGCCGCCTCGGCCCCGCCGTCGACGTAGGGCGGCGTCATCACCGGATAGCCGCGCTCGTGCAGGATCAGGCCGCGCTGCGCGCCCCGGCGGTAGGCGATCAGCGAGACCTCCTGTTCGCCGAGGTTGCGCAGGGTGTCGACCAGCAGGGCCAGTTCGATCGGCGTCTCGACCGTCTCACCCATGTAGAGGCCGAACACCCGCACCAGGGGGCGCTCGCCGGCGGCCGCCAGCAACCGCAGCGCGCGGGTCAGCTCCCGGGTTTCGAAGTCCACCACGTCGGCGGAGGTCGGCTTGGGGTCGGCGGTCAGGGCCAGCATCCTGCGGCCGGCCTTCTCGGCGGCCAACTGGCCATAGAAGGTGGTGGTGTGTTCGGCGCCGGCCTCATAGAAGCTTCGGGCCCGGGCCAGGTCGCCCATCTGCTCGGCGGCGCGGCCCCGCCAGTAGGCGGCCCGGGCCTTGCTGACCGGGCTCTTCACGTTCTGCTCCAGCCGCTGGAAATGGGCGTCGGCCAGGCGCGGGTCGCGCAGCTTGTTCAGCGCCAGCCAGCCGGCATAGGACTCCGCCTCGGCGTAGTCGACGGTCCCCGGGCGCAGGCTGTGGCCGCTGATCGCCCGGTAGGCGGCGGCGGCGTCGCCGGTTCGCAGGGCGTCGTTCATCCGCAGGCGCAGGCTGGTCAGGCCGCCGCCCTCGCTGGAACGTCCGGCCAGGGCGCTGTAGGGCACCGGGCCCTGGGGCAGGGCGGCGGCGCTGGCCTCCTGCAGGGCGGCCAGCCGGCCCTCTGGCCTCGGCCAGCCGGCGAAGTCAGTGATCGCCCGGCTGAGCTCGGCCTCGCCAAGGGCCGCGCCCATGACGTCGACGATGGCCCAGTCGACCACCCGCCGCGCCACCGGGTCGGTCAGAGTCGCCTGCAGCGACCGGGCGCCGTTCAGGTCCTTCCGCCGCACGGCCTCAAGGGCCCCGCCGAGCGTCTGGCTTGGCGACTGGGCATAGGGGCCGGGCGTCGCGGCCGTCGGAGCCGAAGCGGCGGGCGCTGCCGGCTCCTGGTCTCCGGCGATGGTCAGGAGCAGCACGATCGACAGCGCCGCCGGCAACAGTTGGATCAACTCTGACGCCTCCCGATGGACCGTTCACGAACCGCCCGGCGACTCGCCCGGTCAGCAGTGCCCCTCAATAACGGCGAATTGGTGCAAGCGCGGGCCGCGCACGAAAAAGTCAGAAGCACGTCATCGGCGGTCAGGTCGAGCGGGATGTCCCGGTTGCCCGCCAGAAAGGCCGCGGCCGCCGGAGAAATCACTTGACCAGATAGGTTGATATCAACATAACTCCCCTCGCCGTGACCGATCGCCCCGCCATGTCCTTCCAGGCCACCCACGATGTGCGGGACAGCTGCCTGTGCCTGCATGCCCAGCGCGCCGCGCGCGCGCTCGGCCGGCGGTTCGACGAGGCCCTGCGGCCGGTCGGCCTGACCAACAGCCAGTTCTCGCTGCTGAACGCCCTCAATCGGCCGACGCCGGCCGGCGTCGGCGCGGTCGCCCGCCTGCTGGGGGCGGACCGCACGAACCCTGACCGCCGCCCTCAAGGTGCTGGAGCGCAAAGGCCTGACGCGGACGCAGACGGATCCCGCCGACCAGCGGGCCCGTCGCGTCGCCCTGACCCCCGCCGGCCACGCGCGCCTGGCCGCCGCCCTGCCGATCTGGACCGCCACCCACGCCGGCCTCGAAGCCGAGCTCGACGCCGGTCAGCCCGCCCAGCTGCGCCGGGGGCTCAACGCCCTGGCCCAGCCGGCGCCGCCCATATGTAAGGAAGAGGAGTACGTCCGATGACCATCCAGGTAAGCGCCTACAAGTGGGTGCCCGATTTCGCCCAGGGCTTCGTTCGCGACCTGCGCGTGCGCTGGGCGCTGGAGGAGGCCGGCGTGTCCTATGAGGCCAGCCTCATCGACGTCATGAACAAGGGCGCCGCCTACAGCGCCTGGCAGCCGTTCGCCCAGGTGCCGGCCTATCGCGATGGCGAGGTCGAGATGTTCGAGTCCGGCGCCATCGTCATATTCCTGGCCGAGAAGCACGAGGCGCTCGCGCCCCGCGACGACGCCGGCCGGGCGCGGGTCATCACCTGGGTGCTGGCCGCGCTGAACTCGATCGAGATCCACGTCGCCCAGCTCGGCGCCATCGACCTGTTCCACAAGGGTGAGGCCTGGACCAAGGAGCGCCGGCCGCAGGTCATCAAGAACCTCGACGCCCGGCTGCGGCAGCTCAGCGACTGGCTGGGCGACAAGGACTACCTCGAGGGGCGGTTCACGGCCGGCGACCTGATCATGGCCACGGTCCTGCGCGAGGTCGACCGCACCGAGCTGCTGGCCAGGTATCCCAACCTCGACGCCTATCTCGACCGCTGCACGGCCCGCCCGGCCTTCAAGCGGGCGATGGAGGCCCAGCTGGCCCCGTTCCGCGAACACGAACCCGCCTGACCCCCAAGGAGACGACCATGGACCACTACCTCGCCCTCTACATGGGTTCTGCCGATGCGCCAGCCGGCCCCCCGGACATCAGCCAGGAGGACATCGCCCGCGGCATGGAGGCCTGGGGCCGCTGGATGGAGCAGCACGCGGACGCGATCGTCGTCAACGGCTCGCCGCTCGGCAAGACCAAGAGCGTGTCGAAGGATGGCGTCGCCGATATCCGCAACGCCGTCGCCGGCTTCATCGTCGTCCAGGCGGAGAGCCATGAGGCCGCCGCCCGCATGTTCGAGAACCACCCGCACTTCGCCATCTTCCCCGGCACGGCCGTGGAAGTGATGCCGATGCTGCCGATCCCGACGATGGACTAGCCGGGCGCCGCCGGCGCCTGGCGCATCAGCGCCAGGGCCTCGGCCGGCGGCGGCCGTTCCACCCGCCGATAGACCCGCCCGTCCCGCGTGCGGGTCAGCAGGCCCATGTCGACCATGTCCCGCCGCAGCAGGGCGTGGTCGCCGAACAGGTGGGCCGCCTTCAGCCGGTCGTTGACCTCGCGTTCCGTCAGGTCGGTCTCCGCCGGAAGCCGCGACCACAGGGTCCACAGGCACAGCCGTTGCTGGCTGACCTTGGAAGGCCACCGCTCCAGCCGCCCGGCGGCGTCGAAATACCGCGCCGTGCGCTCCACCAGCTGATGGTCCACCAGCTCGGCCGCCGCCGGCGCGGCGAGCCGCGCTCCGGCGTCGTGCTGGGCCTTCATCGCCTGGTAGTTCCGGTATCCGGCGGCGCGCGCCAGCATGTTGAGCAGCTGGACGTGGCCGGGCGGGGTCTCGAGCGCGCGGATCTCGCGGCTCAGGGTCTTGGCCAGCGCGGAGATATCCGGCGCGGCGAAGGGCAGGGGGTCTCTCATCACTCATCCTCGTCGTGCCGAGGGCGATCCGGCGAGGATCGGTCGTGGTCGCTGGCTTACGACTTCGGCACGGGACAAGCGGGTGACGAAGGATTTCAAAGCGGCAGGTTTAGCTCCTCTCGCGAGGCAGCGACGCCTGGGTGGACTGCCGACCCTTGGCTCGCGCCTCTAGCACCGCCGGGCGTGGTTGTAAAATCGGGCGGGACCGAACGCCCTATCGGTAGAGGAAGATGCGGTCGTCCGCCGTCCAGCCGACCTGCCGCGTCTGGGCCGCACCGCCGATCGTGATCCGGTAGCGGCTGAGATCCCCTCCGGGGGTCTCGAACCGCTCCAGGAACTCCACGGCCTCGGGCTTGGCCGACAGCCGTTTGGACGGGTCCCGGCCGCTGGCCCTTTCGCCGATCAGCACCGCGGGGGCCACGATGTCCGCCGCGGTGGCGCCGGCCAGGAAGGCTTGGAGCCGGGCGTCGCGCCGGGCGGACTGCGAACGGGCTGCGAGCCCGATGGTGGTCGTGCCGGGCGCCATGGTCTCGACCGCCTCTTCCAGCAGGGGCCGCAGCGCCCCGGCCGGGAGGGAGTTGAAGGTCGCCACGGCCATGAGCCGCGCTGCCGGGTGATATTGGATGAAGGTCCCGAAGCCGGGCACGCTGCCCGAATGGAGATGGACAGGCTTGCCGCGCACCTGGTCGATGATCCAGCCGAAGCCGTAGCCGCACGAAGAACCGTCCCGAAGCGTCTGGGCCTTGAACATCTCGGCGAGCATTGGCGCGGGGGCCAGGCGGTGGCTCTCCAGGGCCTTGACCCAAGGGGCCCAGTCCCGCGCCGAGAACAGGACTCCGCCGTCCGGCATCGCCGAGACGGTGTTGTCCATCCGCGTCGCGTGCCGAACGACGCCATCCACCACCTCATAGGGTTCGGCCCGGCCGATGATCGGCTCACCGGCCGCGTCGGGCCGCGCCAGGGGGACGCTGGCCGACTTGAACAGCCGTTCCGTCACATAGGCCCCGTAGCCGAGGCCGCTTGCCGCCTCGATCGCATAGCCGAGCAGCACATAGCCGCTGTTCGAATAGCTCCAGGCCTCGCCCGGCGCGAACGCCGGCCCCTTCAGCGCCGCCAGCAGGCTCTGGAGCGGAAACGGCCGGTCCCAGGCGAAGCCCGCCTCATAGTCGGGCAGGCCGCCGGTGTGGCTGAGCAGGTTGCGTATCGGGATCGCGGCGATCCAGTCCGGCAATCCGGCGACCGCGCGGCCAACAGGCCAGTGGAGGCCGAGCTTCCCGGCGGCGACCAGTTGAAGGATGGCCAGGGCGGTGACGTGCTTTCCGACCGAACCGATCTGGAACAGCGTGCTCGGGGTGATGGGCGCGTCGAAGGGGATCGAGGCGCGGCCATGGGAATAGAAGGCTGCCAGCTCGCCGTCCCGCACCACCGTGATGGCGGCCCCGGTCACGCCCGCCTTGGCCATCGCGGCATCGAAGCGGCGTTGAATCTCGCCGGGAAGGCGGGGAAGGGCGTTGTCGCCTGCCGCCGCTCGGATCGCCGCCTGGACCGGCTGGGGCGCGCCGGCCACCAGGGCCGCAGCTCCGGTGGCGAACAGGAAGCCTCGGCGTCCGGTATCACACATCTGGGCCCCCACCGCCCGGGACGAGCCTGCCGGCCGACCGACACCATCTCCCGCGTCAGGCAACCAGCTATCCTGCCGATCCGGCACGGGCAAGCTGCGGCAGCGCTCAGCGCTTCCAGGCGATCCGCCGGGCGATCTCGATTCGGTCCGTCCCCATGGCGCAGGCGTAGACAAGCACCTCCACGCCCGCGTCCGCCGCGTGGTCAAGCGCGGCGGCGAACACCGGGTCGAGATCGTGGCAGGCGGCGAAAGCCTCGCAGTCGGTCCGCTGCACCACGAACAGCACCACCGCCCGGTCGCCGGCCGCAACCATCGCCTCCAGTTCCCGCAGGTGCTTGGCCGACCGGGCCGCCACGCAATCCGGAAACTCCGCCAGGGCGCCGTCCCGCCGGAAGTGGCAGTTCTTGACCTCCAGCCAGCAGCCCGGTCGGGTCCGGATCGGTCAGCAGGAAGTCGATGCGGCTGGCCTCGCCGTACTTCACCTCCGGCCGCACGCCGGCATAGCCGGCCAGTTCCGGGATCGCGCCCCTGGCCAGGGCCTCGGCGACCAGCCGGTTGGGATTCAGCGTGTTGACCCCGACCAGCCCGCCGTCCGCCTCGACCAGCTGCAGGGTCCAGGGCAGCTTGCGCTTGGGATCGCCCGACCAGGACAGCCAGACAGCCAGGCCGGGCTCCCGCAATCCCAGCATGGCGCCGGGATTGGGCACGTGGGCCGTCACCGCCCGGCCGTCGTCCAGCACCACGTCGGCGAAGAAGCGCTTGTAGCGGCTGACGAGGCGGCCCCTCAGCAGGGGTTGAGGCAGGTCCATGCGGGATTCTGATCGTCTGGGGCGGGTCGCGGGCGGAAAACCGCTTCGCACTTTTCCTCAACCCGCACTAAGTCGAAGGGAGAAGATGATCTAGGCGAGGAGCGGGACGATGGCGAGCCAGGAACGGGTGACGGCCGCCGTCCTGATCATCGGCGACGAGATCCTCTCGGGCCGCACCCAGGACACCAATCTCAACGCCATCGCCCGCTACATCGCCCAGTATGGTGTCGACCTCTGCGAGGCCCGGGTGGTCGGGGATGTCGAGGACGAGATCGTCGCGGCGGTGAATCATCTCCGGGGGCGATACGACTATCTGTTCACCACCGGCGGCATCGGCCCGACCCACGACGACATCACCGCCGACTGTGTCGCTAAGGCATTCGGGGTGGCGCTGAACGAGCATCCCGAGATCATCGCCATGATGACGGCCCGCTGGGGCGACGAGCTGAACGCGGCCCGGCGCCGCATGGCGCGGGTGCCGGAGGGCGGAACCCTGGTGAAGAATCCGGTCCAGGGGCCGCCCGGATTCCAGATCGGAAACGTCTTCGTCCTGGCTGGGGTGCCCAGCATCATGCGCGGCATGCTGGAGGATATCGGCCATCGCCTGCGGGGCGGCGCGGTGGTGATTTCCCAGACGCTGCGGGTGGAAGGCTCGGGCGAAGGGGTGATGGCCGCGCCGCTGGAGCGGGTGGCGCGCGCCTACCCGGACCTCTCGCTGGGCAGCTATCCCTTCTTCTCCCCGGCGGGCTACGGGAGCCAGTTGGTGATCCGCGGGCGGGACCTGGCGCGGGTCGAGTCGGCGCGCCGCGATCTTGAACAGGCCCTTGCCTCGGAAGGCGTGGGAAACATTACTTTTCTTGACAGCGCCGACAGCTGACGTTCTCCTCCCCATTAAAAGCGCCGCATCATCAGAAAGCTCTACTTATGCGTCTTGCCTTCATCGCCATTGCCGCCATGACCATCGCTGGTCCGGCGCTCGCCCAAGCGGGCGCCGGCGCGCCGGCCACCCCGGCCAAGAAGATCGACGACCCCAACCGCATCGTCTGCAAGCGCGAGCATGTGGTCGGTTCGAATCGGCCCCAGAAGGTCTGCATGACGGCCGGCGAGCGCCAGCGCCTCAAGGACCAGGCCGACCAGCTTACCGATCCGGGCCGCCGCACGGCCATGGACGAGGCCACCGCCCTGCAGACCGCCGCCGAGAATGGCAACTCGCCCCGCTAGTCTGGCGAGCTCACCCAATGAGCTGGCCATGCGCCTGTTCATCTGCGGCGCTGTCGGCGCCCTGCTGGCTTCTCCGGCCCTGGCTCAGCCGACCGTCAGCCCGGTGCAGGTCGACAAACCCGCCGCCCCCGCCGCGATCAAGCCGGCCAAGAAGAGCGATCTGGACGATCCCAACCGCATCGTGTGCAAGCGCGAGCACGTGGTCGGCTCCAACCGGCCGCAAAAGGTCTGCATGACCGTCGGCGAGCGCGAGCGGCTGAAGGACCAGGCCGATCTGCTGACCGACCCGGGCCGCCGCACGGCGGGGACGCCGAACGACTTCAGCGACAACCCCAAGCCTTAAGAGCAAAGGGTCCGACCCGGCTTTTCGCGGACCGTTGATCGGCGTATGCTCTGGGCGCACATGCGCATGGAGGACGCCATGGTTCTCTTCGGTACCGCGTTAGTCGCCGCCTTGCTCGCCGCCCCGGTCGATGTGACCCCGGTCAAGGTGAGGCACGTTCCAGCCGCCAGGATCGACCTGGACATTGGCGCGCCGGGAACCCTTGATCCCGACCGGATCGTCTGCCGCCGCGGTATCGTCCTCGGCAGCCGGCGCGAGCGGAAGATCTGCATGACCGCGATGGAGTGGCAGCAACGCCAGGACGCGGCCCAGCGCAGCATGGACACCACGCTCTACGGGCTGGGCATCGCCAAACCTCCGCCGAGCGCCAATCCGCACTGATCGCGGCGCTTGCCATCCCCGGCCCGGACTCTAAACAGACTTCGAGGCCCGGCGCTCGGGGACGTGGCGGAATGGTAGACGCAGCGGACTTAAAATCCGCATCCGCGAGGAGTGTGGGTTCGAGTCCCACCGTCCCTACCAGCAGGGCGTCGCCTTGACGGCGCCACGGTGTGATGGTCTTTCCGGGGCCTGCAACTACCGAGCGCTTCGCATGTCCCTGCTTCTTCCTGCCCTGTTCCTCGCCCTGGCGGCCCAGCCCACCAGCGTGTCCCCGGTGGATATCAAGCCGCCGGCCGGCCAGAGCATCCGCATGCCGGTCGGCAAGATCGGCGTCGCTGACCTCGATCGCATCAGTTGCAAGCGCGAGGCGGCGGTCGGAAGCCGCCGGCAACGGAAGATCTGCGACACCAAGCAGGGCTGGGACAAGCGGGCCGAAGACGCGGCGATGAACATGGACGCCAGCCGCCGCACCACGGGCGATGTGAAGTAGTCAGCGCCGCGGCGCGACCAGCCCGGCCTTCCCCATCCGCTCGACCAGGCCGCGCAGGGCGGCCTCGTCGGCCTGCGGGAACCAGGCGGCCAGTTCCTGCAGGGTAAAGGCCGGTCGCCCAAGGATCCAACTGGCCGGCTTGTGCAGTCCGCCCAGCGGAATGAGGCCGGCCTGGCTGCGCAGAACCCAGCCGTCGGGGTGGCGCACCACCTCGGCGGGCCGCGGCGCGACCTCGAAGGCTTCCAGCGGTCCGACGGCCGGCAGGGCGTATTCCGACAGCTCCCCGAACACCGAGCGCTGCAGGTCGGCGACCTCGCCGCGGAAGGCGGGAGCGACCGCGATGGTCTTCAGGCGCTCGGCGAGGTCGGCCAGCCGTGCGGCCAGGGCCGCCCCGCCGTCCTGGTCCGGATGCGGCAGCCAGGCGCGGAAGGCGCTGTCGGTCATCGCCTCCTGCTCCAGCAGGCGGAACAGGATGCGGGCGGTGCGCGGCTCGACGGAGAAGGTGACGTGCAGCGAGGCCTCGGAACTGGCCAGGGCGTCGTGGAACTGGCCCCGCGGGATGTAGAGCAGGTCCCCCGGCCGCATCGTCACCTCGCGCAGCAGCCGGCCCTTCTGGCGGTCCATCTGGGCCTGCACCTCGGGATGGTCCGGCGGGCCGGCGATGGGATTGTCGGCCCGGCCCTCGTAGATCCGCCAGACCTTCTCGCCCTCGGTGTGGAAGGCGAACACCTCATGGCTGTCGTAGTGGCTGTTGAAGGCCCGCCGTCCGCCGAACGAGCAGTAGACGTTGGCGCTGGTCAGGCCGAGCAGGGCGCTTTCCAGCACCCCGGCGGTGCGGCGAAGCTCCGGGGTGAGGGTCTCGACCGCGTTGGCGACCAGGCTGGCCCCCATCGACAGGAAGACCCGGACCTTGCGCGGGTTCACCCGGCGCATCTCCCCGTCGAGGGTGTTGGCCGTGTCGCAATAATGCTCGGGCCCGATCCGGCGGCCCTCGATGAACAGCTTCAGCCTCGGTTCGGTCCAGGCGGTGGAGACCGACAGGATCTCGTTGAGCCGGTCCCAGGTCAGCAGGCCGCGGCGGGCGCCGGCTCCTTCCTTTGGGGCCGGGATGTGCAGGGGCGCCTTGCCGTAGTGGTCGGCGAGAAAGGCCTCCGGGGTGACCGGCGCCAGCAGGGCGGCGAAGCTGTCCATGCCCCTGGCATAGCGGACCGGCCGGGCAGCGAAAAGGCCGCCGCAAGGTTGCTCGCGGCGGCCTCTCCGATCCGAACCAGCCTCAGCCTAGGGCAGGGTGGTCTTCAGCGTCAGCACAACCCGCGAATCGCAGATGTCGCCGCAGTCGAGGTCGCTGTCGTGATAGCGCAGGTCGAGCGCCAGCTTGTCCAGCGGGGCCCAGCCGACCCCGATGTTCCAGGTGGTGTACTGCCCGCCGATATCGACGTCCTGGCTGCCCACCGCGCCGCCGACCGACCATTTGTCGTTGATGGCGTAGCTGGCGTTGACCTCGCCGTAGAGGGCCTCGCCCGTGCCCCCGAAGAACTCCGGCGAATAGTACCAGGCCGTGCCGATGGTCACCGGGCCGGCCGGGACCGAGGCGGCGACCTTGAACTCGCTGTAGGCATAGTCGGCGCCGGTCGGCTCGCCCACATAGCCATAGTAGATGTAGGCCAGGTCGAGGGTCACGGGACCCAGCTCCGGCTTCACCCCGACGTAGAGGTCGATCTCAGCGTCGGTGTCGTCGCCGAAGTCCACGTTCGAGAGCCAGGCGCCGGCGTAGATCGGGCCGTTGCTGAAGTCGACGCCGCCGAACACCTGCGGACCGTCGGTCTGGCTCACGCCGCGGAACACATAGTCCGAGGCGACGCCGGCGTTGAAGGTGAAGGAGGCCTCGCTCGCGGCCTCTTCCTGAGCGAAGGCCGCTCCGCCGAGAGCCAGGGACGCCGCAGCGCCGACCAGGGCCAGTTTCCAGAATGTCATCGCTATCCCCTTATGTTTGGCGCCCAGGGCCTGCGGCCCGGGGCGTCGCCCCGTCTTTTCGATCGAAGGTCGCGGGCAGGATGGGCGAAGGACGCGGGCTCGGCTAACCCCGGGATCACCGGGGCCGAAACGCGGTTCCCGGCTGTCGCGAATCCGGGCGCGGTCGGGCGCAACCGCCTAACTTTTGAGCAGCCGAGCCTCTCAGCGCATCGACAGCGAGGCGAATCCGAGGTGGGTGCCGGCGTCGACCAGCAGGGTCTCGCCGGTCACGTGGCGGGAGGCCGGGGCGGCCAGGAACACCGCCGCCCCGGCGATGTCCTCGGCCGTCGAGGCGGCCTTCAGCGGGGTAGAGTTGATCACCCCCTGGCGCATCCGGCCGACCGTGTCCTCCGACATCGACTTGCCGAACCAGGGGGTGTCGATGAACCCCGGGCAGACGGCGTTGACCCGGATCTTCGGCGCCAGGCCGCGGGCCAGCGACAGGGTCATGGTGGTCATCGCCCCCTTGGAGGCGGCGTAGGCCACCGAGGAGCCGATGCCGGTCACCGCCGCGATCGAGCTGGTGTTGACCACCGCGCCGGGCTGCGGCGCGGCCTCCAGCAGGGGCCGGGCGGCCCGGACCATCTGGAAGGCCCCGACGACGTTCACCGAGTAGAGCCGCAGGAAGTCGTCCCCCGTCAGGGCGTCGAGGTCGCCGTGGTTAGGGGCGAACTTGGTCATGCCGGCGTTGTTGAACAGGGCGTCGATCCGGCCGAACGGCTCGGCCGCCGCGGCGATGGCGCGGCAGGCGGCGTCGTCCGCCACGTCGCCCTGGGCCAGGATCCCCTGGGCCCCCTCCGCCTCGACCAGCCGCACCGTCTCGGCAGCTTCGTCGCGGCTGCTGGCGAAGTTGACGATCACCGCCCGGGCCCCGCGCCGGGCGGTCTCCACGGCGATCGCCCGGCCCAGCCCCGTCGAGCCGCCGGTCACCACCACCACGTAGCCGTCGAAGTCCTTGCCCGTCATCTGTCGCCTCTCCCTTGATCCTCCGGGCGTCTTAGCGTGGCGCCGCGGCCTTGTCCCCCCTTCGGCGCGGGTCTAAAGCGCGCCGATGCAAGAGACCCATCTCACCCAGCTCGGCCAGCAGACCGAGGCGCCGCAGCGGCCCGAGGACGCGGTGCTGGAGCGCGTGCCCAATCCCCAGGCCGGGACCCTCTACCTGGCGCGGTTCACGGCGCCCGAGTTCACCTCCCTCTGCCCGGTCACCGGCCAGCCCGACTTCGCCCACCTGGTCATCGACTACGCCCCCGGCGACTGGCTGATCGAGAGCAAGTCCCTGAAGCTGTTCCTCGGCGCCTTCCGCAACCACGGCGCCTTCCACGAGGACTGCACCGTCGCGGTCGGCAAGCGCATCTTCGACACCGCCCAGCCGAAGTGGCTTCGCATCGGCGGCTACTGGTACCCCCGCGGCGGCATCCCGATCGACGTCTTCTGGCAGAGCGGCCCACCGCCCGAGGGCCTGTGGCTGCCCGACCAGGGCGTCGCGCCCTATCGCGGCCGGGGCTAGGCCGCCCGCCACGCCGCGGCTAGGCTCTGCGCGATGCCGATGAAGCCCTTCCATCACCTGCTGGCCAACAACCTGGTGGCCAACATCACCAATTTCACGGTGTGGTTCGCCATCACCTTCTGGGTCTATCTGGAGACCCGGTCGGTGTTCGCCACCGGGATGATCGCGGGCATCTACCTGGTGCTGACCGCCGCCTCGGGGTTCTGGTTCGGCAGCCTGGTGGACCACAACCGCAAGAAGGTGGCGATGCTGGGCTCGAGCGCGGCGTCGTTCGGCCTCTACCTGCTGGCGCTGGCGGCGCACGAGCTGGCGCCCGAGGACAGCCTCAGGCAGGTGGCCGGGCTGCCCCTGTGGCTGTTCATCGGCCTGGTCATGCTGGGCGTCATCGCCGGCAACATCCGCAGCATCGCCCTGCCGACCCTGGTGACCATCCTGGTGCCCGAGGACCGGCGCGACAGGGCCAACGGCCTGGTAGGGATGGTGACCGGCATCGGCTTCTTGACCACCTCGGTGATCAGCGGCTTCCTCGTGGCCTGGGGCGGGATGCTGGCCACGCTGCTGTTCGCCCTGGCGTTCACGGCCGTCGCCTTCCTGCACCTGCTGCTGACGCCCGTCGACGAGACCCGCGAAGGCGCCGCCGACCCGGGCGCCGCGCCCGCGCCGAAGAAGGTCGACATCCGGGGCACCATCCGGGTGGTGGGCGCCGTGCCGGGCCTCTTCGCCCTCATCCTGTTCGCGGCCTTCAACAATTTCCTGGGCGGCATCTTCATGGCGCTGATGGACGCCTACGGCCTGTCGCTGGTGAAGGTCGAGGTGTGGGGGATGCTGTGGGCCTTCATCGCCACGGCCTTCATCATCAGCGGCCTGGTCATCGCCCGCACGGGGCTGGGCGCCAATCCGCTCCGCACCCTGCTGCTGGTCAACCTGATCGCCTGGATCGCCTGCTGCTTCTTCACCCTGCAGTCGTCGATCTGGCTGCTGGTCGGGGGCTGCTACATCTGGATGTTCCTCGGCCCCTACGCCGAGGCCGCCGAGCACACCACCCTGCAGAAGGTCGTCCCCTTCGAGCGCCAGGGCCGGGTGTTCGGCTTCGCCCAGTCGGTGGAACAGGCCGCCTCGCCGCTGACCGCCTTCCTGATCAGCCCGCTGGCCCAGTTCGTCTTCATCCCGTTCATGACCGACGGGGCGGGGGCGGACGCCATCGGCGACTGGTTCGGCCGCGGCCCGGCGCGCGGCATCGCCCTGGTCTTCACCCTGGCCGGGGTGGTGGGGGTCGTCGCCACGGTTCTGGCCTTCAACTCAGGGGCCTACCGGCGGCTGAGCAAGGCCTATGCCGAGGGCAAGGACCCGCCGCCCGAAGACCTGGCGGGCCAGCCGGCTTCCTAACGCACCTGAACCTGGCCCGGGAAGCAGCGGCCGGGCGGGCCGGTGGTGTCGTCGTCCTGGAAGATGTCCTCGCGGCCGGGGGAGCACCAGGTCTGGCGCTGGACGGCGACGGTCCAGGAGAAGCGGGCGCCTTCGGGGGAGGCGCCGTCGGCGCGCTGGACGCGGGCCCGGGCCAGGGCGTCGGCGGCGGCCTTGACGAACTTGGGGGCGTCCGGCGTGGCGTCGGTGGGCGTGCAGGTCAGCCGGCCGCTGGCCCGGGCGACGCAGTCGAACTTCGCCGAGAAGGTCTCGTGCTTGTCCTGGCCCTGCATGTTCCAGTTGGTCATGATCGGGAAGCGCGACCAGGTCAGGCCCTCGCCGGGCTGGAACCTCGCCGGCAGCTCGGAGGCCGGCCAGGCGCCGAACTTCAGCCGGAAGCCGAAGGTGCGCCCGGCGGGGTCGCCGCCGTCGACGGCATCGACGCGCGCGCGGCTCATCACCGTCAGGGCGGCGGCGCCGAAGCCGAGGTTGCCTTCGGTCTCCTTGACCACCTGGCACTTCAGCCGGCCCTCGGCCTGGGCGGTACAGGAGACCTCGGCCATGCCGCGACCGACCCCCAGCGCCTTGGCCCGCACCGGATAGTGACGGGCCATGTCGACGACATTGGGCGCCCGGCGCCACTTCAAGCCAACCTGGTCATAGGTCGGCAACGGCGCGGCGGCGGCCGGCAGGCAGACGGCGGCGGAGATCAGGGCGGTGGCTGCGGCAACGGCGGCGCGCATGGTGTTTTCCCCATCAAAACAACTGTTTCAGAGCTTACCTGAAGCGATCTTGGACGCCAGTTAAAGCCCTGTCACCTGACGAATGTCAGGTCGGCGGGCGCCAGCGGGTGGTCAGGGCGGCCGCGTCGGGCCGGACCCGTTCGGCTGGAGCCTCCGCCGGGGTTCCGACGAAGACGAACCCCGCGACCCGCTCGCCCTCGGCCAGGCCGAGCGCCGCCCGCGCCCCGGGGTCGTAGGCGTACCAGTCGGTGATCCAGTTGGCGCCGAACCCCATGGCCATGGCCGCCTGCAACAGCAGGGTGCAGACCGCGCCGGCCGACATCAGCTGTTCCCACTCGGGGATCTCGCCGGGCTTGGGGCTGGAGACCACCGCCACCCCGACCGGCGGGGCCTTCAGCTTGCCGAGCTTGGCGATCAGCTTGGCGGCGTCGGGGCGGCCGGCGGCCAGGGCTTCGAGGCGGGCGGCGAAGCCGGCCTTGCCGTCTGCGGCCAGGATGACGAAGCGCCAGGGGGCCAGCTTGCCGTGGTCGGGCGCTCGGGCGGCGATGCGGATCAGGTCTGAAAGCTGGGCGTCGGTCGGCCCCGGCTCGCCCAGGGTCAGGGCCGAGGCCGAGCGGCGCCGCGCCAGGAAGTCGATCACCGGCTGCGAGGCGGCGACCGGCAGGGGATCGCCGAACCCTGGGGCGGGAGGAACGAAACTCACCGCGATCAGATTTCCAGCGGCTTGAGCTCGGGCCCGGCGTCCGGCCCGCGCAGGTGGATCCGGTCACCGGGGCTGAGGATCCGGTAGTCGGCGTCGAGGGCGGGGTAGCGCTCGCCGTCGACGGTGACCTCGGTGGTCAATTCGCCGGTGGCGGCGTTGCGCTGATAGGTCTCGCAGATGGTCTTGCCGGTGAACTCCTCCAGAGAGTTCTGCAGCATGGCCGTCAGGGCCAGGCTCTCGGAGAAGGGCGCCCGCTGGCCCTCGCGCAGCACGGCGACTTCCAGGTCCTCCCAGCGGAATTCGGCGCAGAGGGCGTTGCCCTCGAACTTCACCGTCTGCCGCATGGCGATCTCATAGTCGTCGGACAGCTTGAACCGGTAGGTCTGGGCCACCTGGCCGTCCGCCAGAACCTCCATGAAGCCGATGTCCTCGCAGCTCCCGTCCTTGGGCCGCCAGCCGCCGCAGAGCGGCTTGCCGTCCTTGACCAGTTCGACCAGGGCGGCGCGGCCCAGGCTCGGCGGAGCCGACGCCGCCGTGGCGGAGGAGACTTCCGGCCCGTTGAGTTCGGCCGCCCGGGCGCCGCCGGCGAGGGTCAGGCTCGCCAGCGCGACGAGCAGGGGCAGGGACTTCATGCGGCCGCACTTTCGATGACGAACCCGGCGAGGCTAAGGCGGCGCAACGGCCGGCGCAACGGGGGGAGCGGCAAAACGTCGTGCGTTAACGCTGGCAATGACCCGATGGGCTACCATATGAAGCCAAAGGGCGAGAGACGGACGACCCGGCGCGGTGGCGCCGGAGCCGGCGCTTGGAGAGGGAGGCCGCCAATGGCCAAGCATCTGGAAGTCGTTGAGCCGACGGTGGCGCCGCCCGTATGGGCCGCCCTGCGCAACGAGGCGGAACGGGCGTCGAAGGAAGAGCCGGCCCTGGCCAGCCTCCTCAACTCCGTGATCCTTGCGCACGACCGCCTCGCTGACGCCCTGAGCTATCAGATCGCCCGCAAGCTGGGCGACCAGGAGCTGCGGGCGATGAGCGCGCGGGAATTCGCGCAGGAGGCGTTCGAGGCTGACCCGGGCATCATCGCCGCCGCGGAGGCCGACCTGAAGGCCGTGTTCGAGCGCGATCCGGCCTGCAAGGGCTACGTCCAGCCGTTCCTGTTCTTCAAGGGCTTCATGGCCCTGCAGACCCACCGGGTGGCCCACTGGATGTGGACCCATGGGCGCGACACCCTGGCCTTCTACCTGCAGAGCCGGATGAGCGAGGTGTTCCAGGTCGACATCCACCCGAACGCCAAGGTCGGCGGCGGGGTGTTCTTCGACCACGGCACCGGCATCGTCATCGGCGAGACGGCGGTGGTCGGCGACGACGTCTCCATGCTGCATGGGGTGACCCTGGGCGGCACCGGGGCCGAACGCGGCGACCGCCACCCGAAGATCGGCAGGGGCGTGCTGCTGGGCGCCGGCGCCAAGGTGCTGGGCAACATCGTCATCGGCGACTACGCCAAGGTGGCCTCGGGCTCGGTGGTGCTGAAGCCCGTGCCGCCCGGCTGCACGGCGGCGGGGGTGCCGGCGCGCCTGGTCAACTGCCCGACCTGCGAGGAGCCGGCCCGGACGATGGACCATACGCTCGCGGACATCGTCTACGACTACGTGATTTAGAGGCTTGCGCCGGGCGCGGTCGGGGGTAGGTTCCGCGCCAATTCCCCTTTGCCCGGAGCGTTCCCGTGGACGACGTCGCCATCAAGAAAGTCGAAGCCCACCTGAAGCGGACCTTCGGCAACCCGCACGTGGCGGTGAAGGCCCGCAAGCAGAAGGACTCCGCCGAGGTCGAACTCAAGGGCGAGTTCATCGGCGTCATCTACGAAGACGAGGACGAGGCCGGCTCCTACATGTTCGAGATGGCCATCCTGGCGGAAGACCTGGACTGATCCGGCTATGATCCCGCGCGAGGCCTACAGCTATCGCCGGGATCCTGACGTTCCTTCGTTTCCCGACGACAGGCCGGTGATCGTCTTCGATGGCCATTGCGTGTTCTGCAGCACCGGCATGCGGGCGATCCTGAAGCTCGACCGCATGGGCCTGTTCCGGCTCCTGCCGGCGCAGACGCCGCTGGGGGAGGCGCTGTATCGCCACTACGGGCTCAACCCCACCGACTACGAGAGCAACATCCTGATCGAGGACGGGGTCGCGAGGTTCAAGGCCGACGGGACGATCCGCATGGCCGAGCGGCTCGGCTGGCCCTGGAAGGCGGCGGGCCTCGGACGGTTGCTGCCGCGGCGCTGGGCGGACCGGCTGTATGAACTGGTCGCCCGCAACCGGATGCGGAGATTCGGACGCAGCCAGGTCTGCTGGATCCCCGAGCCGGGACAGGCGGACCGGGTTCTTGGATAGGGCCTCCCGGGGTTCGGCGCGACGCGCCCCCTCCGGACGCGGGTCAACCCAACTCCGTCATCCCGGCCGTAGCGCGTAGCGCGTAGAGCCGGGACCCAGGGGTGCGTGGTCTCGCGATCGAACGCGGCTTTGCGGCCGGCGCGCCGCACCCCCTGGGTCCCGGACAAGCGCTGCGCGCTTTCCGGGATGACGGAGGTTGTCATTGCCGCACCCTTGAAGGGGGCGGACAGACCTCTACCCGCCATTCGCGCCGGAGCGCCGCACCCCTGGGTCCCGGACAGTCCGCTTCGCGGCCTTCCGGGATGACGGGCGTTATCATTGCCGCACCCTTGAAGGGGGCGGACAGATCCCTACCCGCCAGGCGCGCCGACGATCGGATCGGCGCCCAGCACCAGGGTCGCGCCCTTGCCGGTCGGGGAGACCGCCTGCAGGGTGCGCAGGCGCATCAGTTCGGGGTTGTCCTTCAACATCCGCGCGGCGTTGGCCAGGGAGCGCAGCGAGGCCTGTTCGGCTCGGGCCCGCTCGAGCGCCGCCTGGCCCTCCATGCGGGCCATGTCTGCGGCGGTGAGCAGCTTGCGCAGCTCCGGCGGGAGGGTCAGGTTGGAGATCAGGGCGCCCTCCAGGGCCAGTTCCGGGAAGGCCGGCGCCACGGCCTCGACCGCCATAGCCCCCAGCTCGCCGCGCTCGGCCAGCAGGTCATCCAGGGTCCGGGCCGAGGCCAGGCGGACCAGGGCGTCGCTCAGCATCAGGGTCAGCCGGGCTTCGGCGGCGCCCTCCTGCGCCGCCACCGGATCGACGATCCGGTAGACGACGGAGACCGACAGCCGGGCGGAAAACCGGTCCGACGTCATGACATCGACGCCGCCGGCGGCGCTCACCCGCACCGTCTTGATCAGCTTGACGATCTTGCTGTCGCGCCACAGGGGCGGCCAGTACCGGCCTGGCGGCAGGATGCGGACGAACCGGCCGTCGATGTACTGCAGGGCCCAGTCCCACTCGTAGACGACCTCCGGCCTCCGGCGCGCCAGGACCGACACCCCGACGAGCGCGACCACGACGGCCCCCAGTGCGATCCACCAACCGTTCGGCATCGATCCGTCCCCCCTCCGCCTCAGTTCCCCCCGGCGCCGCGGCCCGCGGGCGGGGGCTCTGGACCCGCATGACCCGGGGGCGGCTGCCTCGCGGCTGGCGCCGGGAGGTTTTCTGGAGCGTTCGTAGCGCTTGCACCATGCTGCGCCGTCCCTCTCCTCGCTGCCGCGCCCCTTGCGGGGTCGTCGCGCGAACGAAAGGCGGCGTTGGGGATTCGAACCCCGCGCCAGTTAGACACAACTACGGATGGCCGGCCACCCGCTTGCTCGCGCGGCGGCCCCGGTCCATCACGGGCCAGCAGCGGATGACGGGGCGATGCGGGTTCTGATCGTGGGAGGGTACGGTGTGTTCGGCGCCCGGCTGGCCCGGCTGCTGGCCGAGGAGCCGCGGCTTACCCTTCTGATCGGCGGCCGCTCGCCGGAAAAGGCCAGGGCGTTCTGCGACCGCTGGCGGCTCGCAGGCGGCGGGGCCATGGAGCCGGTCCGGTTCGACCGCAACGGCGATGTCGCGGGCCAGTTGGCGACGCTCTCCCCCGACCTGGTGGTGGACTGTAGCGGGCCGTTCCAGGCTTACGGGGCCGCGCCGTTCCGGCTCGTCCAGGCCTGCATCGCCCAGGGCCGGGCTTACCTCGATCTCGCCGACGCCAGCGAGTTCGTGCTGGGCATCGAGGCGTTCGACGCGCAGGCGCGGGCGGCCGGGGTGTTCGCCATCTCCGGGACCAGCACCTGTCCCGCCCTGACTGCCGCCGCCGTCGCGGCGCTGACCGAGGGCTGGCGGGCGGTGTACGACATCTCGGCGGGCATTGCGCCCTCACCGCGCGCCCGGGTGGGAAGGGCGGTCATCCGGGCCATCACGAGCTACGCGGGCCGACCGGTGCGGCTGTGGCGGGACGGCCGGGGGGCGCGGGGCAGGGGGCTGGTCGAGGCCCGCAATGTCACCATCGCTCCGCCGGGCCGCCTGCCGCTGTTCAGTACACGGTTCTCTCTTGTCGAAGTGCCGGACCTCACCCTGCTGCCCAGGCTGTGGCCGGAGGTGCGCGAGGTCTGGGTTGGAGCGGGGCCGAGGCCGGAACTGCTGCACCGGCTGCTGAACGGCCTGGCTTGGCTGATAGCACGCGGCGTCCCCATTCCGCTGGTCGCCCTGTCGGGGGCGATTCATG
>DASPLD010000100.1:0-4221 GCA_035627755.1 Caulobacter sp. | reverse complement strand
GACCCGCATGACCTGGCTCTTTCCGCCGCTGCTGATCGTCGCCGCCGTCGCCGCCTATGTGGGCGGGCGCGCGCTGGCGCACAGGCGGCAGCAGGGGGCCCGGGCCCATTCGCGGCCGGGCCAGCACGGCGCCTATGCGCTGATCTGGGCCGTGGTTCCGGCGCTGGCGGTGCTGGTCGGCGCGGCGGTTCTGCTCCCCAACCTCGGCGCAGCGGCGACCGCGGCGGGGGCCGCGCTGGCGGCTCTGCTGGGGGCGCTGTTCGCCTTCAGCCGAATCCGGCCCGAACTGCGGGCCCGCAACCGGGTCGAGGGCTGGATCAACCTGGCCCTGATCGCCTGTTCGGCCGCCGCCGTGCTGACCACGGTCGGCATCGTCGCCAGCCTGCTCTACGAGGCCCTGCGCTTCTTCGCCTCGGTCTCGCCCCTCGACTTCCTGTTCGGGCTCCAGTGGCAGCCCCAGATCGCCATGCGCGAGGACCAGGTGGCCGCCAGGGGCGCCTTCGGGGCCGTGCCCCTGTTCGCCGGCACCTTCCTGGTGATGGTCGTGGCCATGTGCGTGGCCGCCCCGGTCGGGCTGTTCTGCGCCATCTACCTGTCGGAATACGCGGGCCGCGCCACGCGCGGGATCATCAAGCCGCTGCTGGAGATCCTCGCCGGGGTGCCGACCGTGGTCTACGGCTTCTTCGCCGCCCTCACCGTCGGGCCGATGTTCCGGTCCTTCTTCAACTTCATCGGCAGCTGGCTGGTGCAGGGGCCGCTCGACCCCCTGGGCCAGTACCTGATGGCCGTGCAGAACGAGATGGCGCTGACCGCCGGGGTGGTGATGGGCATCATGCTGATCCCCTACATCTCCTCCCTGTCCGACGACATCATCAACGCCGTGCCCCAGTCCCTGCGCGACGGCAGCTACGCCATGGGGGCCACCAAGTCGGAGACGGTCAAGCGGGTCATCCTGCCGGCCGCCCTGCCCGGCGTCATGGGGGCCATGCTGCTGGCCATCAGCCGGGCCGTGGGGGAGACGATGATCGTCACCATGGCCGCGGGGTCCCAGGCGCGGATCACCGCCAACCCGCTGGACTCGGTGACCACCGTCACCCGCCAGATGGTCGAGATCCTCACCGGCGACCAGGAGTTCGACAGCCCCCGCACCCTGGCCGCCTTCGGGCTGGGCCTGACCCTGTTCGGGGTCACCCTGGTGCTCAACATCGTCGCCCTGCGCATCGTGCAGAAATACCGGCAGGCCTATGACTGACGCGCCCCGCGACATCTCCGAGCGCCGCCTGCGCCGGCGCCACGCCGCCGAGGCCCGCTTCAGGCTCTACGGCCAGCTGGCGATCGTCATCGCGCTCGGCTTCCTGGTGGTGCTGCTCGCCCGGGTGGTCCAGCAGGGCTACAGCGTCTTCTGGACCCACTCGATCACCACCAGCGTCTACCTCGACCCGGCCCGGATCGACCGCACCGACCTCGAGGGCGTCAACTTCGACTACCTGGCCGCCCAGAACCTGCTCCGGCGCCTCAAGGTCCAGGACGACGACCTGGGCCTCGCCTCCGGCGAGGCCATGGACCTGGTATCCCGCGACCTCGGCTACCGCATCCTCGACGCGATCAAGAAGGACCCGTCGGTCATCGGAAAGACCCTGACCTTCACCGTCCCGGTCAAGGCCAACGCCGACCTCTACTACAAGGGCCAGATCGAGCGCGCGACGCCCGCCTCGGACCGCAAGCTGACCGACCGCCAGCTCGACTGGCTCGACCGGCTCAAGGCCGAGGGGGTGGTCCGGAGCCACTTCAACGCCGACTTCTTCACCCGCTCGGACTCCACCGAGCCGGAGCAGGCCGGGGTGCTGGGGGCCGTGGTCGGCTCGGCCCTGATGCTGCTGGTCGCCGCCCTGATCGCCGTGCCCATCGGGGTGCTGGCCGCCGTCTGGCTGGAGGAGTTCGCGCCCCGCGGCCGGATCAGCGGCTTCATCGAGGTCAACATCAACAACCTCGCCGCCGTGCCCTCGATCGTCTACGGCCTGCTCGGCCTGGTGCTGTTCATCAACTGGCTGGGCTTCCCCCGCTCGGCCCCGCTGACCGGCGGCATGGTGCTGGCCCTGATGAGCCTGCCGACGATCATCATCGCCACCCGCGCGGCGCTCAAGGCCGTGCCGCCCTCCATCCGCGAGGCGGCGCTCGGCATGGGCGCCAGCCGCAACCAGACCGTCTTCCACCATGTCCTGCCCCAGGCCGCGCCCGGGGTGATGACCGGCATCATCCTGTCGATGGCCCATGCCCTCGGCGAGACCGCCCCGCTGCTGATGATCGGCATGGTCGCCTTCACCCCCGGGCTTCCCGAAAGCCTGGCCAGCGCCGCCAGCGTGCTCCCCGTCCAGGTGTTCATCTGGGAGAACGCCGCCGAGGCGGCCTTCCATGAACGCACCGCCGGGGCCATCATCGTGCTGCTGGTCTTCATGATCCTGATGAACGCGACGGCCGTGATCCTGCGCCGCCGCTTCGAGAAGAGGTGGTAGATGGCCGCCGCCCAAGACCTCCCCGAAGGAACGCCTTTGCCCCACGACGCCCAGCTCCGCCCCCCGGCGGTCGCCGCCCACACGCCGGTCGCAAACGCCGGGGTGAAGATCCGCTGCGACAAGGTCAGCGCCTACTACGGCGACAAGCAGGCCCTGCACGACATCACCCTGGACATCCCCGACCGGGCGGTGACCGCCTTCATCGGCCCGTCCGGCTGCGGCAAGTCGACCTTCCTGCGCTGCATCAACCGGATGAACGACACCATCCCCGGCGCCCGCGTCACCGGCCGGATCGAGATCGACGGCCAGGACGTCAACGACCGCTCGGTCGATCCCGTGGTGCTGCGCAGCCGGGTCGGGATGGTGTTCCAGAAGCCCAACCCCTTCCCCAAGTCGATCTTCGAGAACGTCGCCTACGGCCCCCGCATCCATGGCCTGGCGGCGGGCAAGGCGGAGCTGGAGGGCATCGTCGAGGCCTCGCTCAAGAAGGCCGGCCTGTGGGGCGAGGTCTCGGACCGGCTGCACCAGTCGGGCTCCAGCCTGTCCGGCGGCCAGCAGCAGCGGCTGGTCATCGCCCGCGCCATCGCCGTTCAGCCCCGCGTCATCCTGATGGATGAGCCCTGCTCGGCCCTCGACCCCATCGCCACCGCCCGGATCGAGGAGCTGATCGACGAGCTGCGGCGCCAGTACTGCATCGTCATAGTCACCCACTCGATGGCCCAGGCGGCTCGTGTCTCCCAGCGCACCGCCTTCTTCCACCTCGGCGAGCTGGTCGAGGAGGGCTCGACCGAGGAGATCTTCACCAACCCCCGCGAGACCCGCACCCAGGACTACATCACCGGCCGGTTCGGGTAAGGTTCGTCATGCAACAGCACATCGTCACCTCCTACGAGGAAGAGCTGAACCACCTTACCGCCGAGGTCGCCCGCATGGGCGGCCTGGCCGAGGCCCAGGTGGCCGACGCGGTCAATGCGTTCGCCCGCCGGGATGTCGCCCTGGCGGCCGCCATCGTCGAGCGCGACCAGCGGCTCGACGCCCTCGAGCTGGAGATCGAGCGGGCCGCCATCCGGCTGATCGCCCTGCGCCAGCCGATGGCGGTGGACCTGCGCCGCACGGTGGCGGCGATGAAGATCGCGTCCAACCTCGAGCGCTGCGGGGACCTGGCCAAGAACATCGCCAAGCGCTCCCTGGTGCTGGCCGAGACCGACCCGGCCGGGCCGGTGACCCGCTCCATCGAGCGCATGGGCAAGCTGGTCTCCAGCCGCCTCAAGGACGTGCTCGACGCCTACACCTCCAGCGAACTGGCCGGCGCCACCGCCGTCTGGACCCGCGACGACGAGGTCGACGAACACTACGAGAGCCTGTTCCGCGAACTGCTGACCTACATGATGGGCGATCCCCGCACCATCACCCCCGGCGCCCACCTGCTGTTCGTCGCCAAGAACCTCGAGCGGATCGGCGACCACGCCACCAACATCGCCGAGATCGTCCACTACGAGATCACCGGCGAGGAGCTGGCCGCCGCGGCGCGGCCGAAGACCGACGCGCTCACCCGGGCCGAGACCCCATGAGCGGCAAGATCCTCATCGTCGAGGACGACGACGCGCTGGCGACGCTGCTCCACTACAACCTCGAGAAGGAGGGCTACGAGGTCGCGCTCGCGCCCGACGGGGAGGAGGCGCTGACGCAGGTGAAGGAGCGTCTGCCG
>DASPLD010000099.1:0-5182 GCA_035627755.1 Caulobacter sp. | reverse complement strand
GCGCTTTCCAAGGCGATCTACGACTCCTTCGGCTACGAGGCGGGCGTGACCCGCGCCGAGAGCTCCATCGACGAGGCGCTGGAAGCCCGCCGGGGCGTCTGCCAGGACTTCGCCCACATCATGATCACCATCGCCCGCGACTGGGGCCTGCCGGCCCGCTATGTCTCCGGCTATCTGTTCACCGACCGCAAGAAGGGGGACCGCTCGGATCCGGACGCCACCCACGCCTGGGTCGAGGTCTTCCTGCCCAGCCAGCGGTGGGTGGGGTTCGACCCCACGAACAACATGCTGACCTGCGACCGCCATGTGGCGGTCGCCATCGGCCGCGACTACGGCGACGTGCCGCCCTCCCGGGGGGTCTACAAGGGCAATGCGGAGAGCCAGCTGGCGGTCGACGTTGCGGTGTCGAAGGCCAAGTCGGCGATCAGCGAGCCGGAGTTCTACCACATGCCCAGGCCCGTGTTCCGGGGCACCCGCCGCCGCGGCGTGGACGCCTTCCGGGAGCAACAGCAACAGCAACAGCAATAGGGCCTTCCGAGCGCGGGGCTAGGCGGCCAAAGCTGGATCAGCCGCCGTGAGGGTCCCTTCTCCCCTTGCGGGAGAAGGTGGCGCGAAGCGCCGGATGAGGGGTCGATAGGTCTTCAAGCTGCGATGAGGCGGTTAAGACGGGCTGCGTCTTGTGCCGGTGCGCCCCCTCATCCGTCGCCTTCGGCGACACCTTCTCCCGCGAGGGGAGAAGGGAGCCCAGCGGCGAACCCACAAGCGCGCGCTCCGAGCTATCCCCTGGCTCTACGTCCCCATGACATCCGTCACTTATCCCGCCCGGCAGGGCCGGCCAGTCTGAGGCTCCAACCTCAAGCGAAAGGCCCTGCAATGCTTCGTATCGCCCTTCCCGTCCTCGCCGGCTGCGCCGCAGCCATCCTGTCGACCAGCGCCCAGGCGCAGGCCTTCGACGCCAGGCGCTGCTCCGCCATCCGCAACGTCGAAGTCCCCTACGACATCGCCGCCGAAGGCCAGACCATCGTCTTCACCCGCGGCCAGGAGCGGATCACGGTCTCGGACCGGGCCATCGTGGTCGGCGGCGCGCGGCTGGACGACCCGGTCCTGGCCGGTCGCTACGCCGCCAGCCTGCGCGGCTTCATGGCCAACAGCCGCCGCCTGCCGCTGGTCTCGGCGGCGTTCGGCCAGTCGGCGGGGTTGGACCGCGACCGGGCCCGCGCCGAGACGCCCGGCTTCCTGGGCGCGCTGAAGGACATGTGCCAGTCTCTGCTGGAGGTGTCCGACATCCAGGCCCGCGTCGCCCGGGCGTTCCCGGCGTTCACCGCGCCGATCCGGGTGACCCTGGCGAAATAGGAGACGACCATCCGACTTCGCATCCTGCCGCCCCGATACGCCGACAGCTGGGAAGTCTACGCCGTCCTGCTGTTCCTGGGGTTGTTCCTCTGGCCGCTGCGGACCGCCAGCCCGGCGATCGTCGCCCTGGACCTGGCCTGCGTGGCGGCCTTCCTGCCCCTCTACGTGCTGGCCCACTGGCTGAGCCCGCTGCGGGCGCTGGCGCCCATCGGCGGGATCGCCGTGCTGGGCGTCGTCGCCATGCCGGGCAATCCCGGGGCCAGCGTGCTGTTCACCTACGCCGCCTGCCTGGCCTGCCTTACCCAACCGGCGGCCCGCGGGGTGGCCGTGGCGGGGCTGGTCGTCGCGGTCTTCGCCGGAATGGCGGTCCTGGTCGGCCGAGGTCCCGGCTACATCCTGATCGACGGTTTCGTCACCGCCGTGGTCTGCGCCATCTACCTGCAGGTGCGGCGGGGCGACCTGATCCGCGAGGGCCTGGCCCGGCGGGAGGAGGAGGTGGTCGAGTTGGCGCGGATCGCAGAACGGGAGCGGATCGCCATCGACCTGCATGACCTGTTCGGCCAGACCTTCGCCCTGATCACCGTCAAGGCCGAGCTGACGGCCGGGCTGCTGGCCGACGACCCGTCGAAGGCGCGGGAGGAACTGGAGGCCCTGGCGGCCGTGGCGCGGGAAGGGCTCGGCCGGGCGCGGGAAACCCTGCATGGCTGGACCGGCGGCCTCGACGCGGAGATCAAGGCGGCGCGGACGCTGCTGGAGGCGGCCGGCGTGGCCCTGACGGTCGAGCGCTCGGCCCTGGCCGTCCCGGCCATGGCGGACGGACTGATGGCCCTGATCCTGCGGGAGAGCGTGACCAACATCGTGCGCCATGCGCGCGCCGGCGCCTGCGCCATCCGACTAACCCAGGACGCCACCGGGACCACCCTGCTCATCGCCGACGATGGCCGCGGCGCCCTGCGCTATGAAGGCAAGGGGGTGCGGGGCATGGCCGACCGGGCCGCCAGGCTCGGGGCGAAGTTCGAGATCGTCCGCCGGTCGGGCACCCAGGTGCGGCTGGTCCTCCCCCGGGAGGCCGAGCAATGACCCTGCGGCTGGTGCTGGTCGAGGATCAGGCCCTGATGCTGGAGGCGCTGGCCGGCCTGCTGGAGCTCGAGCGGGACTTCTCGGTGGTCGGGCGGTTCGACCGGCCCACGGAAGCCCTGGCGGCGATCCCCGCGCTCGCGGCCGACGTAATCGTGGCCGATGTCGAGATGCCCGGCATGGACGGCATCGCCCTGGTCGCAGCCCTTCGCGGCGTCGGGCTGACGGTTCCCGTGCTGATGCTGTCGACCTTCGGGCGCCCGGGCTATGTCGAGCGGGCCCTGGCGGCCGGGGCGCGGGGCTATATCCTCAAGGCCAGCCCGCCGGCCCGGCTGACCGACGCCATCCGCCGGGTGGCGCGGGGCCAGACCCAGATCGAGAGCGCCCTGCTGGACGACCTGGGGAGCGAGAGCCGGCGGCTCAGCGAGCGGGAACGGGTGCTGATCGGGCTGATGCGCCAGGGGCTGACCAACGCGGAGATCGCCGCGACCCTGGGCCTGAGGCCCGGCACGGTGCGCAACCAGGTGTCCGACCTGCTGGCCCGGCTGGAGGCGCGTAACCGCACCGAGGCGGTGCGCATCGCCCATGAGGGCGGCTGGATGTAGGTCGCGCGGCCGGCGAAACGGTTGCCCTTCGCCCGCCGGCAGGGCCACTCTGGCGCAAACCTCGGGGGAGGACGCCATGTTCGTGGGTCACTACGCCGCCTCGCTGGCCGCCAAGGCCATCGAGCCCAAGGCTCCGCTGTGGGCCCTGGTGGCCGGGGCGCAGCTGATCGATATCGGCTGGGCGGCCCTGGTGATGGCCGGGGTCGAGAAGGTGCGGTTCGACCCCGAACTGCCCGGCAGCCCGCTCGACCTCTACCACATGCCCTGGACGCACAGCCTGCCGGCGGTGGCCGTCTGGTCGCTGGCCGCCCTGCTGGCCTGCCGCTACCTGCTTCGGCTGAACTGGGGCGCGGCGATCGCCGTGGCCCTTGTGGTCCTGTCCCACTGGGGGCTCGACTGGCTGGTCCACCGGCCGGACCTGGAGCTGTGGATCGGCGGGCCGAAGGTCGGCCTGGGCTGGTGGGACTATCCCGACGCCGAGAAGACCCTGGAGATGGGCCTGATCGCGCTGGCCGGCGGCGCCTGGCTGTGGAGTCGGGGCGCCTGGTCGCGCTCGCCTTGGCCGGCCTTGCTGTTCATCGCCTTCCTGGTCGCCCTGCAGATCCTCGCCGGCCTGACCGTGCCGACCGGCTCGACCCTGGCCTATGGGCGCACGGCGCTGATCGTCTATCTGGTGGTGGTGGCTATTGCGGCTCTGGCCGACCTAGGGAAGGCCAAAGCCAAACCTGCCTAGCCACAGCATCCCGTCCCTCCTGGGTCCCGGCTCTCCGGGCTCCGCCCTACGGCCGGGATGACGGGGCTTGGTCAGGCCCCCACCATCGCCAGCCACTCGTCCTCGGTCATCACCTGGATGCCCAGCTCCGTCGCCGTCTTCAGCTTGGAGCCGGCCCCGGGGCCGGCGACCACCAGGTCGGTCTTCTTCGACACCGAGGAGGCGACCTTGGCGCCCAGGCCCTCGGCTTGGGCCTTGGCCTCGTCGCGGGTCATCCGTTCGAGGGCGCCGGTGAAGACCACGGTCTTGCCGGCCACGGCGGTGTCGGTCTTGGGCTTTTCGGCGTCGAGCACGGTCAGCTGGTCGTAGAGCCTCTGGACCATGCCGCGGTTGTGGTCCTCGGCGAAGAAGGCGCCCGCGGCCTTGATCACCGCATCGCCGATCTGGTCCAGCGCGTCGAGCTCGGCGATCGCCTCCTCGTCGCCCTCGGCGACCTTGTCCATGGCGGCCAGGAACTCGGGCGCCGTGCCGTAGCCGCGGGCCATGACCAGGGCGGTCTGCTCGCCGATGTGGCGGATGCCCAGGCCATAGATGAACCGGTCGAGCGGGATGGTCCGCCGGCCTTCGATGGCCGCGAACAGGTTGGCGACGCTGGTCTCGCCGGCGCGCTCGCGGTCCTTGAGCTTCTTGAGCGAGACCTTGTCGCGCTCGGCCAGGGTGAAGATGTCGGCCGGCTCCTTGATCAGCCCCTCGTCGTAGAAGCCCTGGAGCTGCTTCTCGCCCAGCCCCTCGATGTCGAAGGCGCGGCGGGAGACGAAGTGCTTGAGGTGCTCGATCCGCTGGAAGGGACAGGCCAGCTCGCCGGTGCAGCGGCGGACCACCGTCTCGGCCCCGCCGGCGGTGGTCTCGCGGGCCAGGGGCGTGCGGAGCGGACAGGGGCATTCGGTCGGGAACGCGTACGGCTCCGCGCCGGCCGGCCGCGCCTCGGGGATGGCTGCGACGATCTGGGGGATGACGTCCCCGGCCCGTTGGACGATCACCGTGTCGCCGACATGCAGGTCCTTGCGGGCGATCTCGTCGGCGTTGTGCAGGGTGGCGTTGGTCACCGTCACCCCGCCGACCGTCACCGGCCTCAGCCGGGCGACCGGGGTGACCGCGCCAGTGCGGCCGACCTGCAGGTCGATGGCTTCCAGGACGGGGCGGGCCTGCTCGGCCGGGAACTTGCGGGCGATGCCCCAGCGCGGCGCGCGGGAAACGAAGCCCAGCCGCTGCTGCCAGTCGAGCCGGTCGACCTTGTAGACGACGCCGTCTATGTCAAAGGGCAGATCGGCGCGCCTCGCCTCGATCGCCCGATAATGGGCGAGCAGGCCGCCGGTGTCGCTGAACCGCTCGAGATGCTCGGTGATCGGCAGGCCCCAGGCGGCCATCGCGCGCA